>NZ_JBHSFP010000053.1:0-31949 GCF_042654065.1 Sphaerisporangium dianthi | reverse complement strand
CCGACGCCGGGACCGTCGCCTCCGCGGCGCACGCCGCGGCCGCCGGCCGTCCCGCCGCGGCGCCGGCGAGGGCGGGGGCGGACATCACGCCGCCGTCGAGGCCCACCGGCCTGGTCCCCTGCCCCGTCCCCAGCACCTACTCCGGATACGTCGCGATCTGCTGGACCGCCTCGACCGACGACCAGGGCGTCACCGGCTACGACCTCTACCGCCTGGAGACCACCGGCTTCGTCTTCGCCACCAGCACGACCGGCACCGTGGGAGGCTTCTCCGGCGTCCGGGGCCGCACCTACACGATGTACGTCGTGGCCAAGGACGCGGCGGGCAACGTGAGCCCGCCCTCCAGCCTGATCTCCGCCGGCGCGGGCGGCGGGATGTCGCCCAGCCCGGCCCCCTCGCCGAGCCCGACGCCCACCGGCGACACCGTCCCGCCGACGAAGCCGACCGGCCTGAACGACGGCTGCCTGGCCGACTACCCCGGCGTCACGTTCTGCTGGCAGGCATCGACGGACAACGTCGCCGTCACGGCCTACGACGTGTACCGCCAGACCGCGACCGGTTACCTCAAGGTCGGCACGGTGGCCCCCTACAGCTGGCTGAACTTCAGCGAGGGCGGCCTGGTCACCGGGAGGCGCTACACCTACGTCGTGGTCGCCAGGGACGCGGCGGGCAACCTCAGCCTGCCGTCCGACCCCCTCCAGGCCCTCGCCCGCCAGGGGCTCCCCCGCCCGACGCCGACCCCGACCCCCACGCCCACGCCCACGCCCACGCCGAGCCTGTCGTGCGCCGCGACCTACGCCGCCACGGTGTGGAACACGGGCCTGAGCGCCTGGGTGTCGATCAAGAACACGGGCACGACGGCGATCGACGGCTGGGTGCTGGTCATCGAGTACCCGACGTCCGAGATCCGCTTCACCACAGGGCATTCGGCCATCTTCAGCCAGACGGGCTCCCAGATCAGCGCCGGCAACCTGCCGTGGAACAAGATCATCCTACCGGGGGCCTCGGTCCTGGTCGGCTTCAACGCCACGCACAACGGCCACGCCTCCGCCCCCGTGAGGTTCCTCCTCAACGGCGTCCCCTGCACCATCGTCTGACGGGCGGCCTCCCGTACGACCTCAGGTCACAGGCCGGTTGGCGGCCAGCCAGGTGACGGCGAAGTCGACCAGAGCGCGCTGGGACATCAGGCGGGCGGGCGCGTCGCCGACGAGCGCGGCCGACAGGCCCACATGGGCCTCGAAGGCCGCGCCGAGGCGCTCGAAGTCGCCTTCGTCCTCGGCCACGTCGGTCCAGGTGATCCATCGGCTCGTTCCGTCCGGTCGCCGGACGGACGCGCCGATGGCGTGGCGCGGTGGTGACTCCTGCCGCCATTCGGCCAGGTGGAGGGAGGTGTTGGAGTCGTGCCCGCAGCCGAGCAGCAGCACCTTTCCTTCCAGCCGGTAGACCGCACCGAGCGGGGAGCGCTCACCCAGCGCGTCGTCCAGCCGGTGCTCGCCGGTTATGTCCGCCGCGTGCCTGCCGAGCGCGGCGAAGGACACCTGCGGATGGTCGCTGCGGAGCGCGCCGGGCCAGGTGCGCACCGTCTCGGCGATGACGCCCATCCACCGGCTCGGGGTGCGGGACGGGTCGAAGCCGGGCGCCTGCTCCCGGATCAGCGGCCACCACGCCTCGGGGACCGGCGGGTTGCGCCAGCCGGCCGGATCGCAGTTGTCGGGCGTATGGGCCGGCACCACGAGGGTGCCCTCGGGCCCGACGACGTCGAGCAGCGCCTGTACGACCGCCTGGGAGCCGCCGGCGACGAAGCCGAGGCTCCGAGCCGACGAATGGAGCAGCACGACATCGCCCGGGCCGACGCCGAGAGCGCGTAGATCAGAGCTGAGCGATCGGACGGTATGGGGCATGCGCTGATCCACCCGCCCGAGCATACGCACCGGCCCCCCATGGAGGAACACGGTATTTCCGGCATGACCCGGTCACGGGTGCCGGCCTCGCGCGCCGCCCGAGCCCCGATGAGCGCCTCGGCGTGGTCCTCGTCGCTCAACGGCGTGTCACCCTGCCGCGCGGGATCTCCTCCGGACCGGCGAGCATCCGGTCGTCACCTGAAGACCCGGCTCAGCCGGCGTCGCTCTGGTACTCCTTCGGCTCGACGAGGACGAGCCAGTTGCCGGAGTTGTCGCGGATGATGGCCTCCACGCCGTACGGGCGCTCGGAAGGCTCCTGCAGGAACGTCACGCCCTTGGCGGACAGTTCCTCGTAGGTCTTGCGGCAGTCGTCGACGCGCAGGCCGAGACCGCCCATCTGCCCCTTCTCCAGCTGGCGCCGGACGAAGTCGGCGGCTTCGGCGTCGAGCGGCGGGCCGGGCTTCATCAGCGTGATCTCGAGCTCAGGGTGGTCAGGGTGGGACACGGTGACCCAGCGGTAGTCCTCCCCCATGGCGACGTCGACGCGGGCGACGAAGCCGAGGACGTCAACGTAGAAGTCGCGGGCCTCATCCTGGTCGAGGCAGTAGATCGTCGTGAGCGAGACGTTGGTAATCATGCGGACGAAGCTACTCCCCGCCGCCCACCTGGCACTTCTCCAATATTGCACAAATCGCGATCGTGGTCTTCCGGCGCCGCGGCGCCCGCCGGGCCATGAGCATCCTCCGGCGCCACGGCGCCCGCCGGGTCGAGGGCTCCGCACATGAACAGGTAGCACCCCGGTATGCGCGGGGCGCCGTGGGCCGCCCACCGGTCGCGATAGGCCTTCGGGCTC
The DNA here is from genome assembly GCF_042654065.1 of Sphaerisporangium dianthi. Classification (NCBI taxonomy): domain Bacteria; kingdom Bacillati; phylum Actinomycetota; class Actinomycetes; order Streptosporangiales; family Streptosporangiaceae; genus Sphaerisporangium; species Sphaerisporangium dianthi. The sequence goes on along the minus strand of NZ_JBHSFP010000053.1, from coordinate 29,195 downwards.
TCGCCGACCACCTGGGTGAACTTCGACGAGAAGGAGCCCAGACTGGTGAAGCCCACGGCCATGCACACCTCGGTCACGGTGAGGTTGGCGTAGCGCAGCAGGTCTTGGGCGCGCTCCAGCCGGCGGCGCAGGACGTAGCGGTTGGGGGTCTCGCCGTAGGCCGCCCCGAAGCAGCGGATGAAGTAGAACTTGGAGATGCCGGCGACGGCCGCGAGCCCGTCCAGGTCGAGCCGGCCCTGGTAGTCACGGTCGATGTGATCGCGCGCCAGCCGGAGCCGGGGCAACAGCTCCACCGGCACCGTCCGATTGCCCTTCGCCGCCACATGACGACACTAACCCACGTCCGACCTGGCACTCTGCGGCATGTCAAGCGTTCCGCCGGCCACCCGATCGAGGACGAAGCGGGACCGGCGGCCCCTCAGCTCGGGGCGTCCCTCGACGCCACCACGCCGACGGCGACGAGGGACGCGGTGATCAGGGCGATCAGCGGGAGGGCCACGGAGGTCAACGGAGTGGCGAGCACCAGCAGGGCGCCGGCCAGGAACGCGGTGTCCACCAGGCGGCCCGGACGGTGCGGGCGGACGTGCACCAGCCACACGCTGAACAGGAAGACCGCGACCGGCACCGCCACGGAGGCGGACGCGGCGACCGTTCCCACGTGAGCCTGGCCGGTCTCGTGGTCGGCCGAGACGGCGAGCCCGGCCCCCACCGCCGCGGCCGACGCGAAGATCAGGTAATGCCCGTATCCCCAGGGGAAGGCCGCGCGGTTGGAGGTGAGGATGCGGTGCGCGGGCCGGGCGAAGTACAGCCACCACATCGCGAAGACGATCAGCATGCCGCTGAACGCGACCGACAGCAGCTTCCCCGTCGCGATCCCCCGGTCCAGGCCGGCCTGAATGGCGAGCGTCGCCGACAGCACCGACTCACCCAGGACGATCAAGGTGAGCAGCCCGTAGCGTTCGGCGATGTGGCCGGAATGCCAGGTGGTCCCGCGGAACCGTTCCGCCCACAGCGGCACCGCCAGCTCGGCGACCACCATCACCAGGAAACCGGCCGGCCCTACGGAGTCGGCCAGCGCCAGGCGGGCGACCCACCCCGCCTGGACCGCCGTGATGCCGATCGCGTACCGCCGCGCGACCGCCCGGCCGGCCGGGTCCTCGACGGCGGCGCGGATCCACAGGCCCACCATCGCGAGCCGCATCACCACGTAGCCGAGCGTTACCAGGGCGAAGTCCTTGAGCTCGAAGGCCCGCGGCACCCCTGCGGCCAGGATCAGCACACCGGCGATCTGCGCGAGCGCCAGCAGGCGGTAGAGCACGTCGTCGGTGTCGTAGGCGGAGGCGAACCAGGTGAAGTTCATCCAGGCCCACCAGATGGCGAAGAACACCATCGCGTACGCGACCACTCCGGAGCCCGCGTGCCCCTCGGCCAGGGCATGATGCAGCTCCGCCGCCGCCTGCGCCACCGCGACCACGAAGCACAGGTCGAACAGCAACTCCAGCGGAGTGGCCGCCCGGTGCCCCTCGCTTGGATCGCGCCCCGTCATGGTCGTACGCAAGGCGGGCACACGCGCACGCGCGAAGGACAGAGGTGAGCTCATGGGACTCCTGACAGCACGACATCATCCACTGCACGCGGCACGTCCGCACGCCGCAGAACGAGTGAACCACTGCCCACCGCAACCGAGTTCCTTCCCTGGGTTCGAGAACATCGGCACCGGCGGGGGCGGCGCATGTCGCGGATCGGGCCGGTCACGACTCGGTGTCCACCCAGTGCGGGGTATGCGATTCGACGTCCTCCGGTAGGCGAATCCGCCCGGCCGAGAGAACAAGGGGGGCGATCTCCACGCTCTCGTAGAAACGCATGTGACCGACGAAGGATTCGATACCGCCGGCATGTTCGTCGACCGAGCAGCGGCCGAACCACTCCAGCAATGTCCGGAGCCGGTAGAAGTCGTCGGGATGGACTTCTTGGCGTACCGTCAGCGCCCAGCCGTCCGATCGCTCTCGCGCGACCAACTCGGCGACGAGCGCGCCCCCCACCCGCGGAGCGGCGCCCCGCTGCGCGAACACGGGCTCTGGTTCCACGTCCTCCCACTCGCAGTCGGGGTCGTCGGGATCACCGAGGGGGTAGGTCTCCATGTATCGGTCAGTGCCGATCGGCAGTCGCTCAGGTCGTGGCCCCAGCCCCAGATGCCACCGCAGCTCGGCAAGCTCGTCATCGGTGATCTCAGCGCGAATGTCCACCGACAGCACGAGTTCGTACATGTCTCCCATCGGCACACCGTACCGCCGCGATCCCCCGAAGATCATTCCCGTCGGCGTGGAAGGCTCGCCCACTTCTGCCGAGTTGACCTTCGGCCGTTCGCCGAACACAGTCATGCGCATGCCCCCGAGCGCAGACCCCGGAGATCCCGGTACACGCTGGAACCGACCGGCGGCGACGGCCATCGCGGCGGTCGTGGCGTCGGCCCTGCTCGCCACTCTCGGCGCGGGGCTTTGGTTCCTGCGCCGCCCGCCGGACGGGCCGCTGCCGCCACCCGAGGCTCCGTGGCCGACCACGGGGGAAGCGTCGGTGTTCCTGTGTGACCACGACAGCGCGTACAAGAACTGCGGTGAGCGAGCGATCACCACCACACAGCGCCTGAGCCTCGAACGCACCCTGCGCGGCCTGCCCGAGGTGTCCGCCGTGCGGTTCAGATCCCGCGCGGAGGCGCTCAAAGACCTCATCGGGGTGTTCCCGCCGAACGCGCTCCGTGAATCCGATGTGCCGGAATCGTTCCGCGTGGCCCTGAAGACGACAAGCGACTTCCGGCGGAAGACGGAGGCACTGCCCGGAGTCTCGAACGTCGTCGTGGGCGGGACGGGCTTCTGGGCCGGCAAGACCGATGTGGTCATCGAACTGTGTCCGCGGGACCCACTGGAGAGGGACGAGCGATGCAAAGGACGCGGCGAGACCACCGAGGCTGAGAAGACGGCCATCCACCAGGACCTTCTCGCGCTGGACGGTGTCGGCGCGATCTACCTGGAGAACCGTGTACACGCCTGGAGGGACGCCTCGTGGAGGTCGTTCGCCAAGTTGCCGGACGCCGCGACACCCCCCGCCTACATCTCGGAGTCCTTCCACCTGGTTCTCGACGCTCCCGACGCCGCCGGCCGGGTCAGGCGCGCGGTCGGTGAGCGCCCCGGCGTGAACAGCGTCGACAGGGAGCCATCCCGGTAGCGGGCCGCCCATCAGCGCTGACACCGGACGCCGACCCAAGGTGATCGCCATCGAATCGCATTCTCCGCCCCAGCGGCACACGGCGAGCACCCGGATGATCAGCTTGCCTGACGTTGTGGTTCGAAGTGAACGCTGAGCCGCAGTTCCAACGCATCCGCCAGACGCTCGAGCATCGGAATGGTGGGCATCGTCCCACCTGCCTCGAACCGCGCTACGGCTGGTTGCTTGAGACCGGTACGCCGGGCCAACTCCGCCTGGGTCATCCCCAGTTCTTCACGGCGCAGCCGTGATCAGCGAAGGCTACGTGCCGGATGCGGGGACGGACATCGGAGCCTTCCGCGGGAGTTTGTCGTTCGCCACGGCGGGTGGATCTGAGCGACGAATCTCGGCGCTGAGAGTGGCAGCACTCTTGAGTTCACGGTCGGGACGCTCACCGACGGCGTACCGAGTAGGGCGGGAACGTTGCCCCGTCGGCGAGGTCCAGGTCTGTGTCGGGCCAGCGTCGGCGGAGCAGGTCGGCTACCCGCCGCGCCCAGCCGGTGAGGTGGGGCAGGGTGTGGTGCGCCTCGGCGGTGCGCGCGGTGGCCTCCAGCGTCGCCATCAGCTGGAGACGGCTGTCGTCGCCTGGCGCACGGGTGTCCAAGAGCGGTAATCGTTGCAACCGAACGAGCGCGAAGAAGACGCATGCCGCTGCCAGGGCGAAGCCGTACTGCCGGTCGTCCTCGGCCTGAGGTACACCGCGAGCCAGAGCCTGGCGATAGGTGTCCGCGAGTCCGTCGGCGACGGGGTCTCCGACCGACAGCCACCCAGGACCGGGGACGTGCAGGCAGACAGCGTCGTTGAGGGCGTGGGTGTAGCCCGCGAACTCGAAGTCGATGAGGCGGGGGTCGGGGACGCCCGAAGCGTGCACGAGGACGTTGTTGGCTTCCGGGTCGCCGTTGCTGAAAGCCAGGAAAGGTCCCGGCTCGGCCAGTTCTCCTAGCACGGCGACCAGCTCGAGCTCGGCCTGGCCGCTGATCGGCGCACCGACGCCGGCGGCGTGCCCGCGGCCCTCGTCGCAAAGCCCGGCCCATCGCCCTAGGCGGTCGGCGGCTGGATCGACCGGCCCGAGAGCGGCCCGGCGTGTGTAGTACTTCGCCGCCATGCCTGCGGTGGCCGCGCTGAACTCACCACGTACGCGGGCGAAGGCGACCAGCCGATCCGCGTGGGCCGTGGCACCTTCCGCACGCAACAGCTGATCCAGCGCCACACGCGGGGCCAGGTCCTCCAGCACGATGAGTCCGCTTGAGACATCGGCGGCGATGACACGCGGAGCCAGGCGCAGGGCAAGATCCTCGGAGAGGAACCGCAGAGCGGCCAGCTCGGTACGGGACCGCCACGCCTCGGGACGAGCCCGGTCCGGGTGGTGGGACCGCACCCACTTGACGATCACGTGCTCGGAACGGGCAAGGCCTCCCACCAGTGCCCTCGCGACGGCCCAGGGCTCCAGCCGCCGCCAATCGAGCACGGTGACAGGCGACGCATGGTGACGTGAGAGCAAAGATGCCGTCTCAGCAAGCCGGTCGACCACTTCTACGCCCCCGGTAAGTTCGTGACGATCGGGTTTTCACCGGCCATGGCCGTCACCGCTCACCGACCGATCGGCTCGCTGCCCGCCGCCGGTCGTCCCGCTGTCCCACCGGCGCGGACAACGCCGTTCACGAATCCGCCGGGCATTGGGATCTCGGTCACGAGCTCATCCTGGACGACCGCTACCGGATGTCCGCCATCACTTGCCGGATCCACGAGATCAGGGCCGGCTTCGCCGCCAGACGACGGCTTGGCTGGGAAGCGATCCACTCCGGCGATCAGGCCATCATGGCGACCGTCGGGCGAAGGTCACCATGATGGCCATGGCCATGTCGTCTTACGGGCATCGTCAGGCGAGGCCGAACAGGATCTTGGCGGGGCCGATGAGGAAGTAGACGACGAAGAGCGCGGCCACGACCCACATCAGGGGGTGGACTTCGCGGGACTTGCCCTTGACGGCCTTGATCAGGACGTAGGTGATGAAGCCGGCGCCGATTCCGTTGCTGATGGAGTAGGTGAAGGGCATCAGGACGATTGTGAGGAAGGCCGGGATGGCGATCTCGTAGTCGTTGAAGTCGATGGCCCTGATGGCGGTCATCATCAGGAATCCGACGACGACGAGGGCCGGGGCGGCGGCCTCGTAGGGGACGATCTCGACCAGCGGGGACAGGAAGGCCGCCAGCAGGAAGAGGACGCCGGTCACGACGCTGGCCAGGCCCGTGCGGGCGCCCTCGCCGACGCCGGCCGCCGACTCGATGTAGGTGGTGTTGGAGGAGGTGGACGCCGCGCCGCCGGCCGCGGCCGCGATCGAGTCGACCAGCAGGATCTCCCGCGTGCGGGGCAGCGTCCCTTCCTCGGAGACGAGGCCGGCCTGGGCGCCGACGCCCACCACGGTGCCCATCGTGTCGAAGAAGTCGGTGATGAGCAGCGTGAAGACGAACAGCACGGCCAGCACGGCGCTGATCTTGCCGAACGATCCGAACAGGCTGAACTGGCCGATGAGGCTGGTGTCGGGCAGGCCGACGATCTGGGCGGGCATGGCCGGGACGACCAGGCTCCAGCCCAGAGGGTTCTTGCCGCCCAGGGACGGGCCCACCTTGGTGATCGCCTCGACGATGATGGCGAGCACGGTGGTGCCGATGATGCCGATCAAGATCGCGCCCTTGACCTTGCGGGCCACGAGCAGCGCGGTGACCAGCAGGCCGATCACGAAGACGAAGATGGGCCAGCTGGTGAGGGCGCCGCCGATGCCGAGCTCCAGCGGGGTGCCGGCGGCCTTGCGGACGAAGCCGGAGTCCACGAAACCGATCAGCGCGATGAACAGGCCGATGCCCACGCTGATCGCGGTCTTCAGCTGGCTCGGGATCGCGTGGAACACCGCTGTGCGAAAACCCGTCAGCACGAGGATCGTGATGACGATGCCCTCCAGCACGACCAGGCCCATCGCGTCCTCCCACGACATCTGGGAGGCGATGCCGAAGGCCACGAACGCGTTCAAGCCGAGCCCGGCGGCCAGCGCGAACGGCACCTTGCCGACGAAACCCATGAGGATGGTCAGCACGCCGGCCGTCAAGGCGGTGGCGGCGGCTATCGCGGCGATGTTCGCGGCGCCGGTGCCGTCGCCCAGGAACTGGCCGTCGGCGTCCTTGGCCCCGCTGAGGATCAACGGGTTCAGGACGACGATGTACGCCATCGTGAAGAAAGTGGCCAGTCCGCCACGGAGCTCACGGTTGAACGTCGAGCTCCGCTCGGAGATCAGGAAATAGCGGTCAAGCCGGCCGAGTAGTCCGGTCGGCTGGGGCGCGGGTGCGGTTATCTCGCTCACGCGGGCAGATTGGCAGGCGCTACCAGAGCCGAAAAGACCTCTGAGCAGCTCGTCGTCCGAATGAGACCAACTTGTGTGCAGTTCGGATCCTGCGGACCCGCCGAGCCTGGTGGGACCCGCTCTCGCCTAGGCTGGAATGCGTGAACGAGCCGCGCCCCCCGGATCCCATCCCGCTGGAGACCAAGGACACCGCGACGATCCTCGCGGGCACGGGCCTGTGGGTCGTCGCGCTGGTCGTGGTGCTCATCCTCCGCCCGTCGCCCGACCACCAATGGTGGATCTGGACGTGCGTGGCCGGCATCGGCCTGGGGATCTTCGGGTGCTGGTTCGTCCGGCGCCGCGACCAGCGCGCAGCGCGCGGCGAGGCGAGACCGGACGGCACCCGCGACGACGCGTCCGTCCCCGGCCGCACCCCGTCATGAGAGGGACAGGGCGCGACCGGTACGTGAGCCGACCGGCGGGTCAGCCGTCGAGGTCGGCTTCGGCGAGCAGCAGCGGCACGGCCTGCGGGTCGCGGAGCAGGGCGGCGACCGCGAGCCGGTCTCCCCACTGACCGCTCGCCCAGGCCAGGCCGCGTGCCAGGCCCTCGACCCCGCTCGCGTGGACGGCGCCCTCGTGGAACCGCCATGGCACCCGGACGCCGTCGACCGTCAGCTCGGCGTGCTCGACATAGCTCGACGGCGCCGAGGGCAGCAGCGATCGCACCTGCGGGGGCACCGGACGCTCGTGCCCGGAGGAGGTGATCTCGCCGGTGACCTCCTCGCCGATGACAGGGAGGTCGAGCAGCTCCGACAGCGCCTCGGCCAGGTCGAACGGGGCGAGCACGAGCGGGCGGGAGGCGACCAGCGGCAGCAGGTCGGGCGCCTCGACGACCACCGGTCCGCCGGTGGCGGTCAGGCCCTCGGCCGCCGGGCCGCCGTTGCCGCCGATCGGGTGGCCGTCATCGGCGTCGGCGACGACGATCTCGCCGTTCAGCACGGCGCGCACGGCCGTGGGCGGCGCCACCCTGGCGGGCTCCACGGCCGCCAGCGCCATCCACAGGGACCGGAGCTGGGCCCGGTCGACCTCCAGTGACGGGTCCGCCAGCAGGTCGAGCAGCTCGTCCGGCCCGCCGTGGGAGGCGAGCAGGTCGGCCAGCGTCGTGCGCACGCCGATCAGCGCGAGCGCCGTCCCGTCCACCCCCTCGGGGGCGTCGCCGTACAGGCCGTACAGCAGCGGGTCGCCGGAGGGCAGGCGCAGCGAGGTGGGCCGCTTGCCGTCGAGCACGGGGTGGCGCGACAGCCACCAGGCGGTGTACGAGGGGACCTCGACGACCTCGCCGCCGACGAGCGCGCGGAGCGGCTGGAGCGCGGCGCGCAGCGGCGGCCGGGACAGCAACGCGAGCGCCGACGACCAGTCGGCGACGTACTCAAGGTCGCGGACCGCGGCGAACTCGCGGACGACCGGCGGCACGTCGGCCTGCGGCAGCAGGTCCAGCACGGCTTCCAGCCATTCGTCCTCGGCGTCGAGGTCGTGGTCGCACTCGTCGGGGTCGAGCAGCACGTCGGAGTCGTTGACCACGGCGAAGCCGTCCAGCACCCCGGTGGCCGACAGGACGCGCGAACCGTAGCGCTCGACGAGGTCGGGAGCGGCGACGCCGAACGGAACCTCCTGGTCGATGAGCTTGGCCAGCGACCCGTCGCCGAGCAGCAGTTCCCCGGCCGGGTACAGCTCGCCGTCGGCCCCGCGCAGCGCCAGCGCCGACAGCCAGGGCGCCTCGCCGGCGGACAGGCCGGCGGCGTCGACCAGCGCCAGGACGGCCTGCGCCACGGGCTCGGGGTCGGCGCTGTCGAGCGACTCGGAGACGGTGGCGCGGGTCAGCGGGTCTTCCAGCACGCTCCTCGGGGTCGCCTCGGCGGCGCCGAGCCGCAGCAGCAGCGGGTGGGCGGCCTCGGGGTGGACGACGCGCAGTCCGAGCGGGCCGAGAAGCGCAGGGTCGAGGGAGGAGCCCTCGCTCAGCACAAGCGTGCCGCGAGGACCGCGGACAAGGCGGCCGTCGGCGAGCGGGACGGGGACGGCGCCGAGGGCTTCCCGGTCGTCGGCGGGCACCACGTCGTACAGCGACCGCCACCAGGCCGGGGTGGTGTCCTCCACGGCGTCGCCCGACAGCAGGTCGACGACGTCGGAGAGCTCCAGGCGCCGGACGCCGAGCGTGGTCAGCGCGGGATGCCGCGAGGCCCAGCCCGCCGGCAGCAGGCCCGGCACCACATGCGCGATCTTGGCGAGGAACTCGGCGGGGCCGGCCACGACGGACGCCTCGCGGCCGGACACGACGTACGGCGCCTCGCCCTCGCCGGACGCGGCCTCCGAGAGAGCGGGCCCCGTCCTGCCGTCCCCGGGGGCGGCGGGGTCGGCGGGCGGGGAGATCGCCGGGAGCAGCGGCGCGTCAGGCAGGCGGCGCAGGATGGCCCGGCGGATCGAGGCGTCCAGCTCGGCCTTGCCCATCAGCCCCGGAACCAGGTCGAGCAGGCGCGGCGTCCTCGGCAGCGTGGCGAGCAGCCGGAGGTAGGTCTCGGCGGCGCGCTCGACCAGGAAGTCGGTCAGCGGTCCCGCGGCCACGTGCCGCCGGTCGGTGGCCAGCGGGAAGGTGGCGATGAGCAGCGCGGGGAGGTCCAGGGGCTCGTCACTCGGCGTCGGCGCGTGCACGACGGGGGCGACGTCCTTGGGCAGCTCGCCATGGTCGGCGGGCACCGCCCAGCGGATCAGCCAGTTGGGGCGGGCGCGCTCTTCAGTGGGGCGGTCGGCGAACAGCTCGGCGACCTGCTCGGGGGTGAAGCGCCCGGACTCCTCGACCACCTGCCACCCGTCGGCGGAGATGGTGCGCGTCTCACCGCCGACCTCGATCTCGATCAGCGTGAGCGCCGGCATGGCGAGCATCAGGGCCGGGCCGGTCTCGTCGAGCATCTGCCGCACGGCCGGTTCGACGGACGCGTCGCGCAGGGGCAGCCGGACGACGGTGTCGAAACCGTCGGGCACGAGCACCTGCCCGGCCTCGAAAGGCAGGCGCAGCAGCGGCACGTGCCCGCCGCGGACGGCCAGCTCGCGGGCCAGCGCGGGCTCGGCGGCGACGAGCGCGGCGGTGTCGGACCGCGACCAGCGGACCGCTCCGCTCGCCCTGGAGGCGATCAGCGGCTCGTCGGAGACCGACACGACGGCGGCGAAACCGACGCCGAACCGGCCGATGGAACCGGTCTCGTCGCGCTTGGCGGACACTCGGAGAGTGGCGAGCCCTTCGACGCCGGCCTCGTCCAGCGGAGCTCCGGTGTTGGCCGCGCTCAGCACGCCGTCGCGCAGGGTCAGCCGCAGCCGTCCGGGGACACCGGAGCGCAGCGCGGCGTCGGCGGCGTTCTGGGCCAGCTCGACGATCAGGCGGTCGCGGTAGCCGCCGAGGGCGAAGTCCTCCTCGGCGTTGGCGTCCTCGCGGAACCTCGCGGGCGAGGCCGTCCAGGCGGCGAGGACGGTGGCGCGCATGCGTTCGGTGCCAAAGATGTCAGTCACCAGTCATGTCCAAGGGTGGAAGAGACGGGCCGGCCGCCCGGGCCGGCGATCGGATGTTTCGTGACCACGGCGAGAAGGCCCTGGGTGGTTCGACGGCCCCGGCCGGCGGGTGAGCCGGCCGGGTGGCGCACCTGGTGACCGGCGGGTGGGCGGTGCCGGGTGGCGCGACCGGTGGCCGGCCGCGCCTTCACCTGGACGCGGCCGGCGGTCAGGAGTGACCGAGCGGCTCGGCGCCTTCGTCTTCGACGGAGCCCGCGGCGGGAACACCCTCTTCGGGCATCAGGTCGTAGCCGAGATCGTCGAGGATGGGCATCGGCTGCTCGACGCCCGCCGGCGTGACGATGGCCGCCTCGGAGTGCGCGCCGCAGCCGTGGTCGGCCGCGACGACCTTGCCGTCGTCGGGGGCGTACTCGTTGGCGCAGACCCCGAAGCCCAGGCGCAGCGCGCCGGCGAGCGGCCAGTAGAAGCCGCAGGTGGAGCACTGCGCGGGCGCGGCGTGGGCGAGCGGGGTGTGCGGGCCGGAGTCGCCCGCGTGCCAGCGGTGCACGGCGCGGTCACGCCCGATCGCCGAGAGGACCCGGGCCCGGCCCAGGCCGTACTCGAAGATCATCTGACGGTCGGCGTCGTCGTCGGTCTCGGTGAACCCGGGCGCGAGGCGGTCGTCGTCATCGGAGGTGGGCAGCAGGTCGCCAACGCCGAGGTCGCCGGGGAGCAGCCGCTCGCTCCACGGCACCCACGCCGGGGGGAGCAGCGCCCCCGCGCCCGGCAGCAGCACGGTCTCACTGACGGTCACGTTGCGCGCGCGGGAGGCGCGGGTCATCGTGATGGCCCAGCGCCAGCCGCGGTAGGCGCGGTCGAGGCAGGCGAAGTAATGCGTGACGATGCGCTCGCCCTCGGCCTCGAAGCCGAGATGATCGCCCACCTCGCCGGGCCGGGCGATCTCGTCGGCGGCGCCCCGTGCCTGCTCCACGGCGGCGGCGCAGGCCTGGTCGACGGTGAAGGTGCGGGAGCGAGTGCGGTTCACATGTCAATTCTCACCCATGCGGCGAGCGGACATCACGCGTATGGGTCGGGTAAGACTGTAAACCGAAGCGGCACGCCATCAACCGGAAGATCCATCGCCGGGAAACCGGACGCGCCGACTCGCCGGCGCGGCTCACGGGCACGTGTGTACATGAGCACGCGGGCGGGACGACGCGGGTGAAAGGGCTACCCGACGGCGGCGACGGAGCGAGCGGAAGGGGGAGGCGTGGAACGCCTGGCCACCGGCACGAGCACCGGCGCCTTCTCCGAGGGCGCATGACACCGGCCCCCCGGGGACGCGCCCGGACGTCTCTGTCGCGTGCCGGTCACGCCGTGGCCGGCATGGGCAGGGGCACGTTGCGCGCCGGTCGCACCGCGGCGAGCAAGACCGCCGGCGCCGGACGCGCCGTCGTCCAAGGCACGGCACGGGCGGGGCGCGGGGTCGGCCGTGCGACGCGCAGGATGACCTACGCCCAGGGCGCCGGCCGCACCGGGCTCGGACGCCTGATCGAGCTGACGGCCGCCCACAGCGCCGGGGACACGCTCATCACCGTCGGCCTGGCCGGCACGCTGCTGTTCGGGCTGCCCGTGGACCAGGCGCGCGGGCAGGTCGCCCTGTACCTGCTCATCACGATGGTGCCGTTCGCCGTCGTCGCGCCGTTCGTCGGGCCCGTCCTCGACCGGTTCCGCTCCGGCCGCCGGTACGTCATGGCGGGCACGCTGTTCGCGCGGGGGCTGCTGTGCTGGGCCATGGCCGCCGCGATCGGCCCGGCCGACGGGGTCACCCTCTTCCCCGCCGCGCTGGCCGTCCTGGTGCTGTCCAAGGCCTACAACGTCTCGCGGGCCGCCACCATGCCGAGCGTGCTGCCCGCCGACATCACCCTCGTCACCGCGAACGCGCGGGTGGCGTTGTTCACGCTGGTGAGCGCGGCGCTCGCCGCGCCGGTCGCGGTCGCGCTGACCGTGTGGCCGGGCGCCGCCTGGCTGCTGCGCGTCACGATGGTGATCTTCCTGGCCGCCGGCGTCGCCGCCGTACGGCTGCCGCGCCACGTCGACGCGCCGGACTTCGACCTGGACGAGGAGCCGGAGGAGCACCCGGGCGAACGCCCGGCCGAGGACGCGAGCGGACGGCCCGCCGGGCACCCGGGTGAGCGGCCCGGCCGGGGACGGGCGCGGGGCCGCTGGCGCACCTTGCTCAACGTCGGGCCGGTCGTGACCGAGGCCATGCGGGCGAACGCCGCGATCCGCGTCCTGTCCGGATTCCTGCTCTTCTTCCTGCTCTTCCTCGTGCAGGACGGGAACCTGCGGGGGTCCGGCCTGCACGAGCAGGTCATGATCGCCATCCTGGCGGGCGGCGCGGGCGCCGGCGGCCTGCTCGGAGCGGCGGTCGCCGCCTGGGTGCGCGGACGCTCCCCGCAGCTCATCGCCCTCATCGCGCTGGCGGTCTCCACCGTGGCGGTGGGAGCGACCGCGTTCTTCTTCTCGTTGTGGACGGCCGTCGCGGTGGCGCTCGTCGCGGGCTTCGCCCAGGAGATCGGCAAGCTGGCCCTGGACGCGACCGTCCAGCGTGAGATCGGCGAGGAGGTCCGGTCCTCGACCTTCGGCGTCGTGGAGGCGCTGCTCCAGATCGCGTGGGTGGGCGGCGGCCTGGCCGGGCTGCTGTTGTCGCTGTTGTCGGGCCGCTCGGCGGGCCCGATCGGCCTGGCGGTGGTGACGGCCGCGCTGGCCGCCGCGCTGGCCTGGCTGCTCGTCGCTCGCCGCCGCCGGCTCCGTGCCCGGTCCGAGCGCGTCCGCGCCGCCGGCCCTTTTCCGCCGGACGCGCCCGGCGCCCCGTCAGAGAACGGCTCGCGCCCGGGCGACCCCGATCCCCGTACCTCGCGCCCGGGCGACCCCGATCCCCGCGGCTCGCGCGCGGGCGACCGGGAACCGCAGGGCCCGGCGCCGAAGCCCGGCACCACCAAGCCGCTGACCAACCCCCATCACTGAGCGCCGGCCGGCCCGATCACCGACGACCGGCCGGCCCCGGACGTGGACCGGCGGCCGGCCCTGGGTGCCGGAACGCCGCCGCGCGGGCACGCCGAAAGCGCCCCATCATGACCTTGGAGATGGGGCGCTCGACGCGCGGAGGCCGGACGGCGGAGGGCGGCGCTCAGGCGTCGATGTCGTCGGCGACGGCCCGCAGGACGGTCGCGATCTTCTTGGCGTGCGCGGCGTCGGGGTGCTTGCCGCGCTGGTAGAAATTGGAGACGTCATCGAGCAGCTTGATCAGGTCCTCGACGATGACGACGAGCTCGTCGGGCTTCTTGCGCTTACCCTTTGGCTTCACGGTCTTGGCGAGCGTCGGCGGCTGCTCCAGTACGCGGACCGAAAGCGCCTGCTGGCCACGGCGGCCCTCGGCCACGCCGAACTCGACCTTCTGACCCGGCTTGAGCGCTTCCGTGCCTTTGGGAAGCGCCGATGAATGCACGAAGACCTCGCCGCCGTCGTCGCGGGTGAGGAATCCGAAGCCCTTGTCAGCGTCGTACCACTTGACCTTGCCAGTAGGCACAGGGGTGACCTCGTTCAGACTGTCATGAATGGTAATGGATGTAGGTTATGCCCACACGGGGCATCACATGACCGTGGAAACGGCCCCGATTTCCAAGCTCCGCGAGACCTGCCAGGCGTTGTACCACCCGCCGAACCTGGTCAGATCAGGCAGCACGACATCGGCTCCGTGGTCACGCAGCGCCTGCTCGTTGTAGGGACCCGTCGCGACGGTGACGCTCAGCGCCCGCCCCGCCCTGGCGGCCTCGATGTCGGCCACGTGGTCTCCGACGTAGATCGCCGCGCCGAAGCCGGAGATGGCCACGCCCTTGGCCGCACCGAACACCGAACCCGCCACCTCGTCGACGTCCAGGCCCAGCGTCTCGACCGTCAGGCGGGCGTCGGCGGTGTTCTTTCCCGTGACGACGATGACGCGGCCGCCGTGCCCGCGCACCTCGGCGAGGGCGTCGGCGGCGCCGGCCATCGGCGTGGTCATCGCGACCGCGATGCCGGGATACAGGGACCGGTAGAGGTCCGCCGCGGCCGGGATCTCCTCCGCGGGCAACCAGTAGGCCAGTTCCTGCTCCAGCGGAGGGCCGAGCCGCTCGATCACGGCGGCGGTGTCGATGGGCACGCCGAGACGGCGCGCCACCTCGTCGTACACGGCCGCGATTCCGGCGCGGGTGTCGGCAAGCGTCAGATCAAGATCGAAACCTACGGAATACACCCTAGAAAGGATGCCAAAGCGGTGAGCATCATGCGCACCGTTACTTGTGAGTGCGCTCGTCCACGGGCGTTTCCGGTCTCCCGCGACTCTGGGCGACCTCGGCCGTGAGCTCGGCCTTTTCACCGGGGCCGGCCCCTCGCCGCAGGCGCCCATGAGGCCATCCGCGAAAGCTCGGGTCCGGGCCCCGGGCGGGAACTCCCTGACCCGGCAGTACACCTACCCGATGCTGATTCCGCACGAAATGACACACCTTGACCACATAAGGTCGGGGCCGGAGGTAACCACGGGCAATGACCAGATCGACGCGCGAACGGATCATCGACGAGTCCCTCAGGCTCTTCGCCCAGCATGGCTACTCGGCGACGTCGGTCGCCGAGATCGAGGCCGCCGCGGGGCTGTCCCCCGGCGCCGGCGGCCTCTATCGGCACTTCAGGTCGAAGTACGACGTCCTCGCCGCCGCGATGAACGAGCACGCCGCCCGCACCCGCTCACAGATCACCGAGGCGCTGGTGGGGGTGCAGGCCCTCGGAGCGTCGGTCCCCGTCGAAGAGCGGCTGGAGCACGTGTGCCGGGCGGGGCTGGCCAAGGTGCGCGAGGAGAGCCGGCTCACCCGGGTCTTCTTCCGCGACCTCAGCCAGTTCCCCGAGTTGGTCGCCGTCGTCCGGGACGGCCTGCTCCAGCCCATGTTCGAGGCGATCACGACCTGGTTCCGCTCCCAGCCGGAGTACGCGGACGCCGACCTCGACTGGCCGGCCATCGGCGCCGTGCTGGGAGGCGCGGTGGTGTACTACCGGCTGTTCCAGGAGACCGTCGGCGAGCCTCCCGGGCGGGCCGACCGCGACCGTTTCGTGGCCTCCTGGGTGCGCCTGTCGCTTGGCCTGCTCAGCGCGGAACGCCCAGCGGCTGCCGCCGAGGTGGCGGAGGCGGCGGGTTGAACAGGCGATAGGCCAGCCACGCCACGCCACCCGCGGCGCCCAGCATGAACATCAACCCGCTGACGTGCCAGAACGAGTTGACGAACGCCGCCAGACCCTCGCCTTCGGCTTCGGGGGACCGCAGGGCGCCGAGCAGGACGCCGCCGAACACGTAGGCCGCGATCGGGGCCAGCAGGCCCTTGATGCGGTCTCTGAAGACCCAGCCGTCACAGGCCAGCACCGTGAGCGCGCCCACCGCCCACACCAGCACCGGGATGGGGAAGATCGCGACGTACGGCAGAGGCAGCGGCAGGAGCAGACCGGACACGAGCAGCAGGGCCATGCCCGCCACCTCACGACGCTCGTTGGTGAGGACCGTGCTCGCGTCACGCCCGTCCGCGGCCCTCGGCGCGGCCATCGCGGCGGCCCTGCCGAACCGGCCCGACGGCGGGACACCGCGTGGGACGGCCCTGGGCGACGCGCGACGGGCGCCGGAGCCCGCGCCCCGGGGCAGCGGACGCACGGCCCGCGACGGACGCCGCCGCTGCCCGGGCGCCCCCGGCGCCGGCGTCCTCGGCGGGCGGTCGCCGGTCACGGCGGGAAGCACTTCGGTCGCGGAGTCGCCGAACTCGTCGGTCATCGCGGGACCGGAGACCGGCACGGCGGGCATGACCGACGTGGCGGCCTCCTCCACCGGCGCGGGCGCCGGGCCGCCGGGCGGCGCCGCGGCCTCGCCGGACGGCGCGCCCTGGGCCGAGGCCGCGTCATGCACGGGAACCGGCCCCTGCGCGGACGCCGCGGAACCCGGTGACGATGAACCCGGTGACGGTGAACCCGAGGCCCGGGAACCCGGGGACGGGGAGCCGGAGGACGAGGCCGGCCCAGAAGAGAGCCGCGAGAGGAAAGGCGGACGGGAGGCGGCCTGCCCCCGGGCGCCGTGGACCCCGCCGGCCCGCCGCGCGGGCTCCGGCTCGGCGCCGGTCAGTCGCGCGACCTCACGCTGCAGGACCACCGACGGATCGCCGAAGCGGGCGAGCACCTTGCGCACGGCCGCCGGATCTTCGCTGCCCCGGCGTTCCTCCTCGATGCGGGCGCGCAACCTCTGGACGAAGTCGAGGCGCTGGTCGGTGCGGAGCACGCCGTGGGCGGCGTCCGCCACCTTGCTGACGTACTCCAGGACCAGCTGATCGGCACGCTCGATCACTCTCGCCATACTGCCCCAGCGCACCGGCCCGCGCACCGTTTCACGCAAATGACTATCCTCGCCGCGCCCGCGCCCCACCCTCGCTCGTCCCCGGACGCCGGCACGGCAAGGCTCCGGAGAGGCCCCTGGACAGGGCTCCGAGGAACGCCGGTGATCAGGATTCCGGGGAACGCCCGTGATCAGGACTGGCGTGCGACGGCCCGCGGGCTCCTACGATGGAGGAGACGGTCCCACCGCGTGGGCCGTGCGGCGGAGTGCCGGCGGACAGGGGGTTCGGTGGAGCGTGATGAACACCGAGTTCACTGACTGGCTGCGCGGCCTCGGCGATGACCGGCTGCGCGCTCTGGTGGCGGCGCGTCCCGAGCTCATCACCCCTGTTCCCGCGCACGTCGAGGGCCTGGCGCTCCGCGCCACCAGCCCGTCGGCCACCGGCAGGGCCCTTGACCGCCTCGACCGCTTCGCCCTCTCGGCGGTGGAGACGCTCCTGGTCATGACGGCCGAGGACGGGCCCGGCCTTGCGTACGGCGATCTGCGCGCGGCGATGGCCGCGTCCATGGCTCCGCAGGACGCCGCACACCTGGACGGGCCGCTGCGCGCGGCCGTCGACGGGCTGCTGAGGCTCGGCCTGATCTTCGGTTCGGACGCCGCCCTGCGGCTCGCGCCCGGCGTGCGGGACGTCTCTGAGTCCCCGGCCGGGCTGGGGCCGCCGGCGGCCGAGGTGTTCCGGCATCATCCGCCCGAGCGGCTGCACGAGCTGATCCAGGCCGTCCACCGCGGCGACACCGGCCGTGAGGAGGCCGTCGCCGAGCGGCTGGCCGGTCTGCTGGCCGAGGGCGGCATCGTCGAGCGCCTCCTGCGGGACGTCGCCCCGCAGGCCCGTGCCGCGCTGGAAGAGCTCGCGTGGGGGCCGCCGGCCGGCCGGCTTCCCAACGCCCGGCGCGAGGTCAGCGTGGCCACCGCCCAGTCGCCGATCGAGCAGCTCCTCGCCCGCGGCCTGCTCGCCGCGACCGGCGAAGAGAGCGTCGTGCTGCCCCGCGAGGTGGCGCTGGTGCTGCGCGGCGGCCGGGTGCACCGCGACCTGCGTCCGGCGGCCCCTCCGCTGAACGGCACCGAACGCGACCAGACCTTGGCCGATCGCACCGCCGCCGGCCAGGCGTTCACCTTCGTCCGCACGGTCGAAGAGCTGTGCGAGCACTGGAGCGTCGACCCGCCGGGCATCCTGCGCGCGGGCGGCGTCGCCGTGCGCGACCTGAAGAGGACGGCGCAGCTGCTCGACCTGCCCGAGTGGACGGCCGCGCTGGTGGTGGAGGTCGCCTACGCCGCGGGGCTGGTGGCGTCCAGCGCGCCCGTCGACGGCGAGTGGCTGCCCACGAACGGCTACGACGCCTGGCGGGTGAAGGGCATCGAGGACCGCTGGGAGGTCCTGGCGTCGGCCTGGCTGGCCGGAGACCGCGTGCCGGGCCTGGTCGGCGAGCGGGACGACCGCGACCGCCTGCTGAACGTCCTGCACCCCGAGCTGCGGCGGCCGGCCGCCCCAGAGGTGCGGCTGCGGACGCTGCGGGTGCTCGCGGCGGCCGCCCCCGGGCTGGCTCCGTCCGCCGACTCGGTGCGCGAGCGGCTGGCGTTCGAGCAGCCGCGCCGCAGGGGCGCCTACCGCGACCGGCTGGTCGACTTCACGCTGCGCGAGGCCGAGCAACTGGGGTTCACCGGCCTCGGCGCGCTGTCCGGCTTCGGCCGCGCGCTGCTCCCTCCCGCCACGCCGGGCGAACCGGCCCGGCTGCTGGCGCCGCTGCTGCCCGAGCCGGTCGGCCACGTGCTGCTCCAGGCCGACCTCACCGCCGTCGCTCCCGGCCCGCTCACCAGCGACCTGGGGCGCTGGCTGTCGCTCGCCGCCGACGTCGAGTCCAAGGGCGGCGCGACGGTCTACCGGTTCGCCGAGGGGTCGATCCGGCGGGCGCTGGACGCCGGTTCCAGCGCGGACGAGCTGCTCGCCATGCTCGAGAAGCACTCGACGACGCCGGTGCCGCAGCCGCTGCGCTATCTGGTGACCGACGTCGCCCGCAGGCACGGCCGCATCCGCGTCGGCACGGCGGGCTCCTACGTGCGATGCGACGATCCGTCCGTGCTCGACGAGGTGATGGCCGACAAGCGCGCCGTTCCGCTGCGGCTGCGCCGGCTGGCGCCGACCGTGATCGCCTCGCGCAGCTCGCGGGCCGTGGTGGTCGACTCGCTTCGGGCCTTCGGCTACTCCCCCGTCGCCGAGTCCTCCGAAGGTGACGTGCTGGTGACCCGGACCGACGCCAAACGCACCGAGCGACCGTCGGCCGGCCGCCCCGCCTCCGCTCCCGCAGGTCCGGACGCCGATGTGGTGACGGCCGCCGTCCGGGCGATCAGGGCGGGTGACGAGGCTCACCGAGCGCGCAGGCAGCCGGTGGCGGCCCCGGACGGGCAGGTGCCGCGCTCGCCTTCGACGGGCACGGTCATCGCGTTGCAGGAGGCCATCCGGCAGGGGTCGCGCGTCTGGATCGGCTACCTGGACTCTCAGGGGCACGCGACCAGCCGCATCCTGGAGCCGGCCCGCATGGAGGGCGGCTATCTGACCGCCTACGACGAGACGCGGGCGGCGGTCCACCGGTTCGCGCTGCACCGCATCACCGGCGTCGCCGACGTCAACTGAAGCGGTCGTGTCCTACGGGCGGCCGCGTTCCCGCCATTAACACGGCGCGATCAGCTCATAACGTGGTAAATGTTGATCGGCTCGACCACCATCAGAATTGAGACGATCTTGAGCAGCGGCACTCCCGAGTCCGCCGGGTACTCCTCGAACGGCTGGCAGGGTCCATACGGATCGCAAGGCGGCCACGATGGTCCCGGCGGGGCGCCGTCGCCGTACGGCCAGGGGCATGACCAGCCGCAGTACGGCGGGCAGCCACCGTACGACCAGAGCCCCGCGCAACCGCCCTACGACCCGTACGCGGCGCCGGCGCAGAGTCCCTACGATCAGCAGCCCTACGGCGCCCCCGCGCAGCAGCCCTACGGCACGCCCGGGCAGCAACCCTACGACCAGGCATACGGGACGCCGGGGCAGCAGCCGTACGACCAGGGATACGGCGGGGCCGCGCAGCAGCAGCCCTACGACCAGGCGTACGGCGGGGCCGCGCAGCAGGCCTACGACCAGTACGGCGCTCCCGCGCAGCCCGGCTACGGCCAGCAGGGGTACGACCCGCAGTACCAGCAGCCGTACGGCTACGGGGGCGCCTACCAGCAGCAGCCCTACGGCCACCCTCCCGCCCCGGCGAGCGAAGGGCCGCGCACGCACGCCATCGTCGCCCTGGTCATCAGCATCATGCTGGCCATGAGCTGTTACGTCTCGCTGGGCGGCATCACCTCGGTCGTCCTGGCCGGCATCGCGCTCGGCAAGGTCGACAGCGAGCCCGAGCGGGCGCGCTCACTGCTCAAATGGGGCTGGATCGCCATCGGCGTCAACATCGCCCTGGTCGTCGCCATCGTCGCGGTCGCCATCGTCATCGGCATCGCCTCGGAGTGACCGGCGTCCTCCCGCCCACCGCTCCCTCCACGCCCGGCATCCGTCCCCGACCGAGCGTCCCGCCCGCGGCCATGCGCACCGCCCGGCCGCGGGCGGGACGGACGCCTCCATCACCTCCATATTCCCTGCGCAACGCCGTCGCGGTGTCAAGCGGTGGGAAAGCGGGACTGATCCGGGCCGCTCTCTTGTTGGATAAGCGGACGGGACCGCCGGCACGGTGGCCGTACGCGAACCCAGGAGAGTAGAAACGTGTCTGATGGCCCGCTGATCGTCCAGTCGGACAAGACGCTGCTGCTCGAGGTCGAGCACGACAGGGCGGACGACTGCCGCAAGGCCATCGCGCCCTTCGCCGAACTCGAGCGGGCGCCCGAGCACGTCCACACCTACCGCGTCACCCCCCTCGCGCTCTGGAACGCGAGGGCCGCCGGCCACGACGCCGAGCAGGTCATCGACGCGCTGATCAGCTTCAGCCGCTATCCGGTGCCGCACGCCCTGCTCGTGGACATCGCCGAGACGATGTCCAGGTACGGCAGACTCCGGCTGGAGAAGAGCGATCTTTACGGCCTGACGCTGACCAGCACCGACAAGGCCGTGCTCGAAGAGGTGCTGCGGTCCAGGAAGATCCAGCCGATGCTGGGCGAGCGCATCGGCGACGACACGGTGGCGGTGCACCCGAGCGAGCGCGGCAACATCAAGCAGGCGCTGCTGAAGATCGGCTGGCCGGCCGAGGACCTCGCGGGCTACGTCGACGGCGAGCACCACCCGATCACGCTGGCCGAGGACGGCTGGTCGCTGCGCCCCTACCAGCGGGACGCGGCGGACGCGTTCTGGCATGGCGGCTCGGGGGTCGTGGTGCTGCCCTGCGGCGCGGGCAAGACGATCGTGGGCGCGGCGGCGATGGCCCACGCCGAAGCGACGACGCTGATCTTGGTCACCAACACCGTCTCCGCCCACCAGTGGAAGCAAGAGCTGATCAAGCGCACCTCGCTCACCGAGAGCGAGATCGGCGAGTACACCGGGACGAAGAAGGAGATCCGCCCGGTCACCATCGCCACCTACCAGGTCATGACGACCCGCCGCCAGGGCGTCTACCGGCACCTTGAGCTGTTCGACGCCCGCGACTGGGGCCTGGTGATCTACGACGAGGTGCACCTGCTGCCGGCGCCGATCTTCCGGATGACCGCCGACCTGCAGGCCAGGAGGCGCGTCGGCCTGACCGCGACGCTGGTCCGCGAGGACGGCCGCGAGGGGGACGTGTTCTCCCTCATCGGCCCCAAGCGGTACGACGCGCCGTGGAAGGAGATGGAGAACCAGGGCTGGATCGCCCCCGCCGACTGCGTCGAGGTCCGGGTCACGCTCACCGACCAGGAGCGCCTGGCCTACGCCATGGCCGACCCCGAGGAGCGCTACCGCTTCTGCGCGACGACGCCGTCCAAGACGCGCGTCACCGAGACGCTGGTGCGGCGGCACGCGGGCGAGCAGGTGCTGGTGATCGGCCAGTACATCGACCAGCTGGACGAGCTGGCAGAGCACCTGAACGCGCCGGTGATCAAGGGCGAGACACGGGTCAAAGAGCGCGAGCGGCTGTTCCAGGCGTTCCGCGACAAGGAGATCCAGGTGCTGGTCGTCTCCAAGGTCGCGAACTTCTCGATCGACCTGCCGGAGGCGTCGGTGGCGATCCAGGTGTCGGGGACGTTCGGGTCACGGCAGGAGGAGGCGCAGCGGCTCGGCCGGGTGCTGCGGCCGAAGGCGAGCGGCGGCGGCGCACGGTTCTACTCCGTGGTCAGCCGGGACACCGTCGACCAGGAGTTCGCCGCGCATCGTCAGCGCTTCCTCGCCGAGCAGGGGTACGCCTACCAGATCATCGACGCGGACGACGTGCTCGCCAGCGAGTGATCTTCGCTGAGCGGCACGCCGCCGACTCCCCCAACCCGTCCTGAGAAAGGTTCCCCCAGGCGACGGGCATTCAGGTCCACGAAATACCCTGGGTCCTGTTCAACCACATCACCCCCTCGCTTATTGGCTGCCACGGCGCCAACTGCGACATACCCCCATGATTCAATCGAATCACAAGGTTTGTCCTGCTTTTTCAGGATTTTGGTATACGCTAACGCAACGTGTCGGCGAGATCACCGACCGACTAACCCGCCGACGTAAAGTACGCCCAGGGCTATTAGCCACGAAGCCGTCGCGATCCCTACAAGTATCAGAGACTTTTCTGGATATCTCCGCATTAGAGGTGGCAGAAGACCGGTCGCCGTGCCCATCGCCCCCACGATCGCGAAGAGGCCGGACAGGCTCGACACGATGGTCAGGCGGTCCATGCAGACGTCGAGCATCTCGTCGTTCCCGCAGAAGGCCGCCAGCCCCCATCCCGCGAAGACCGACAGGGTCCACAGGCCGCCGAGCAGCAGGTTCGCCAGGGCGGGAATGACCGGAGAGACCGCCACTGGGGCACGCATCGTCACCTTCATTCGAGTACCCAAAGGTCAAGACCGGGCAAACTCCGGACAAGGGTCGCGTCGTATGCCCAACTCCTCGCACGCCGGCGAGCACGCGCTGGAGGCGGCGCAAGCATATAAGCTTGTGGGTTCGCTGCCTTTGTCAACCACCTCCGTCCCTCAAGGAGCGCTTCGGCATGCCCGGACACCAATTGGCCCCCGACATATCCGACGACGACCGCGACCGGCCGGGGGCCTCCCCCTCTCATCGGTTCGATCACCACTCCGACCTGCGCCAAGATCCGCCTGAGGTCACCGCCGGTACGCCGGGGGAATCCGGCGACGACCCCGCCGATGTGCTGCGAGCCGAACGCGCCCACCTCGCCGGCTCACGCGCGGCGCTGCGCGCGATGCGCGAGCACGCCCAGTCGCTCTCGGCGGACGCGGCGGGCGACTGGGTCTCCCAGCAGGTCCTGCAGGGCCTGCTGGACCAGCGCGTCGCCGCCCTGGCCGACCACCCCGACACCCCGCTGTTCTTCGGCCGCCTCGACAGGACCGGCGAGGACGACCTTCCCCTGACCATCCACGTCGGCCGCCGCCACGTGCACGACGACCACAGCCGCCCTCTGGTGATCGACTGGCGCGCGCCGGTCTCCCGGGCGTTCTACCAGGCCCGCCCGTCCGAGCCGATGGGCGTGCTGCGCCGCAGGCGGTTCGGCTTCCACGGCGGCGAGCTGACCGCGTACGAGGACGAGCCCCTCGACCAGGCCGGCCAGGGGGCCGCCCTCCAAGAGTCGCGCATCCTCACCGATGAGATCGAGCGGCCCCGCACCGGCCCCATGCGCGACATCGTCGCCACGATCCAGCCCGACCAGGACGAGATCGTCCGCGCCGACCTGACACAGACGGTGTGCGTCCAGGGCGCGCCCGGCACCGGCAAGACCGCCGTCGGCCTGCACCGCGCCGCCTACCTGCTGTTCACGCACCGCGAGAAGCTGTCGCGGTCGGGCGTGATGATCGTCGGCCCGAACCGCGCCTTCCTGTCCTACATCTCCTCGGTCCTGCCCGCGCTGGGCGAGGTGAAGGTCGACCAGACCACCGTCGCCGGCCTCGTCGGCGACCACGCGGCCGCCGAGGAACCGGCCGTCGCCGCGCTCAAGGGCGACGCCCGCATGGCGCCGGTGCTCCGCCGGGCGCTCTGGATGCACATCAGCAAACCCGAGGAGGGTCTGCTGATCACCCGGGGCGTCAACCGCTTCCGCGTCGCCGACCACGAGGTGCGCGAGATCGTCGCCTCGCTGCGCGGCACCACCCGGTACGGCCCCGGGCGCGCCGCGCTCGCCCAGCGGCTCGCGCACGCCGTGCTGGTGCGCATGGAGCAGCGCGGCGAGTCCCCCGACGACCGGGTTCAGGACGCCGTCGCCAGATCCAAGCCCGTCAAGCAGCTCATCGACCAGATCTGGCCCCGCGTGACGCCGCAGCAGGTGCTGTTCCGGCTGCTGTCCGACGGCGACTTCCTCGCCGCGGCGGCGAGGGCCGACCTCACCGCCGACGAGTGCGAGACCCTCCTTTGGGCCAAGCCCGCGCGGTCGTGGAAGTCCGCCAAGTGGTCGGCCGCGGACGCGGCCCTGATGGACGAACTGGCCGACCTCGTCGAGCGCACCCCCACGCTGGGTCACGTGGTCGTCGACGAGGCCCAGGACCTTTCAGCGATGCAACTCCGCGCGCTCGGCCGCCGGTGCCGCACGGGCTCGGCCACCGTCCTCGGCGACCTGGCCCAGGGCACCACCCCGTGGTCGGCGCGCTCCTGGGAGGAGGTGCTGCTGCACCTCGGCGTCAGCGAGGGCGCGGTGACCGAGCTGACCCTCGGATTCCGCGTCCCCAGAGAGGTGCTCGACTTCGCCGCCCGGCTGCTCCCCTCGGTCGCCCCCACCCTGGCCGCACCCCGGTCGCTGCGCCCCGGCGCCGGCTCGCTCTCCCTGCGCCGCACCGCCGACGTGCCGGCCGGCCTCACCGCGGCCGTCCGCGAGGCCAGCGGGCGCGAGGGCTCCATCGGCGTGATCGCCGCCGACGGCTCGACGGCGAGCGTGGCCGCCGCCCTCGCGGCGGACGGCCTCCCGCACGACCTGCTCGACCCTGACTCCTCCCCCGAGCAGCGCGTCTCGGTCATCCCCGCCTCGCTCGCCAAGGGCCTGGAGTACGACCACGTCATCGTCGTGGAGCCCGCCGACATCGTCGCCGCCGAGGACCGCGGCCTCGCCCGCCTCTACGTCGTCCTCACCCGAGCCGTCAGCTCCCTGGTCGTCCTGCACGCCCGCGACCTGCCGCCCCAGCTCATGTGACGCCGCCGCGGCCCGCGCGGGGCCCGCGGCGCGTGTGACAGCGCCGCACGGCCGCTCGGTCTCCGCGCGCGTGAGCTAGCTTGGCGTCCGTGACAGAAGTGACGAACACGGCGCTCACCGTCCGGGCCGGGGCGGCCGGCGATGTGGAAGAGGTGCTGGCGTTCTGGTCCGACGCCGCGGAAGGCACCGACCGGCGTGACAGCGCGGATGCCGTACGAGGGCTGATCGAGCGTGATCCGGAGGCTCTGCTGATCGCCGAGCTGGACGGGCGCATCGTCGGCACCGTGATCGCGGGATGGGACGGGTGGCGGTGCCATCTGTACCGGCTGGCCGTCGACCCCGCGCACCGCCGCAAGGGCATCGCCCGCGTTCTGCTGGAGGTCGCGGAGAAGCGCTTCGCCGAGTACGGCGGCATACGCGCCGACGCCATGGTCCTGGACGACAACACCCTGGCCCACCACGCCTGGACGGCGGCCGGCTACGTCCGCCAGCCGCAGTGGGGCCGGTGGGTGAAACCTCTCCAGTAGCCCGGCGGCCGGGTGCCGGGTGCCGGCCATCGGCCGGCCGAGCCGATGCCGGTGCCCGCCACTCCGTCGGCGCCGGAGATCCCCTCCCGGCGGGAGATCGTCTACTGCCGCCGGTCGCCGGCGGTGGCGGCCGGCGCGCCGAGCCAGGTGGCGAGGGCCTTCTCCAGCGCGCCGGCGTCGGCGCGCCCCTGCTCGCCTGCCCAGGCGACGACCCCGTCCGGGCGCAGGAACAGCCCGGTGAGCTCCGGATGCTCCTTCGCGCCGGCGGTGACCACCGTCATCCTGTCGCGATGGCCGTCGGCCAGGTCGCGCAGGTCCCCCGCAGGGTCGAACAGCAGCGCCCGGCCGTCGTGCAGATGGTCGGCGAGGCGTGACCCGTCGGACAGCGCGAGGTCGGGGGCGCTGCCGCCGACGAGGGCGTGGTCGCCGGGCAGGTCGTAACGCTGCCAGACGCCGGAGATCCTCTTGGCGAAGTAGGTGGTGCCGGTGACGGTCTCGACCAGATCGTTCACGACGCTCCGCAGTGCCCTGGCGCGGGGGTCCGGGCGCATCAGCGCCACCTGGGCGCGCGTCCAGTCGAGCACCCAGGCCCCGATGGGGTGCCGTTCGGCGGTGTAGGTGTCGAGCAGGCCGTCCGGCGCCCAGCCGCGGACGGTCGCCGCGAGCTTCCAGCCGAGGTTCGCCGCGTCGCCGAGCCCGAGGTTCAGGCCCTGGCCGCCGAACGGAGAGTGCACGTGGGCGGCGTCGCCGGCCAGGAGCACCCGGCCGAGCCGGTAGGTGGTCGCCTGGCGGGCGTTGTCGGTGAAGCGGGTGGCGCTCTTGATCGCGGTCACGGTCACCTCGGCGCCGGTGACGTGCCGGATGGCCTCCTGCAGTTCCTCAGCGGTGACGGGGGTGTCGCGCTCGGCGCGGGGGCCGGTGAACTGGACGGTGAGGATGCGTCCCGGGACAGGGCCGTGCGCGTACACGCCGGTGGGGGTGGCGTGCCAGCCGGCGCCCAGGGCCTCGGCGCCCTTCATCTCGACGAGAGCCTGGTAGGCGGTGATCTCCGGATCGGTGCCCGGGAAGTCGAAGCCGGCGAGCTTCCTGACGGCGCTCCGCCCGCCGTCGCACCCGGCCAGCCAGCGGGCCCGCACCGCGCCCGCGCTCGTCGAGGCGGTGACGCCCTCGTCGTCGGCGGAGAGGCCGGTCAGCTCGACGCCCCGCCGCACCTCGACGCCGAGCCGCGCGGCGTACTCGCCGAGGATGCCCTCGATCTGCTGCTGGTTGACCAGGCCGATGTCCCCGGCGGGGCCGTGGCCGGCGAAGTCGGGATCGGCGGCGTCGAGCCGGTCCGCGTCCAGCATGATGCCGGCGAAGTGCCCGGCGAACTTCGGCGGCGTCCGCCGTGGCTCCGCCTTCCCGGACGCGCCGGCCGGTTCGGCCCGCTCGTCCCCGGCGGGCGCGCGATGTGCGGCCCGCTGCCGCATGAAGGCGGCGAACTGCTCGAGGTTGCGCTCCTGGGCCCCGCGAAGCGCCGGGAGCAGGCCGCGCCGGTACAGCACCTCGACGCTCGGCAGGTTCAGCGCTCCGGCCTTGATCGTGGGATCCATCTCCTCCCGCCGCTCCACCACCATGGCCGAGGCGCCCCCCAGCGCTAGCTCGCAGGCCAGCATCAGCCCCACGGGGCCGCCTCCGGCCACCACCACGTCAGCGTCGTACGACATGCCGCCTCCTCGCAAAGTATGTTGGCTATAAACTTACTGTAGCAGTACTTTTTTAGCCACTATATTGGGCGAGTGGACATCGACCCAGGGCTTCGTGAGCGCAAGAAGCGGCAGACCCGTCAGCTGATCTCGGACGTGGCCTCCGGTCTGTTCCTGCAGCGGGGGTTCGACAACGTCACGGTCGCCGAGGTGGCGCAGGCCGCCGACGTCTCGGCGAAGACGGTGTTCAACTACTTCCCGCGCAAAGAAGACCTGTTCCTCGATCGGGGCCCTGAAGCGACCGAGCTGGTCACGCGGGCGGTCCGCGAGCGGGCCGAGGGCGAGAGGCCACTCGCGGCGCTGCGCGGCCTGATCTTCCGGCTTCTGCGGGAGAACCACCCGCTGTCGGGAATCAGAGACGGCCAGCACCACTTCTGGCAGGTGATCCTGGATTCTCCGGCGCTGCGGGCACGGGGGCGCGAGGCGCTGGAGGAACTGGAGACGTTGATCGCCACGCTGCTGGCGGAGGCGACCGGGGCCCGGCCCGGCGACATCGAGCCCAGGCTGGCCGCCGGGCTCTTCCTCACCGCCTACCGCACGGTGTACGCCGCCAGCGCACGCCGCCTGATGGCCGGGGAGCGCGCGGCCGACGTCCTGCCCGACCACCTGGCCCTGCTCGACCACGCCTTCGACGCCGTGAACCGCGCCTGCCCCGACTTCTGAGCTCCCGCGGCGGCGCGGCATGCTCTTCCGGCCTCGCGCCCTTCGTGCTCGCGGTCCTGCCCGGCGGGCGAGGTCACGTCCGGCCGTCCTCGGCAGGTGACGGCGATGGCCCGCTCACGCCAAAGGGCCACCCCCGGACGGATCCGGGAATGGCCCTTTCGCGTTTGCGAGCGGGAAGCTCAGAAGTCCATGTCGCCGCCGCCGGGCATGGCGGGAGCGGCAGGGGTCTTCTCGGGCTTCTCGGCGATGACCGCCTCGGTGGTGAGGAACAGCGCCGCGATGGACGCGGCGTTCTGCAGCGCCGAGCGGGTGACCTTGGCCGGGTCGATGATGCCGGCCTCCAGCATGTTCACGTACTCGCCGGTCGCGGCGTTGAGGCCGACGCCCACTTCGAGGTTGCGGACACGCTCGACCACGACGCCGCCTTCGAGGCCGGCGTTCACGGCGATCTGCTTCAGCGGCTCCTCGAGCGCCTTGCGGACGATCGCGGCACCGGTGGCCTCGTCGTTGAACAGCTCCAGCTTGTCGAACGCCTTGGCGCCCGCCTGCAGCAGAGCCACACCACCGCCGGGGACGATGCCCTCTTCGACGGCCGCCTTCGCGTTGCGAACGGCGTCCTCGATGCGGTGCTTGCGCTCCTTGAGCTCGACCTCGGTCGCCGCGCCGGCCTTGATGACGGCGACGCCGCCGGCCAGCTTGGCGAGGCGCTCCTGGAGCTTCTCGCGGTCGTAGTCGGAGTCGGTGTTCTCGATCTCGGCGCGGATCTGGTTGACCCGGCCGGCGATCTGCTCGGAGTCACCGTAGCCGTCGACGATGGTCGTCTCGTCCTTGGTGACGATGACCTGGCGCGCGCGGCCGAGCAGGTCGAGCGTGGCGGTCTCGAGCTTGAGGCCCACGTCCTCGCTGATCGGCTGGCCACCGGTGAGGATGGCGATGTCGCCGAGCATGGCCTTGCGGCGGTCGCCGAAGCCAGGGGCCTTGACGGCCACGGACTTGAACAGACCGCGGATCTTGTTGACGACCAGGGTGGCCAGGGCCTCGCCCTCGACGTCCTCAGCGATGATCACAAGCGGCTTGCCGGACTGCACGACCTTGTCGAGCAGGGGGAGCAGGTCCTTGTTCGCCGACACCTTCGAGTTCACGATCAGGAGGTAGGGCTCGTCGAGGACGGCCTCCATACGCTCCGGGTCGGTCACGAAGTAGCCGGAGATGTAGCCCTTGTCGAAGCGCATGCCCTCGGTGAGCTCAAGCTCCAAGCCGAAGGCGTTGCTCTCCTCGACGGTGATGACGCCTTCCTTGCCGACCTTGTCCATGGCCTCGGCGATCATCTCGCCGATCTGGGTGTCGCCGGCGGAGATGGAGGCGGTGGAAGCGATCTGCTCC
>NZ_JBHSFP010000052.1:0-32337 GCF_042654065.1 Sphaerisporangium dianthi | reverse complement strand
CCTTCCTCGACGAGCACATCGTCTACGCGATCGTGCTGGCGGGCCTGGCCCTGGCCGCCGCCGGCGACACCCTCGGCCTCGGCGAGTGGTGGAGCCGCACCACCCTGGTCAAGCGGTACCCGATCCTGAAGTAGACGACGACACCGCCGGTGGCCCGCACGAACCCGTGCGGGCCACCGGCGTTTCCGCGTCCGAAGCCGCCTGACGGAACCGGTCAGCGAACTCCGGCCGCCGGGGCGATGCCGTGCAGGACCGTGGTCACCATGGCGTCGGCGAAGCCCTCGGGGATCTCCTGCGGCGTCATCGGCGAGCCGGTGAACAGGCGGGGGAGGACCAGGTCATGGCAGGCGCCGATGATCATCGTGGCGGCCGCCTCGGGGGCGGCCTCGGCGGACAGGCGGCCGAGCCGCTGCTCGGCACGCAGATAGTCGGTCAGGTCGGCGCGCAGACCGCGCCCGCCGGCCATCGGATTCGACAGCTCCTCGAACCTGGCGAGGACCCGCGGCTGGTGGACCAGACCGGCGAAGGCAGGCATGATCGCGATGTGCAACGCCACGCTGTGCGCGACGTAGGCGCGCAGGTTGGCCGCGACCGTGCCCTCGCCGGCCGTGCGCGGTGGCGGGCCGAGCGTCGTCTCGACCGCGCGGACGTGCGCGTGCAGCCCGAGCGCGAGAAGCTCCTCCTTGTCGGCGAAGTGGTTGTACAGCACGCCGTCGGCGACCCGCGCCTCCCGTGCGATGGCGCGCACGGTCAGACCGGCGGTTCCGCCCTCGGAGATCAGGCGTTCGGCGGTGGAGATCAGGTGCTCGCGCAGGCTCTGCTCGCCGCCGCGGTCACGCAGCACGGCCGCTTTTCTCGGAGACATCACGTCACATCGTATTGACCCCCGCACCCCTGGTGCGGTCGATCGCGAGGCGTCGCGCCGTCCCGGATCGCACGGCCGGTGGTGCGGATGCGGCGTCAAGGACGGGTCGCGGTGATCAGCAGGCCCGCGCCGCGAAGGAGGACGGCGCCGTCCCGCTCGAAGGGGGCCAGCGCCTCGGCCAGGGCCAGGCGGGCGCGGGCCCCCGCGGCCGCGTCCACCTGGCCGAGCCAGTGGCGGACCGGGCCCCAGGCCTCGAGGAACGCGGCGGCGTCCTCGGTGTCGCGGCCCCAGACCTGCGGCGCCTCGACGGGCGTGCAGGCCACCTCGGCGAAGCCGGCCGCGTCGAAGAGCTGCCGCACCCGCGCCGGGGCGGCGAGCGAGTCCGGCCCAGGACCCTCCGCGCCGGCGGACCCGCCCGAGTCCTCCGACCCGCGGGACTTCTCCGGTCCGGCGGGGCCGCCCGGCCTGGGGAACTCCTCCGGCCGAGGGGACTCCTCCGGTCCGCCGGGCGGGTCGAGGTGGGGGCGCATCGCCGCGAATATCCGGCCGAGGTCGTTGCGGTCCATGCTCTGCAGAACGAGGAAGGCGACGCGCCCGCCCGGACGCAGAGCGCGGCCGATGTTGGCGAACGCCGTCACCGGGTCGGCGAAGAACATGACGCCGAAGCGGCTGACGGCCACGTCATAGGCGTCCGCCGCAAAGGGGTGCACCTGGGCGTCCCCCTGCTCGAAGGTCACGTTCCCCACGCCTTCGGCCGCGGCGAGGGCCCGCGCCCGCTGGAGCATCGGCGTCGACAGATCGAGCCCGGTGGCGCGCCCGAGCCGCGCCCGCCGCGCCGCCAGCCGCGTGAACTGCCCGTTGCCGCAGCCGACGTCCAGCACCCGATCGTGCTCGCCGATGGCGGCCGCGCGAAGCAGGTGTTCGTTGAAGCCGCTGTTCACGGCGTCGTAGCGGTCGTGGTTGTCGGCCCAGTGGTTGCCCTCGTACCCGTTCCACGCCTCGGCCTGATGAGTATTGACGATCGAGTTCATGCGCACACGTCCCTTCCGTCGATCCGTGCGACCCGGCACGTTTATGAATGCTCGTTCATGAACGACTGTTCATGACTATAACACCCTGAGAACGACGAAAGCCGCCGCGGGCGGGGGCTGGTGAGCTCCCGCCCGCGGCGGCCGGTGCGTCCGCCGGGTCCCTGGGCCATGGCGCGCCAGGCGCGCCGCCCGGCTATGGGTGGCCGAACTCGGCGATGGCCGCGGTCGGCCGGTTGTTGAAGTCGAACAGGGCCTGGTTGTCCCAGCCATTGCCGGAGGACGGGTTCTCGGGGTCCCAGCCGTTCCCCGTGACGGCGGTCCAGGTGGGCTCCCAGTAGAAGGCGCCGAGCGCTCCCGCCGCCTGCGCGGTGCTCAGCACGTCGCGGAACATGGCGGCCTGACCCGCCTGCGTCGCCGGATATCCGGGGTAGGGGGTGGCGGCGGTGATGATGTTGGGCTCATGGTCGTCGTTCCCCGTGGTGAACGGGTAGGCGGTCTCGGCGAGGAACACCGGCTTGCCGTACCTGGACCTGATGTCGATGACGTTGGCCTGCATCGCGGCCAGCGTGCCGTGCCAGTACGAGTAGTAGGAGGCGCCGATGACGTCGAAGCGCACGCCGTTGGACCTGGCGTTGTCGAAGAACCACCGGAAGAGCGAGCTGTTGCCGCCCTCGGCCAGGTGGACGACGACCTTCGTCGACGACGACACGGCCTTGGCCGCGTCCGAGCCGGCGTTGAGCAACTGGGCGAGCCCGCCGAAGTTCGCCGAGGCCCGGCCGTCCTCCCACAGCATGCCGTCGTTGATCTCGTTGCCGATCTGCGCCATGTCGGCCGTCGTGCCCTGCGCCTTCAGGGCGTTCAGCACGTCGTATGTGTGGTCGTACACCGCCTGCCTGAGCTGGTCGAACGGCAGAGACGCCCATGAGGCGGGCTTGTTCTGCCGGCCCGGATCGGCCCAGCGGTCGGAGTAGTGGAAGTCGACGAGCAGGCCCATGCCGAGGGCCTTCACCCGCCGCGCCACGGCGAGCACGTGCGCCTTGTCGTTGTAGCCGTCCGCGGGGCGCACCCACACCTTCAGCCGCGCGTAGTTGGCGCCGTACGACTTCAGCAACGACAGCGCGTCCCGGCGGACGCCGTCGGTCCCGTAGTAGACGCCGCCGTACGCCTCGGACTTGGCCAAGGTGGAGACGTCGGCCCCCTTGACGGACAGGGTGGTCGCGCCCGGGGCGAAGGCGACGTCGTCGAAGCTGGCCCAGTTGCCGGCCGCGGCGCTGGAGTACAGGCTGATCGTGCAGGAACCGCCGGAGACGTTCGCGGACACCACGATCTTCAGCCAGTCGGCCGTGACGGGCAGCGGCGTCCGGACGGCCGGACCGCCGCAGTTCTCCAGACCGGCGTACGCCGACCCCTGCCCGCCGCCGTTCCGCACGTACAGGCTGAGCGTGTAGGGGCCGCCGGCCAGACCGGTGAGCGTCTGCGACGTCTTCACCGTGTAGGCCGACGACGACCAGTGGGTCAGCCTGAAGGAGCCGGAACGCCCGCCGGTCTCGGTGTAGTCGGCGGACGTCGTGCCGGAGCTGGTCCACCCGGGCGGGCTCGGCACCCCGGTGCCGGAGGACTCGAACCCTCCGTTCGTCACCGTCGTCGCGGCCTGCGCCGGCCCGGCGGCCGACATGGGGAGCAGCAGCGCGGCGCCGCACAGCACCGCCACCGCCATCGTCCTTCTCATGGGTCCTCCGGTCAGGAAAGGACGGGATCTGTGAACGTGCACAGTAATGTGCAGTCACCCACTTGGGAAGACGCGGTGAAACACTCAGGTCAGCGTGGCCGCTAACCACGACGTCAGAGGCCTGGTGAGCCTCGGTGCGGCCTTTTCATCTGTGTACGTTCACAGAAAAGCGTCAAATGGCGCCCGTCCCGGCCCGCCGCCGGATGGCCGTGTCCAGGGCCGGCCTGGCGCCCTTCAGGGCGGCTCGGCCGGCTCGCTCGGGACACGTGCGATGAAGCCGTTCGCG
This sequence comes from Sphaerisporangium dianthi, assembly GCF_042654065.1. Taxonomy (NCBI): domain Bacteria; kingdom Bacillati; phylum Actinomycetota; class Actinomycetes; order Streptosporangiales; family Streptosporangiaceae; genus Sphaerisporangium; species Sphaerisporangium dianthi. The sequence continues at coordinate 28,426 of NZ_JBHSFP010000052.1, read as the reverse complement.
ACGCGGGGACGTGATGCCGATGATCGGCAGCCCCTGGAAGGCCTCCGCGCCCGCCGGCCACGGGATCGAGCGCGCCGGGAGGAGAGTCGCGAGCGCCGGCTCTGGAGGCGTGGGCGCCGGGCGGAGAGCCGTGGGTGCCGGGCCCAGAGCCGCGCGTGCCGGGCCCAAAGTCTGAGGCGCCGGGGCCACAGGCGGAGATGCCCGGCCCACGGGCGCGCGTGGCCGCCCTGACGTCGCCGCGCGTCGCCGGGCGTCCGATGACGAGCCGGCCAGGGGCGCCGGGCGCGCCGGTCATGTGAATCAGCGGGACTTTCCCCTCGATGGTGGTTCTCAGCGGTAACTGCGTAAATCATCGTCATTCACCACATTCGTTGTAAGAAAGCACTGCAATGTCGGTGAGGCGCACGGGGTGACCGCCGAACCCGTGGTCTGTGCGGGTGACCGGTCGGTCGTGCGGCTTTCGGACCCCACCAGGTGGCATCCGTCAGGTGGCATCCGGGTACTCCGCCGCATGGTCGGCTCCTTTCGTCCGGTCTCGCCATGCGGCCGTCTTCTCTGTCGCAGGGGCTGGTCGTTCGCTCTCGCGAGTCGTCGCGGCTCGGGTCTTCTGTCGTCCTGCGGTCCTCTCCTTTCGGCGCCGTGGGGTGTTCGCGTTCCGCGGGCGGCTTCAGCGCGGCCCGGTCCTCTCCTCGCGTCTCGCAGGGGCGTTCGGTGTCGTAATAGGGGCCGTGGATCTCTCGGGTCGTCGCGCGTGTTGAATGGGCTTCCTCGGGAGCAGGCCGGGGGCGTCGGCTCCTTTCCGTGCGAGGCTGGGGATGGGCGCGGTATCAAGGCTTCTGTGTCATCTGTGACTCTGGTTCGTCCCCTTTCGTCGTTCCGGCGGCGTCAGTTCCACTGGGAACGCTGGTCCACCCTTCGCGCCGTCGCCACCGGCACGGTCGTCCGGGGCGGGTGTTCGTCGCGGACCAGCGTCTCGTAGGACACCAGCCGCCAATGGCCGAGTTCGGGATTGGTGAGAACGGAGACCACCTGGGCGTGGATCTGCGCGGTTCTGATGTTCTCGTCGGTCTGAATGCGAATGGCGACGAAACCCGCGGCCTGTTTGAATTCCTTGTCCCATTGCCTTGGCAGCAGCGCCAGCAACCGTTCCCCGTCGACCGTCACGTCCATTTTGCGTCCCTTTGAGGGGCGCATCGTCAGCACGATCAGCATGGCCCGTCCTCCGTTCAGTCCCAGGTCGTGCCCGCTGCGGCGAGCACGAAAACGGAGGCGGCGGGGCGAGGGGCGCACTCGCGGGAGGGGGGTGCGGCCGGTGCTCCGTTCGCGGGGAAGGTGGTGCGGCTGCTCATTTCCGGGTTCCTTTCCTTGTGTTCTCGATTCGTTCTCGCACCACCAACTCTGCGCTTTCAGTGGACTGCGGAACAGGGAAATGAAAGGCAGTAAGCTGCCGCCTGGTGGCCGTTTCCTGCCACGGTCCGCACTGGACGGCCCGCACGGCGCCGGGCGCTCTCCCGCTGAGCGGGCTCACCGGCAGCGCCCGGTTCCACGGCTCACCGGCCGCCCCGGCCTCACGGCTGCCGGGGCCGGGGCGGCGGCGGCCGGTCATGGGGGGCGTGGTTGGGTTGGGTCCGTGATCGTCGTGAACTCGCTTGGCCTGGTGGCCGTCGGGGTGGTGGCCGGTGTGGTCAGCACGGTGGTGAGCCTGGCGTCGGTCGTCTCCTACCCGGCCCTGCTGGCGTTCGGGCTGTCGCCGCTGAGCGCGAACGTCACCAACACCGTCTCGCTGGTGTTCACCGGGATCGGCGCGGCGGCCGGGTCGCGGCCGGAGCTCGCCGGACAGAGTGGAAGGCTGCTGCCCCTCGCGAGCATGTCGGCGGCGGGAGGCGTCGTGGGGGCGGCGCTGCTGCTGGTGACGCCTTCCCGGACGTTCGAGGCGATCGCCCCGTGGCTCATCGCGGGCGCCTCACTGATGCTGCTCCGCCCGCCGAGGCCGGACGGGCCGGCGGGCGTGCCCGGCGGGGAAGGGGGCCGGTCCATGCGCGCAGGCGTCTTCACGGTCGCCATCTACGTCGGCTACTTCGGGGCGGCCGGCGGGGTCATGATGTTCGCCGTGCTCGCGTCGGCGCTGCGCGAGGCGCCGGCCAGGCTCAACGCCTTCAAGAACGTGCTGTCGGGGCTGGCGAACAGCGTCGCCGCGATCGGGTTCGCCGTGTTCGGGCCGGTGCAGTGGGCCGCCGTCCTGCCGCTCGCGGCGGGCTTCCTGGTCGGCGGGCGCATCGGCCCCGTGCTGGCACGCCGGCTCCCCGGCCTGACCCTGCGCTACCTGGCCGCCGTCTGCGGCCTCCTCGTCGCGGTCAAGCTCGGCCTGGACGCCTACCTCTGACCCCGCGCGCGCCCGGTCCGGCGGCGACCGGGGATCGCCAGGCGGCCCGCCGTGTGCTCCGCGTGGCCCGGACCTCGGCGGGGCCCTTCGTCAGCCGAAGGAGCGGCGGGCGGCGCGCTTGAGCGCCTCCTCGGCCTCCGAGGCGAGCCGGCGCACGAGCTCGCCCGCGGGGACCTCCTCGGCGAACGGGAACCCCTGGCCGGCCCACAGGTTGATCGTGCCGGCGTCGCCCGCCTTCCTGGCCGCCGCCCGCAGCGGCGCCGTCAGGTGGTGGACCTGGGGGTAGGCCGAGGGCGCCTCGGCCGTGTGCTCCTCCATGAAGCGGTTGACCAGCCCTCGGGCCCGCTTGCCGGTGAACGCCCTGGTGATCGCCGTGCGATCGCAGGAGCCCAGCGCCTCGCGGTGCGCGGGGCTCGTCCCGGCCTCCGGGGTGCGCAGGAAGGCGGTGCCGAGCTGGGCGGCGACGGCGCCCGCCGTAAGGACGGCCGCGATGCCCGCGCCGTCGGCGATGCCCCCGGTGGCGACCACGGGCAGCGGCGTGGCGCGCAGGGACAGCCGCAGGAGCGCGAGCAGGCCGTAGTCGCCGCCGTCGTCGGTGAAGCCGCCCCGGTGCCCGCCGGCCTCGATGCCCTGGGCGACCAGCGCGTCGGCTCCGGCGTCGTGCGCGGCGGACGCCTCGTCGGGGGTGGTGACCGTCACCACGACCCGCGCTCCGGCCGCGCGGACCTCGTCGATCACCTCGCGCGAGGGAAGCCCGAAGGTGAACGACACCAGCGGCACCCGCTCGCCGATGACGACGGCGAGCTTGTCCTGCCATCCGTCGTCGTCGTCCGCCGGGACGCCGAGGGGAACGCCGTACCGCTCGGACTCGCCGCGAAGGCGTCCGGCGTAGGCCTCGACGGCCGCGCGGTCGACCTGGCCGGTGGGCGGGACGAACAGGTTGACGCCGAAAGGCGCGGTCGTGCGCGCGCGGACGGCCGCGATGTCGGAACGGAGATCGTCCGACGAACGGTAGCCGGCGGCCAGGAAGCCGAGCCCGCCCGCGGAGGAGACCGCCGCGGCCAGCGCCGGAGTCGAGGGGCCGCCGGCGAGAGGAGCCTGCACGATCGGCAGGGCGAGAGCCGCGAGATCCACCGGATCACTCTAACCGCGGGCCGCCGCCCCTTCCGGGGCCACGCCGGAGAGAAGGATCACAACAGCGGGACCCGGCCGTCCGCGGCACCGGCGCGCGGCGCCCGTCAGGCGCTCATCCGCTGGGTCGCATGCGGTGCATGCGCTGGATCTCGGCCGTCTGGGTGACCGAGATGTCCTCGGCCAGCTCTTGCACGGTGATGTGCGACCCCTTCTCCAGCTCGCCCGCGGCCATGGTGACGGCCCCCGTGTGGTGGGCGATCATCAGCTGGAGGTAGAGGCGGTCGAATCCGGCGCCCGAGGCCGCTCTCAGGCTCGCGAGCTGCTCGTCGGTGGCCATTCCGGGCATGGCGTGGTGGCCGTCGTGGTGGGCGGGGACGCGCTGCCCCTGTTGCCGCAGCCACTGGATCATCGCGTTCATCTCGGGTTCTTGCGTGCCGGAGATCCGCGCGGCCATGCGCTTCACGTCCTGGGAGGCGGCGCGGGTTGCGGCCAGCCTGCTCATGTCGAGCGCCTGCCGGTGGTGGACGACCATGTCCCGCATGAACACGACGTCCGCCGCGTTGGCCGTGGGGGAGGGGACCGCGGTGACGGTCGCGCCCGGGGGCAGGGTCTGGGCGGACTCGCCCGGCTTGCCGGGGAGGATGACCGGGACGGTGGAGGTCGCGACCGGTGTCTCGGGGCCTGACGAGCAGCCGGTCACGGTGAGCGCGGCGACGCCCGCGGCGATGAGGAGCGCGACGCGCACCCGGCCTCCTTGAAGATCTTTGCTGTGCGGCTGCACCCTAACCCGAATAGAAGTCAGGGGTAAAGGCGGAAGGTTGGAACATTTTGCTGACAAAGTGGACTATGGCAACTCTGCCGTGTTTGGTCCATGATCTCCACATCTATGTTCACCTCTGGCAGAAAGCACCAAGGAGGCTCCTGAGGTGTTGTCCACCCCCCGCAGAGGCGGCCTGACCGGCCGATTCCTCGTCCTGCTGGGCTCGGTCGCGGCGATGGCGCTGGCGGCGGTTCCCGCTCAGGCAGCGGACATCCCGGGCACCGACCAGATCGTCATGAGCCCGAACGTCCAACATGTGGCGAACGTCCCGAAACCCGCGGCGATCGCCGCCACCATCAACACCGACATCGCCTTCCAGGGCGACTACGCCTACGTCGGCAACTTCGGCGGCTTCTCCATCTACGACATCAGGAACCCCAAGAAGACCTCCGTGGTCAGCTCGGTGGTGTGCCCCGGATCGCAGATGGACCTGTCGGTCTACGGCGACCTGCTGTTCGCCTCCGTCGACTCCTCCCGCACGGACGACTCCTGCAACAGCGCGGGTCAGCCGGCGTCGGTGAAGGAGTCCTGGGAGGGCATCCGCATCTTCGACGTGCGCGACAAGGCCAACCCCAAGTACATCAAGTCCGTCGAGACCAGCTGTGGGTCGCACACCCACACTCTGCTGCCGGACAAGCGGCGCGGCAACGTGTACCTGTACGTCTCGTCGTACTCCCCGCGGGCCGAGTTCCCCGACTGCCAGCCGCCGCACGACAAGATCTCGATCGTCAAGGTGCCGCTGAACGACCCCACGTCGGCCTCGGTGGTGGCCACTCCGGTCGTCTTCCCTGACGGCGGCAACGAGACCCAGCCGGGCCTGCTGGTGCCGACCAGCGGCTGCCACGACATCACCGTCTACGCCGAGAAGGGCATCGCGGCCGGCGCCTGCATGGGCGACGGCGTGCTGTTCGACATCAGGGACCCGGAGAACCCCAGGGTGACCGCCCGGGTGACCGACCCGAACTTCGCCTTCTGGCACTCGGCCACCTTCAACAACGCCGGCACGAAGGTCGTGTTCACCGACGAACTCGGCGGCGGCGGCGCGGCCACCTGCAACGCGGTGGTCGGTCCCAACCGCGGCGCGGACGCGATCTACGACATCGTCAACGGCGGGCTGGTCTTCAAGAGCTACTTCAAGATCCCCCGCTACCAGGCGGACACGGAGAACTGTGTCGCCCACAACGGCTCGCTGATCCCGGTCAAGGGCCGCGACATCATGGTGCAGGCGTGGTACCAGGGCGGTGCCTCGATCTGGGACTTCACCGACTCCGCCCACCCCGCGGAGATCGGCTACTTCGAGCGCGGGCCGGCCGCCGAGGGTTCGGGCGGCTTCTGGTCCGCGTACTACTACAACGGCCACATCTACGCCAGCGACTTCAACAGGGGCTTCGACGTCATCAAGATCAACGATTGGCGCACGAACTCCGCGAAGAGCGTCCGCGTCGACCGCCTGAACGCCCAGACCCAGGGCTCTTACCGTGACCGCGGCCACGGCCACTGGTTCTGGAGCGCCGACGAGGACTGACCGGCCGGCATGACGCGCGGGACGCCTCCGGGCGTCCCGCGCGACCCGCCCGCCCATCGCCGCGCCGCGTGACGCCCCCAGGTCGTCCCGCTCCTCAGGCGCCGTCGCCGAGCAAGGTTCTCACCGAAGGACGGCCCGGGCCCCTACCGCCCGGACCGTCCTTTCGCGTCCATCCCGGCGGCCGGTCGGAAGTGGGGGACCGCGCCGCACTGTTACCGTTGGTAACATCCTCTGTCGTGGGCATATCCCCCTACGATGCCGATCGCCCCTTCGAGGAGTTGTCACGATGGCTGAGAGCGTGAGCGAATTCTGCCCTGAGCCGAGCGCGGACCTCCGGGAGGTCCGCGACTGGGTCCACGACTTCGCCGCCACCGTGATCCGCCCCGCCGGCGCCGAATGGGACGAGCGGGAGGAGACCCCGTGGCCGGTGATCCAGGAGGCCGCCAAGATCGGGCTGTACTCGCTCGACTTCTTCGCCCAGCAGTGGTTCGAGCAGAGCGGGCTCGGCATCCCCATCGCGTTCGAGGAGATCTTCTGGGGTGACGCCGGCATCGGGCTGTCGATCGTCGGCACCGGCCTGGCCGCCGCCGCGCTCGCCTCCAACGGCACCTCCGAGCAGATGGGGGAGTGGCTGCCCCAGATGTTCGGCACCGTCGACGACGTCAAGCTCGGCGCGTTCTGCGCCTCCGAACCCGACGCCGGCTCCGACGTGGGCGCCATCCGCACCCGCGCCTCGTACGACGAGGCCAAGGACGAATGGGTGCTCAACGGCGTGAAGACCTGGGCCACCAACGGCGGCATCGCCAACGTCCACGTCATCGTGGCCTCCGTCGACCCCGAGCTCCGTACCCGGGGCCAGGCGTCCTTCGTCGTCCCGCCGGGCGCCCGGGGGTTGTCGCAGGGGCAGAAGTTCAGAAAGCACGGCATCCGCGCCTCGCACACCGCCGAGGTCGTCCTGGACGACGTGCGCGTCCCGGGCAGCTGTCTCCTGGGAGGCAAGGACAAACTCGACGCGCGCCTGGCCCGCGTGCGCGAGGGGGGCCGCAGCGGCGAGCAGTCCGCCATGCGCACCTTCGAGACCACCAGGCCCACCGTCGCCGCCATGGCGGTGGGCATCGCGCGGGCGGCCTACGAGTACGCCCGCGACTACGCCCGCGAGCGCGAGCAGTTCGGCCGCAAGATCGGCCAGAACCAGGCGGTCGCGTTCCTGCTCGCCGACATGGCGACGCGCGTGGACATCGCCCGCCTGATGACCTGGCGCGCCGCCTGGATGGCCCGCAACGGCCGCCCCTTCGACCAGGCCGAGGGCTCGATGTCCAAACTCGTCGCGGGCGAGACGGCCGTGTGGGTCACCGAACAGGCCATCCAGATCCTCGGCGGCGCCGGCTACACCCGCGACCACCCCGTAGAACGCTTCCACCGCGACGCCAAGATCTACACCATCTTCGAGGGCACGTCCGAGATCCAACGTCTCCTGATAGGCCGCGCCGTCACCGGCCTGCACGTTCAGTGATTCCGCCCTGCCGGCGAGCACCGCGCATCGACCCCCTGTTCCGTCGCTGTTCCGTCGGACACGGCGCGGGGACGGAACAGCCGGGTCGACGGCACCTGGGAGCGGGTCTTCGCCGAGCTGATGACCCAGGCCGACGCCGATGAGGACCTGACCTGGGCGGTCTCCTTGGACCGCCCCATCGTGCGCACGCATCGGCACGCGGCCGGGGCCCGTAGAAAAGGGCCCCGGCCGGCGAGCGCCACGACCATGCCACCGGCCGCTCCCGCAGAGGACTGAGCACCAAGGTCTGCCGTGCCGCTGACGGGAAGTGCCGGCTTCAGGGTCGGGAAGCCGGTAGTGCGATGCTGTCGATCGCGGCGTCGGCGATGCGGTTTCTGGTCTTGGCGTCGACCCCTGCTTTGGCGAGCGCTTCGAGGCCGCGATGGGTGGCGAGGATCAGTCCGCCGAGCGCCTCGGCGTCGGCGGCCGGATCCAGGTGCCCGGCGCGTTGCGCCTGTTCGACAAGCCGGCGGCAGCTGTCGAGCAGGATTTCGTACGTCGCGAGTGACCTGGTGGCGATGGCGGTGTTCTCCGACGCCAGTTCGGCCGTGGCCTTGGCCAGCAGGCAGCCGGGCTGACCGGTGTGGTCGTCCGGCGCTGTGAGCCATTGGCGGAGGCGGTCGAGGGCCTGGTCTTCTGGGCCTTGGAGCCGGGCGGCGGCGTCGTTGTCGGAATTTGCGCAGTACTCCTCGAATATGCGCTGGAACAGGGCCTGCTTGTCGCCGAACGCGCCGTAGAGGCTCCCCTTGCTGAGCCCGGTCGCGCGGGACAGATCGTCGACCGAGGTGCCGTGGTAGCCGGTTTCGTTGAACTGCCGGTGCGCGATGGCCAGGACGTCTTGCTCGCTGAATTTCCGTGGTCGCCCCATGCCTTGATGATACGCCGTTCTGGACGTCCGGTCCAGATCTTCTGGACGTTCGGTCCAGAACCCTGTTATAGTGGACCGCATGTTCAGAACTGGTACTTCGCCCGACACCACCGAATTCGCAGGCAAGCGCGCGATCGTCACAGGAGGCAGCCGCGGGATCGGCGCGGCCATCGTGCAACGACTGCTCGACGGCGGCGCGACCGTCGTCACCACAGCGCGCAACGCCTCCGACCAGACACCGAAGGCCGCCACCTTCATCCAGGGCGACATCGGCACACTCGCCGGCGTACGGGCATTCACCGCCGCAGCGCTCGACGAACTCGGCGGCGTCGACATCGTGGTCAACAACGCCGCGGCGGCACGCGCCCACATCGGCGGCATCTCATCCATCCCCGACGAGGAGTGGATCGACGCACTCGATCTCAACTACCTGTCCGCCGTAAGGGTCAACAACGCACTGCTACCGGCATTGCGCGAAGCCGGGCCGGGCAGCGTGATCGTCAACATCTCATCGGGAGCGGCCCTCACACCCGCGCCGCCACTGGCCCACTACGCCGCCGCCAAGGCCGCCCTCAACACCTACGGCAAAGCGCTCGCCTCCGAACTCGCGCCCGCCGGAATCCGCGTCACCACGATCATCCCCGGCAACGTGCTCACCCCCGGCGCCGACGCGATCCGCCAGAACTTCGCCGACGCGATGGACGTCCCGCTCGCCGCCACCACTGCGGGCATCCCTCTAGGCCGCCCCGGAGACCCGCGCGACATCGCCGAAGCCGTCGCCTACCTCGTGTCCGACCGGGCCCAGTGGGTCACCGGCGTAAGCCTCACGGTCGACGGCGGCGAACTCCCCCTCATCTGACTCCCGGCGCGATCAGCCTCTTTGTCCAGCCCACAACGACCCCGGCGGCGCGAGAACCGTCCCACGCCGCCGGGCGTCAGATCGAGCAACCGACCGACCAGAGCCGGGCTCGTGAGTGCTCCGCGTCCAGCTTCTCGTACGCGTGCGCGGGTGCCTTGACGATCTCGGCATTGGCCGCGTTCGGCGAGGGCGACGGTGAGATCGAGGACGCCTTGCCGGTGAGCGGGATGTAGCGTGCGGCCATGACCACGCATTGGACGCTCGGCTGTGACGCTGCCGATCCGCACCGTATCGCTGCCTTCTGGGCCCAGGCGCTCGGCTATGTGGCCGAGCCGGGCTACGACGACCCAGACGGTGCTTCGATCATCGATCCGGACGGGAAAGAGCCGGCCATCAGCTTTCTCAGAGTGCCGGAGGGCAAGACGGCCAAGAACCGGATGCACATTGACATCCGGGTGGTTGGGCAGCCGCCATGGGAACCGGCCGAGCGTGAGCAACTCATCCGCGCGAAGGTCGCCGAGCTTGTCGTCGTCGGCGGGACGTTCGTGCGTGAGGAGTCCTACGGTGAGCATCTGGGCCATGTCGTCATGCTCGATCCCGAAGGTAACGAGTTCTGCGTCGCGTGACGGACCGCCGGCTTCGGTGGGCAACGACAATTCGTGTCCGGAACCGCTGATGATGACGGCGGGCCTGCGGCTGACCTGGACACTGTCATTTAGGCGGGTGTCGAAATACTGCGTTCGCGTCATCAAAGTCGGCAGTACGCACCGAAGATCATGTGACAGGGGAGTTCGAGGCAGGCACGCCGAGCCATCGGCTGAGCGCGGTTGCGGGCTTGGCGATGTCGTCGGCGCCCGTCCGACGGCACAGAGCGGTTCCTCCCCCCTCTTGGAAGGCTGCGCAGGTGTTCGCTGGGTCATCAATGAGCAGCGCGTCTTGGAAGGTCATGCCATGCCGGCCCAGCCAAGGCCCGAAGAATCCCTCGATACCTTCACGCGGCGCGGGAACGCGGCCACATCATCGATGGTCGCGGGGCAGGGATGGCCGGGCGCGTGCCTCAGGGTGAACGTCGCCTGATGCGGCACGGAGTCGGGCGGCGAGCTCCGCGCGCGTGTGCTCTTCCATGAACCCCGTACGTACGCTGTCTTCGTCGAGTTTCGTCAGTGCGGCGGTGTCGAATCCGAGCTGGGAGGAGAGCAGCTCGTGCTCGCGGCTGAGCGGCGATCCGGTTTGGCGGGGGTTGTCGTCTCCGAGTACGACGGGCACGCCGGCCGCGCGCAGCCGCGGCGCAGGGTGCTCGGAGATGCTCGTGATGGCGCCGGTGTAGAGGTTCGAGGTGGGGCAGATCTCGACCGCCGCTCCGAGATCCTGAAAGCGCGCGAGCACGTCGGGATCGTCGGCGATGTGCGCGCCGTGCCCGATCCGGGTCACACCGAACAGGGTGACGGCGTCGATCGCCGCCTGGCCTGGCGCGGCCTCGGCCGCGTGGCATGTCAGTCCCAGTCCTGCGGCTTTGGCGATGGCGAACGCGTCCATGAAGGGTTCGAGATCGGGGAAGCGGGCCTCGTCGCCGGCCAGGTCGAACCCGACGACGCCGTGGCCGGCGTACCGTCCGGCGGCGTGCGCGACCTCCTTGTTCAGCTCGGTGTCGTGGAGCCGCAGTGCGGCGACGACGATTCCCGTGGGCATGCCGGTGATCTCGATGCCTTGTCGTACGCCCTCGCAGGCCGCGGCGATGACCTCGTCCAGTCCGAAGCCATGGCGTACATGTGAGGCGGGCCCGAAGCGCAGCTCCAGGTAATGCTCGCCGTCGGCGTGCGCGTCCTCGACCGCCTCCCGGGCTATCCGCGTGAGGGACTCGCGGCGCGCGAAGAACGGGTAGGACGACGACACTTTCTCCAGGAAGGTGGTGAGGCTGGACGGCGCTTCGAGCTGCAGGGCCTCGCGCCAGTCGATGTGGGGTGCGAGTCCGGCCTGCTGGGCGAGTTCGGCCGCGGTCTCGGGGCGGACCCGGCCCTCGAGGTGGGTGTGCAGGTTGATGAGCACGAGGTCTCCTAGGCGAGGGTCGCGATGGGGGAGGTCAGGCGCTGGACGAGGTGCGGGCCGAGGGGTCGGTCCGTAGCGAGGACCACGCGAGTTCGGCAGCCGGGATGGTCGACGGGGCCGTGGCGCTGTTCGCGCAGGTCCAGGACGGTCTGCCCGCGGCCGGGGCCGTGGGTCGTGTCGATCTGCGCCGGCACGGCCGGGGCGGTGGCGGCCCGTATCCCGCCGACGGCGATCGCCGCGGCGAGCGGGTCGTGCAGGGCGCAGCCGCGCCGGCCGTAGAAGGAGAGGTAGAAGTCGAAGTAGAAGTCGAGCATCTCGCCGAGGCTTCTGGCCAGAGGATCAGCCGACTGGAGCAGCTGCCGGCGATCCTTCTCGGCCAGGGTGTTCTCCAGCGTCACATCGAGCGGGACGAGCGTGACGTCCCAGTGCGCGGCGATGACGTGCTGGGCCGCTTCCGGGTCGTTCCAGACGTTGGCCTCGGCGACGGCCGTGACGTTGCCGGGCACGAGCGCGGCGCCTCCCATCGTCGTGACCGAGGCGACCCTGTCGACGAGGGTGGGGTCCGTGGTGAGCGCCAGGGCGATGTTGGTCAGGGGGCCGACGGTCACGACCTGTAGTCGTCCGGCGTACTCGTGCGACAGGCGGATCAGCAGCTCTGCGGCGGCCTCGTCGGCCGGCGCGGCTCCGGACGGGTGCAGCTGGATGCCGCCGATCCCGTTCGGGCCGTGGATCTGCGGGACACCGCCGTCGAAGGGGCGGGTGAGCCAGTCCGTCGCTCCGACGGCGACCGGGATGTCATGGCGGCCGGCGAGGGCGAGGAGGTCCAGTGTGTTCCTGGCGGCCTGGGTGGCACTGGTGTTACCGCAGACGGTTCCGACACCGACGAGCTCGATCTCCGGGGAGGCCAGGAGGTAGGCGAGTGCGAGGGAGTCGTCGATCCCGGTGTCGCAGTCGAGATAGATGGGCCGGCGGGAGGTGGTGCTCATGAGTGCTCGATTCAGGTGGTGGGGGTCGCCGCGGTCAGAGCTTCTGCCCGGGGCGCGAGCGGATCAGCAGGCTCGCGCCCAGGGCGAGGCCGGTGATCGCGATCGAGACCCACAGCGCGGTCGTGAAGCCGCCGAGCGTGCCCGCCGCGGTGAACGGGGCGACAATGGCGATGCCGAGGCCGGCGCCGATGCCGAACCCCGCGCCATTGAGGCCGGGGAGGGCGGCGGGGGCTTCCGGCGGCGACAGCAGAACGCCCAGGCCGTTGATGGTGGTCAGGACGAGGCCGTTGTAGGTGATGCCGAGAACCGCGACGCAGGCGATGACCGTCCCCTGGCGGGTCGGGAACACGGCGATGACCACCAGCGCCAGGAGGCTCAGGACCAGCCCGGCGCGCAGGATGCGGATCCAGCCCTGCTTGCCGGCCAGCCACCCCGCCAACGGCGCGGCGGCGACCCCGATCAGCGCCGCCGGGGCCAGGAAGAACAGCGCGGACGTCGCGGCGTTCAGCCCGTACCCGACCTCGGCGTTCTGGCTGAGCAGGACCACGGTGAAGTTGATGACCGCGAAGATGCCGCTCAGCGTAAGGATGGTGGAGGCGATCACGGGCCACACCTGCCGCGAGCGGAGGTGGCGCACCGCGATCAGCGGCGACGTACGACGCTTCTCGATCATCCAGAACGCGATGAACGACACGAGCGTGCCGGCGAGGCAGGCGAGCGTGACCGGGGCGAGCCAGCCGGCCGACGCGCCGTTCGACACGAAGTAGGTCATGCAGATCAAGCTCAGTGACAGCGCTGCGGCGCCCCACCAGTCCATCCGCCCGGTGGGGGTGGGGCGTCCGCCCGCGGGAACGACGAGCATCACGGCGAGCAGGGATATCACGACGAAGATCAGGATCACGACGAAGATCGAGCGATACCCGAAGTTGTCGGTGAGCAGGCCGCCGACCCAGCCGTCCAGCCCGCCGGCCCCGCCGTTCACAGCGGTGATGACCCCGAGCGTGGTGCCGAAGACCTTGGCGCTCAGTGACTCGCTCAGGATGACGTACGCGAGCTGGAAGGCCGCGCTCGAGGCGCCCTGCAGCACGCGGCCCGTCAGCAGCAGCGGCAGGTTGGGTGCGACGACGCATGCGATCGTGCCGACGGCCGCCACGACGAGCACGACGATCAGGGCGCAGCGACGTCCGATGTAGTCACTCCAGCGGGAGAGCACCACGCCACCGATGGCTCCGGCCAGGAAGAACAGCGAGGTGACCTGCGAGACCTCGGCGACGTCCGTGCGGAGTTCGCGGGCGATGTGCGGCAGCGCGGGGGCGAGCATGCTCGCGTTGAGTTGATAGGACAGCACGCCGAGGATCAACGTGGCCACCAGGCCGACGGCGCGTCCTCCGGTCAGGACCGGAGTGTCCGGTGGGGTTCCGATAGCGGCGGCGGGTGCGTTCGGCACGCTCATGATGGCTCCTGCCTTGCGGAAGACCTCGGGGATCCCCGATATGAGTATGAAGTTATACCTCTCAGGTATGACATATTCAATGGGTGTTCGAGCGTGGTTCAATGTGGCTGAGCGCTTCGACGGCGCCAGACAGCATGCGAAGGAGCTTCAGTGAGCACGAGCACCGCCGACTTCCTCGGACAGCGGCTCATGACTCCAGCAGGGCAGCCGCTGCGTGTGGCGGTCTACTGCCGGCTGGCCGACGGGATCCGGTCGGGGGTCTTCCCTCTCGGCGCGATGCTGCCGCGCGAGATCGAGCTCGCCGCCCTTCTGGGCGTGAGTCGCACGCCGGTGCGGGAAGCGCTCATGCTCCTGGAGGAGGACGGGCTCATCCGCACCAAGCGCGGAGTGGGGCGGTTCGTGGCCGATTCGATCCCGCGGTCCGGACTAGAGGTGTTCCAGCCGTTCGACGCCGTGCTGGCCGAGTCCGGCAGGCCCATCGAGCTCAGGACGCACCAGTTCGATATCCAGCCGACGACCGACTTCATCTCCAACAGACTCGCACTCGACTCGGCGGCCAACACGTGGTTCCGCGAGGGCGTGGCCTACCGTGCCGGCGACCCGATCGCGATCGTCCAGGAGCATCTGCCCGCGGGTAAGTACCTGACGGACATCAGCCCGGCGGTCGCGGCGCACCTGGACGCTGCCTCCGGTGAGCCGGCCACCCTGCTCGCGACCCTGATAGGCAAGTGCGGCCCGATTTTCGAGGCCGGGGTGTGCCAGATCGCCGCCAACGTCGCCGGGCCGACGCGTGCCGGCCTGCTGCGGATAGAGGAGAACGATCCCGTGCTGGTCCTGACCCAGACCGTCGAGCACCACGGCACCCCGATCTACCTGGCGAAGTGCATCGTCTCCTCGCAAGTCGGCAGCCTCTCCGTCATCCAGTCCAGCCCGCTGCCGAGCTGACCGAAGAACCTCACCGCCAGGAACGATCTGCGGGACATCGTCGTCGTCGGGAGCATCAACGTCGACCTGACCGCCCTGGCCGACCGCCTGCCGACCCCAGGGAGACCATCGGCGGTGGAACGCTGTATCGAAACCCTGGAGGCAAGGGCGCGAACAAGGTGAGACGCGCATCTTCAGCATCAGACACGTTTCAGCGAGGATGTGGCCTATGCCGGGTACAGCCACTTCAGTGCGGTGAGGCTCTTTTTGAGGTAGTTGTTGCGGCCTGTATCAATTCCGTAGGCCATGTCCTCAAAGACGCTGCACCTGGCGTAGAAGGCCGCACGTGCGCTGATCGCCTCGACCTCGTCTGTGCCGGTGCGGTACTTACTCAGGGCCGCACGAAGGGCGAGGGGACCGAGGTCGCGGTAGAGGAGGCCGAAGTCATAGGCCGGATCGACGATCGCGGCGTCGCTCCAGTCGATGATGCCGGTCACCGCCCGCCCGCCTGGGGCGGCGAGGACGTGTTCGATCCCCAGGTCGTTGTGGGAGAACACCAGAGCGTGCCCGTCGGCGGGCGGCGGTGCGTCCAGGAACGCCTCCACCGCGTGGCGGTACACCGGTGGCACCTTTTCTGCGACCATGGCATAGGTCTCCGCGGCCTCACGCAGCCACAACTCCTTGGGCTGGTCATCGGTGTCCACCAGTTCGGCCATCCGCCCGACCGGAACTCCGTGCAGCACGTTCAGCAACTCGCCCAGCGTGGCCGCGATGGCGGCGCCGGCCGATCGCCGCGACGCGGGCAGGTCGATCAGCGGTGTGCCGGGGAGTTTGAAATAGGCCAGGCAGCCCTCCTCCGCGACCGTGAAGCTCGGCTCGGGAATGGGCAGCGGTGAGATGTCCGCGACGGCGGCGAGAAGGCGGGCCTCATCCCTCACCTGCGCGGCCCGGTCTGCCGGGTCGAGCTCCTTGGAGAAGCGTACGATCAACTCGCCATTGACCTCGTACGCGATGTTGTCCTGGCCTTCGCCGAGGAGCATCACAGAGTCGATCCGGTAGTCGGGCATTCGCATGGCCACGACATCGTGGACGTCTCCGGCACGATCGAGGCCCTGGCTCTCCATTCCGCGACTCTAATACGGCGTCGGCCCCTGGGTACGCGGGCCTCGGGCAGGTGCATGACGGTGACGCAAGACGAAATGCGGTCCTGAGTCCGATACGCGCGATCAACTTGCCGGCGGTGCCCCGGCCCGCTGCTACATTACATGTGTAATGGAGGTGGGGATGCGAGAACGGCGGGAACCTGACGCGCGCCGCGCCACGATCGCCGACGCGGTGGGAAGGCTTCTCATGCGCGGCCACGGCGCGTTTCCCGGCATGCGGGAGATCGCCGCCGAGGCCGGGGTGACAACCGGGACACTGCAACACCACTTCAGCACGAAGGACGAGATGCTCCTGTTCGCGCTGGAACACCACTGCCGGCGCTGCGCCGGCCGGCTCCAGGCCCGGTCGAAAGAGGGCACGCCGTCGCCGCGTCAGGTGCTGTCCGCGATCGTGACGGAATTGCTTCCACTGGACGAGGAACGCGCCGCGGAGACGAGCGTGGCCATGGCGTTCGTGTCGCGCGCCATGACCGATCCGGGCTTCGCCGGGCACTACCGCGCGCAGCGCCGGATCCTGCTCGATCTGTTCAGCGAACAGTTCGAGCGCGCGGACACTCCGCGCCCCTCGGCCGCCGCCATGATCCTTTTGCAGGTCATCGACGGAATGCGTACGGATTGCCTGCTCCTCGGCCCGGACGCCGCCCAGATCGACACCGTCCTCGACCGGCTCCTCTCGGGCCCATGACGCCAATGCCACGCCGTCCTCGAATCCCCCTCCTTCACCGGGACACCGCATGAGAACCGTCGAGTTCAGCACCACGACCACTCTGTCCGCCGCCACTGAAGAGGTCTTCGAGCACCTGGCCGACCCGCACAACCACGTCGGCCTGTCTCCGCTGGTCGTCGAGGTCCGCGACGTCCGCCGCGGGCCGGCCGCGGTGTGCTTCACGGCGGTCGAGCGATTCACCTTGGGACCGCTGCACCACGACAACGTCATCGAGGTCACCCTGCACCTGGAGGAGAGCGCCATGACCGGGGACGTGGTCAGCCCTGGCGGTGTCCGGGTGGCTTACGGTTACCGCTTCGCCTCGGTGCCCGGCGGAACCCAGGTGACCGACCACTATCGGCTGTCAGCGCCGTTCGGGCTGCTGCGGTTCGCGGTGGGCCAGGCGAAGAAGGTGCAGGCGGCGCGAGGGCAGGAACTCGCACGCCGGTTCAAGGCGAAGCGTTCCCCACATGCCTGACGATGGCGTGGGCATCGGAGTTCTCCGCCGGCGAGCGTCCGTCACAGTCCTGCCAGGTCAGTAGCCTGAACGCCATGGGGGACGCCACACTCACCGACGCGGAGCTCGTCCGCGACGCCCAATCCGGCGACGTCCGTGCGCTCGGCCTGTTGCTGGCCGGGCACGAGGCGGACATGCGGGCAGTGGCGTTGTGCATCCTCGGGCACGGTCCCGATGCCGAGGACGCCGTCCAGGAGGCCGTCCTGATCGTGTTGCGCCGGATCGGCGATCTCCGCGAGCCCGCCTCCGTGAGGCCGTGGCTGCGGGCGATCGTGCGCAACGCCTGCCTGAGGCAACTGCGCGCCAGAAGGCCGATACCCGTGGGCGACGTCGAGACGCTGCCTCTCCCTCGTCACGAACCCGACCCGGGTGAACTGCTGGAGCACCACGCCCTGCGGGACTGGGTCTGGCACGCCCTGGACGAGCTGTCGCCGCGCCTGTGGCTGGTGACGATGTTGCGCCACTTCACCGAGGTCACCGCCTACGAGGACATCGCGCAGGTGTGCGGGATCCCGGTCGGAACGGTGCGGAGCCGGCTCAGCCAGGCGCGGACCAAGCTGTCGCAGGCGCTGCTGGCGACGGCGAACCTGGCCCACGACGACGTGGCGGCCCAGGAGGACAGACGCCGCAGGGAGGCCGAAGAGACGCTCTGGGCCGCCCGGACCGGGTCGTTCGCGCAGGCGCTGACGGAACTCTGCTCGCCCGAGGTGGAGATCACCACGGGGAAGGGCGTGCTCACGAAGGGCTTCGACTGGCTGCTGGGGGCGATGGACCGGGATCTCCACGCCGGCGTGCGGCAGCGCGTCGCCGGCGTCGTGGCCGGCCGTGACGTGGTCATCTGGAACAACCGCCTGATCAACCCGCCCGACGACCCCTTTCACTGCCCGCCCACGGTCCTCTGGGTGCACCACCTGCGAGCCGGCCGCGTGTGCAAGATCCGGCTGTTCCATCCCCGCCGGGCCGAAGTGATGGAGCCGGAAATCGAACTTTCCGCTTGATCGGCGCATCTTGCCTGCGACAGATCCCACGGGCTGCGCGCACGCGTGGCTCCGGGAGTCCCATCGAAGGCACTCAGCAAGGAAGATCATGCAGCTAGAGGAACAGACCGCTCTCGCGGAAGGCTCCGAGGCGGAGTTCATGTACCAGTACGAGTCGGGCGCGCCGTCGTCCGTGCGTACCGAGCTCGGAATCACGACCACCCGTATCGGCGGAGGCGTCGCCCTGTCGATGCGTCACGACCCGGTGGGCTACTGGAGCAAGGCGCTCGGGTTCGGCTTCGCGGAGCCGGTCACCTCGGAACTCGTTGATCGCGTCCTCGACTTCTACCGGGAGCAGGGCGACGAGTCCGCGGTGCTGCAGTTCGCTCCGTCCGTCCTGCCGCAGGACTGGGAGGACATCCGCGCCGAACACGGGCTGCGGGCGGGCGGGGAGATCGTGAAGCTGTGGTGCCCGATCGAGTTCTTCCTGACCGGCACGTCCGGCCTGCACGTCGGACCCGTCGGCCCGGGCGACGCCAGGGAGTGGGCCTCTGTCGTGCTCCGCGGCTTCGGCATGCCGGAGAAGGGGCTTGCGGACATGCTGGCGGCCGCCGTGGAGCACCCGGATTTCCGGCCCTTCGCGGTGTGGGACGGTGACCGTATCGTGGGCGGTGCGAACCTGCTCGTCCATGGCAGGGTCGGCTCCCTGAACACGGGCGCGGTGCTTCCCGAGTACCGCAACCGCGGGGCCCAGACGGCCCTGCTGGCGATGCGCGCCAAGGAGGCGGCGAACGCTGGCTGCCGCTGGCTCGTCGCCGAAGCGGGGAAACCGGCGGAGGGCGCCTCCAACCCGTCGCTGAACAACATGCTCAGGGCCGGCATGCGACCGCTGTACACGCGGGAGAACTGGGTCTGGCGGTCCGGCGGCGCCGACCGTCCAGCCTGATCGGACCTGCGGACGCCCGTGCTTGGGCACGAGATGCCCGGGGTGCCCCAGCGGTGGCCCGGGAGTCTCGTCGCCGATTCGGACGGGGCGATGATCGGCCGGATCCCGCTCAGGAGGGCGACGGGGCACGGTCGCCCGGCTGCCGTGGGGAAGGCCGGTCTCGGTCACCTGTTCCTGCGGGCGCGACCGCCGCACGCGAGAGAGGAACCGGTCTCCGAGGTCAGGGCGGTCGCCGAGGTCAGGGCGGTCGCCGACCCGTACGGTGTCCACCGAACGCGGCACCTTTCATGAGCCCGTGGGGAACTGGGCCGGCAGGCCGTCCAGCAGCTGGCTCAGCAGCGGGTATCCGCCATCGACGGAGATCACCTGGCCGGTGACGGTGGCGAACGCGCCGTCCACGAGCGCGGCGATCGGACGGGCCAGGTCCTGCGGCCGCAGCATCGTGCCGGTCACCGACCGGTCGCCGAAGTGGCGCCGGATACCGTCGGTGAACACTCCGGCGGTGGCATCGGTGCCGACCCCGCCAGGGGCGACGGCGTTGACGGTGATGCCGTCCCGGATGACCTCGCCGGCGACCTGCCGGATGAAGGCGTTCACGGCGGCCTTGGCCGTGGAGTGGGCGGCGCTGCCGATGATCAGCTCGGCCGCGGTGGCGGAGACGTAGACGATGCGGCCGGACCGCCGTTGGCGCATGATCGGCAGCACCCGCCGGGTCAGGTGGTAGACGCCGGCCAGTTCATCGCTCACCTTGGCCGCGAACGCCTCCCACGGCACCCGCTCCAGCGGGCCGAACGGCGGCGCCGCGGTGTTGGCGTTGCCCACCAGCACGTCGATCCGCCCGTGCTCGGCGACCACCCGATCCACCAGCGCGGTCACCTGGGTCTCGTCGGTCACGTCGGCCTGGATCGCCTGCGCGGCGCCGATCTGCCCGGCCACCGACTCCGCGGACTCGGCGTCGCTCAGGTAGTTGACGACCACGTGATAGCCGAGCCGGCCCAACTCGCGCGCGGTGGCGGCGCCGATCCCCCGGCCGGCTCCGCTGACCAGCGCCACCTGCTTGCTGTTCATCCGTCTCTCCTTGCTCGTCGTACGAAGACGCGAGAGACGCTAGGTTTTGGGCTTACATTTTGTAAGTACGTACCTCGAGGTAAGCCGTAGAGATGGCGGTAGGTGAGCAGGTGGACCAGAGCGACGCCCGGTGGATCAGTGACACATTTCACAGCGACTGCCCCGGACGAGAGGTGATGGAACACGTCACCGGACGGTGGGTGCCGCTGATCCTGGCCGCCCTGACGCCTGGGCCCATGCGCTTCTTCGAACTGCGCGAGCGCATCGACGGCATCAGCGAGAAGATGCTCTCCGCCAAACTGCGCACCCTGGTCCGTGACGGGCTGGTCGAGCGCACCGTGGAGCCGGCCACTCCGCCGCAGGTCAGCTACGAACTGACCGAGTTGGGACACGGCCTGTCCCGTCCGTTCGCCCAACTGGTCCGCTGGATCTCGGCGCACACCCCCGAGGTCGTCGCGGCCCAGCAGCGCTATGACCACGGCATGAATCCCGCGGCCGCCTCACCCGCCGTCTTCATCACGACCAGAACGAAGGGCTCATCGATCAGGTGATGGTGGCGCAGCTGCGGCAACCGCCCGGCGCGTCGCCGCCGGGCGGGAGAAATGTCACGTCGGGTTCAGGCGAAGTCGCCTGAACCCGACGTGTGCCATCGGCTAGTGGGTGGTCAGGCCCTGGTCCATCTCTGGTTGGCGCTGCCGTTGCAGGTGGCGACGGTCACCGAGGAGGTGTTGCCGGTGCCGGTGGCGTTGAGGCACAGGTTGGCGGCGCCGTTGGTCACGGTGCCGTTGGAGTTGAAGGTCCACTGCTGGTTGCTGTTGGTGTGGCAGTCCCACAGTTGCACGCGGGTGCCCGAGCCGGCGTTCGTCGGGGAGTCCAGGCACTTGCCGAGGGTCTGGAGTCGGCCCGCGTTGTAGGCGAACCGCTGGTTGGCGTTGGTGTGGCAGTCGTAGATCTGGAGCAGGGTGCCGTTGGCGGTGGCGCTGTTGGGGGAGTCGACGCAGCGGCCCGCCCCTTCGTTGCGCAGGCGGAACTCGGTCCCCGCAGTCGGGGTGACGGTCGGGGTGGGCTCGGGGGAGGGGGTCACCGTGGGGGTCACCGTCGGGGTCGGGGTGGGGGTGGGGGTCGTGGTGCTCCCGAACTGGGAGATGAACTTCCACACCTCGCCCTTGGTCCAGGTCTGGGCGCCGTTCCCGGTGTAGGTCCCGTCCACCGGGTCGGGCAGGTGGCCGTTGTCGAACGCGGCCCAGACGACCGGGTATCCGGCGCGGCATCCGGAGTAGGCGGTGACGATGTGCGACCGGCTGCCGGAGCCCGGCTCGGGCGGATTCTGCGCCGTGCAGCCGTTGTTCTGGACGAATTTGTCGCGCAGCGCCCGTCCTTGCGAGATGTTGAGGACGCTGTCGGTGATGCCGTGCAGTCCCATGTAGGCGATGGGCTGGGTGCCGCCGCTGCATCCGCTGAGCTGCGCGCCGGAGAACACCGCGACCGCGCGGAAGACCGTCGCGCGGCTGCACGCGAGGGAGAAGCTCATGGCGCCGCCGTAGCTCCATCCCATGGCGAAACGCAGCGAGGTGTCGACGCAGAGATCCGACTCGACCTGCCGCATGATGTCGTCGATGAAGGTGACGTCCTCGCCGCCGGAATTGGCCCATCCGTTGTTGAAGCCCTGCGGCGCGACGAAGATCGCGGTGTTGTTGGACAGCTGCCGCTGTCCGTAGTAGGACCAGGAGGCCCCGCTGCTTCCGCCCGAGTCGACGTCGTTCATGGTGCCGTTCAGCCAGTGGAGGCCGAAGATCAGGCGGTAGGGGTTGTTGTTGTTGTAGTTGGCGGGGATCCGCAGAATGTAGGTGCGGTTCTTGCCGCTGGTCGTGATGTTTCGCGTTCCGCTGGTCAGCGTCGGGTTCTTTCCGCATCCCGCGGTTCCCGCGAGCGCGGCGGCGGTGCCCGCCGAGGATCCCGTGCTGCTGCTTCCGCTGCTCATCGCCGTCTGCCCCGTCACCAGGACTACAGCCGCCGCGAGCGCCACGGCCCCGAGGATGGACCTATGCTTCAACATTTGCGATTCCCTCTGGCCGTACGGATCGGGCCGATGTCAAAAACATGTTCTGCGTTCCTCTCCATCAGCGGCATTGAATGCCCGGTGCTGTGAAAACTGGAACCGAGGTATGAGCGCTAACATTCAGCAGAGGGTTATCAGTGCGCCGCTTACGTGCTGTGAAAGGTGTAGTGCGAGGGAGCAAATACGACTCGATTGCTTATGTCAAGTAGCTTGACTCCCGGTCCGGGGCGCCGGTCCCGCGAGATGCTCCTCCACGCGCGCTGACCAGCGAATGTTCACCGCCGCGCCTGGCGCACAGGATGAAACTTTCGTAGTGAGGAGGCCGATCGTGTGCCGGATGGAGAGTGGGTGCCTCCCAACTGTGATCATGGAATGCCGTCGTCACGCGCTATCGCGCCGCGACCAGAAGTTTTGGCAGATTTCCGATACTTTCGGTCAGGATCGGCCAGTCTGGGTCCCATGGGTCGGGGACTGCGGGTCCGGTCTGGTCGCGTGCGCTGCCGCGGCTCGCGGTAGCCTGCGAATCAGGATCTTCGAGGCCCGGCGAGATCCCCGCCGACAGCATGGATTCGGACCACCGTACGGGCGGCTGCCGGCGCCTCCTGGCACGCCGGCGACCGCAGCCTGACGCGCGGCGCTGAAACGGACACCGGGAGAGGCGGCGATGGATCAAGGCACCCGCGGCGAGCTCATCGGCCGGCTGGCCGAGGCGATCGGGTCCGTCACGACCGCGCACCCGCTGCGGGTCGCCATCGACGGGCCGCCCGCCGCCGGCAAGACCACGCTGGCCGACGAGCTGGCCGTCGTCCTGCGCGCACAGCACCGCGACGTCATCCGCGCGACCATCGACGACTTCCTCTTTCCCCGTGCGCAGCGCTACCGACGCGGCCGGTACTCGGCAGAAAGCTGCTACTTCGACGCCCACGACCACGCCGCGCTGCGCAGGGTCCTGCTCGATCCGCTGGGCCCGGGCGGCGACCGAAGGTTCCAGCACGCGGTCTACGACGCAGACACCGACACCCCGTCGTCCCCGCCGGCCACGACCGCTCCCGCAGACGCCGTACTGCTCTTCGACGGCGTCTTCCTCCTGCGCCCAGAACTCATCGACCGCTGGGACCTGCGCATCTTCGTGTCCGTCCCGTTCGAGCAGACGGTGGATCGCGCCCGGGACCGAGGCACGGCACTGGCCGGATCCACCGCCGACGGCGCCGAGATCGAACGGTCCTGGCGCGACCGCTATATCCCCTCTCAACAGCTCTATTTCGCCACAGCCCGCCCGGCCGACCACGCCGACATCATCGTGTACAACGATCAGCTCCACCAGCCGACCTGGGAGGTCCGGCCACACTCATCGATACACGGGATCTGAGGGTCGCTCCGAAGTGACAGCGGAGCCGGCCAGAGGCGTGTCACCGACGCGAGCAGAATCAGCCCGCGTCCGGGCGGCCCCGTCAGTGCGCCCTGGTGTCGTCAGGGGCGCGCGGATCGGTCGGGTAGTCCTATCGCGTGGCGCAGCCGGGTGAACTCCGCCGCCAGGGCGGCGGGCGGGAAGTGAGCGTTGCGGCCGCTGGGGTTGGGCAGTATCCATACCCGGGCCCCGCCGATCGTGCCGGCCTGGGCTCCGACGCGTGCCTGAGGCGCGCCGAACGCGGCGCGGTATCCGCTGACGCCGAGAAAGGCCGCCCAGCGGGGAGAGATGGTGCGCAGGCGCCGCGTCAGATCGCGTCCGCCGTCGGCCAGTTCGCGCGGCGTCAGCTGGTCGGCTCGGGAGGTGGGCCGGCGCACGATGCTGGTGATGCCCAGTCCCAGGTCCAGCAGGTCTCGTTCCTGCTGTGGCCGCAGGACGGCCGGGGTGAAGCCGGAGGCGTGCAGGGCCGGCCAGAACCGGTTTCCCGGGCTCGCGAAGCTGTGCCCGGCGGCGACGGAGAGCGGTGCGGGATTGATGCCGACGAAGACGACGGCCAGCTTCTCGGCGAGGACGTCCGCCAGTCCTTCGGCGGGGACGTCCGCCATCTCTTGATCACTCATGGTCTCCCTGTCCAGTGCGGCCTGCCGCGCCGGCCTGCGCCACGGCCCGGCGATCTCCTCCAGCTGGGCGGAGCCGCCGCTTGACGGGCGGGCTGAGAATCCCTCGGGACCACGGTGAGCGGCTCGCCCGTCGAGGCGTACTACGTCCATCCTCTGCTCGCTCAGATCGAACGCGACATCACCCCGCTGCGTGACGCTTTGACCGCCGCCATCGATCATGTGCAGTCCTTCGGGGCCACGCAGGCGTCGCCCCCTGCGTGATCCCTTCAAGACGGACACGCGGTTGATGAAGCCCGGGTTCAGGACCAGGCGATCTCGCCATGGCGGGAGACGAAGCGTCCGGTGCCGGCGCCGGGCTCCTCGGTGGCCAGCGCGACGATCGCGTCCGTGCCCTCGGTGACGGTCTGGGGGCCGCTGTGACCGTTGAGGTCGGTCGCGGTGTAGCCGGGGTCGGCGGCGTTGACGCGGATGCCCTTGAGCCCCTTGGCGTACTGCGTGGTCAACATCGTCAGCGCCGCCTTCGAGGAGGTGTACAGCGGCGCGATGACGTGCGACTCGGGCCGGCCGGGGTCGTGGGTGAGGGCGAGGGAGCCCATGCCGCTGCTGACATTGACGATCACAGGATCGTCGGAGCGGCGCAGCAGCGGCAGGAACGCGGTGGTGGTGCGGACGACGCCGATGACATTGACGTCGAGGACGGCGCGGGCGTCGGCGGCGGTGAGGTCGCCGGGATCGCCGACGGGGCCGTGCACACCGGCGTTGTTGATCAGGACGTCGATCCTGCCCTCATGTCCGGCGACGTTCGCGGCCGCGGCGGCCACGGACGCGTCGTCGGTCACGTCGATGGGGACGTAGCGTGCGCCGAGCGCGGCGGCGGCCTCCTCACCGTGCTCGCGGTCGCGCGCTCCGATGAGCACGGTGTGGCCACACTCGATCAGGCGGCGGGCGGTCTCGCGGCCGAGACCCTTGTTGGCTCCGGTGATGAAGGTGATCGTCATGCGTTCAATGGTGGTCCCGACGAAGGAGGCGGACCAGAGACGCTTCGACGGTAGGAAGACCAGTACCACCCTCGCGCCCCGACGCGCGACCGGGGTGCGGGAGGATGGAGATCATGCCGACGACACCCGGAACCGGACTGGGCGCGGTGATCCGCGCGTGGCGGGACCGGCTGCCCCCGTCGGCCGCCGGGCTGCCGGTGGTCCGCGGGCGCCGGGCGGCCGGGCTGCGGCGCGAAGAGCTGGCCGACCTGGCCGGGATGTCGGTCGACTACGTCGTGCGCCTGGAACAGGGGCGGGCCACGACACCCTCAGAGTCGGTGGTGGCGTCCCTGGCGCGTGCCCTGCAGCTGTCCACCGCCGAGCGAGACCACCTGTACAGGCTGGCCCGGCTCATACCGCCGGTGGACGGCACGATCTCGGATCATGTCCCTCCCGGCATGCGGCGGGTGCTCGCGCGTCTCGGGGACGTGGCGGTCGCCGTGTTCGCGGCGGACTGGCAACTGGTGTGGTGGAACCGTGGGTGGGCCGCCCTGCTGGGCGACCCCTCCGCCTCGCCGCCGCGGCTGCGCAACTTCGCCCGCGACAGATTCCCGGTGGACGGCGGCGCCGCCCAACTCGCGCTGTGGCCGGTGACCGAGGCGGACCGCGACACCACCGACGCCGCCGTCGTCTCCGACCTGCGCCGCGCCACCGGCCGCTTCCCCCAGGACAGCCGCTTGGCGGCGCTGATCCGCGATCTGAACGCGGGCAACGGGAGGTTCGCCGAGCTGTGGGCGATCGGACAGGTGGCCGCGCACCGCGAGGACCATAAGACGATCGACCATCCGTCGGTGGGCCCGGTCACGGTGGATTGCGACGTGCTGAGCGACGGCGACTCCGAACTCAAGATCGTCATCATGACCGCCGTGCCCGGTAGCGAGGACGAGACCAAGCTTCGGCTCACCGCCGTCGCCGGCCCGCCGGCCACCACGCGCAACTGAGTAGCCTGCGGCGTATGACGAGGCCCGCGAGCGTCATGGCGATCACGGTGGCGAGCACGCCTACGGCGACGTACATCCACGGGGAGAAGGCGTCCAGGCGCGCGGCCCTGCCCCAGGTGGCGTCCTTCTGAGGAAAGGACAGCGTGCCCGTGACCGTGCGGCGGACCCGGCCGCTCTCCAACATGAGCTTGACCCGCCACGGTCCGTCGGGCAGCCGATCGTCGAGCGTGACCACGACCGGCGCGCCGGTGCCGGGCGCGAGCGTCGTTCCCACCTGCGCGGGGAACGGGCCGGCCTTCATGCCACTCGGGCCGTCGGAAAGCCACATCCAGCCCACCAGGTCGATCGCACGCTGCCCCGTGTTCGTGACCATCGCCTTCACCATGGGCACGCCGCCCTTGGCGCGGCCGGGCGTCAACTGCTCGATGCGGAAGTCCGAGGGCGGATCGCCGCCTGGACCGACGTCGAGATAGACCCGAACGCCGACACTGTTGACCATCGTGACGTTGCGCCCGGACCCTGGCTTGAGCGCGGAGGCGACCTTGGCCCAGATGGCTCCGTACCGTTCTCCTTTGGACGCGGTTTCAGGAATGGTGATCGTCGCTTTCACCTGGACGTTGCTCTTCGCCGGCACGACGAACACCGGGCGATCGACGGATATCCACGAGCTGAGCTCGTTGGCGTCGCGGTTCGGCGCCGGAACGAACTTGTTGTGGTCGATGACCGCCGCGCCGGGGAGCATCGTCACGCGTTGCGCGCTTCTGGAGGTGTTACTGATTTCCAGTCGCCGGGAGATTCGGGTGCCGGGGTTGATGTGGTCGACGATATAAATGAGTGCTCGGGGGTCGTCGCGACGGTTCGATGAGGCCTCCAGCAATCTTATCCCGATTTGCTCTTCGGCCCTTTGGCGGCTCGGGCGTGGATCGGCCGAGCCGCCGTCTGCGAGAGCTGCGGCGCACAATGCTCCCTGCAGCAGACTGATCACGGCGATGGGCGCGAACAGTAGAGGACGCCATGTCACGTGGCTAGGTCACCGTGTGAGAAATCGTGCCCGTGTACTGGCCGCTCACGTTGCTGAGAGCCAGCGCGGCCGTGATCAACGGGTTCCAGGTCGCGGAGTTGGTGCCGGTGCCGCCCGTGTGGGAGTACGCCGTGCGCTCGGAGGCCAGTGTCTGGCCGGTGGGCGGCGGCGGTGGGGCACAGCCGGTCTGGCCTGGTGTGAAGGTGCCGTTGCCGGTCGTCGCCGTCGCGGTGCCCGAACAGTAGTACACGCTGCTGTTGGCGATGGTCTCGCCCGGATCGTTACCGCCCGCGGTGATGAAGTCGGTGCCGGTGACGGTGGCCGTCCAGGCGGGGGTGGCGGACGCCCGGTCGTCGGTCACGGTGACCGGCCCGAGCTGACCGTAGGCGTATCCGCCCGGCACTCCGTCGTTGTCGAGATCGGCCGTATCGGGCACGGTGATCTGCAATGCTCCGGCGGTGATGTCGAACGTCGTCGTGGTAGGGCAGGCGGTACCCGCCGCGCACGTGCCGGCTTGGGCGACGTGGATGCCGCTCACCATGCCCACCGACATTGTTATTGCTGTGACAGCTACAGCGGCTGTCCTGGAAATCCTCTTCATGGCCATCGAACCTTCTTGAATGACGGCGGATCCCGACACCTTTGACTAGGCCCCGCTATAGCGGCGCAGAAGCACGCTAACACGACAGGGAACCCGCTTCCTCGCATGCCCTGGCAAGCCCCGATCAAGAACTGCCGACCATCTACATGGCGTTACATGGCCGGTTTTCTGCCAGACGTCTTATAAGGCCATTTTGGGGATAACTCGTATTTATCCGTCGCGGTGCTCCTCCGGCGCGCACGTCAGGCGAGGCCGTCCTTCGGCAGAGGTCGCATGACATTCCGACGGCCGGGTGACGGCGATCCGAATCGCCGTCACCCATGTCTCCCGTCCCATGGCTTGGGACCAGGGCGCTGGTCGTCGCGGTGCGGACTCGGCTCCGGTGCGCCACCGGAGCCGAGTCGCGCCGCCTACCGGGCGGTGCAGGTCACCGCGGCGGGGGCGGTGTTGGCTCCGGACCAGGCGCCGTTGAAGCCGAAGGAGGTGGTGCCGCCCGAGGACAGCGCGCCGTTCCAGGACAGGTTGGCCACGGTGACGGCCGAGCCGCTCACGGTGTGCGAGCCGTTCCACAGCTGGGTGATGGTCTGGCCGCTGGGGAAGTTCCACGCAACGGTCCAGCCGGTGAGCGCGGTGGTGCCGGTGTTCTTCACCTCGACGTTGGCTCCGAAGCCTCCGGGCCACTGGTTGTTGATGGTGTAGGCCGCGGTGCAGGCCTTACCCGTGCCACCCGACGGGGACGGGGACGGGGACGGGGACGGGGACGGGGACGGGGACGGGGACGGGGACGGGGACGGGGACGGGGACGGGGACGG
>NZ_JBHSFP010000051.1:0-34866 GCF_042654065.1 Sphaerisporangium dianthi | reverse complement strand
TGGTTGCATTCGTTGTCTTCCTAAGACCGCTTGGCCTCCGACTTCCCGCGCGGACGGGTGCGCCGCCGCGCACCCGTCCGCGCGGGGCCGCGGAGCTCAGAGCGGCCCGTGGTCCAGTTCCGCGCCGGCCGGCGCGAGCTCCACGCCGAGGTCGCGCAGCACGAGCAGGTTCTCGCGCACGGTCGCCGCCGCCCTGCCCAGGTCGGCGTGGTCCACGGGCGCCATGGCCATGCGCTCGACGCTCTTCTCCACCGTGATGTTCGCCGCGTGGCCGTGCCGCGGCATCAGCCAGCTCTCGTAGTCGTGCTGCCAGAGGTTGAGCACGGCCTTGTCGTTGCCGGCCCGCACCTTGTCCAGGGTCTCCTTGTGCAGCTGGGAGGCGCGCTTGTCGTCCATGCCTATGTGGGACCAGGGGGAGGCGGGGTTGTTGGGATCGTCGGCCTCGATCTTCAGCTCCTCCTTGTCCTTCCACAGCGGCATCGTCTCGTCGGTGATGGCGAACCGCGCCAGCGAGAAGCGCCCGCTGTACTCGCGCACGAGATAGTCCTGGGTGTCCTGGAACATCTCCGGCGTCTCACCGGGGTAGCCGACGATCCACATGCCGGTGTAGGACAGGCCGCCCGCGCTCATCAGCTCGACGGCCCTGCGGTTCTGCTTGGCCGAGACCCGCTTGCTCATGTACTTCAGCGTGCCGTCGTTCATCGACTCGAAGCCGATGTGCACCTGCAGGCACGACGAGTCCTTCAGGCCGGCGACCAGATCCTCGGAGCTGATGGTGTTGGCCCGGCTGAACCCCTCCCACTGCGGGATCCCCGAGCCCGGCAGGATCTCCAGCAGGCGCCGCAGCCGCGTTGGCGGGATGGTGAAGGTCGAGTCCATCGCCGAGATGAGGTCGCAGCCGTTGCGCTCGCCGTAGGCGATCCAGTCGTCGCGGATCTTCTCGGCCGACTTGAAGCGCCACTTGGGCGAGGCGGCGGGGAAGGAGCAGAACTTGCAGTCGAACGGGCAGCCGCGCATGGACTCGTAAGGCACGATCGGCGATCCGCCGAGCATCTTCGGCGAGGGGAACCCCTCCATGTCGACGTACTCGACGGGGTTCAGGCGGATCGCCTTCCCCTCGCGCCACACCAGGTTGGGCACCGAGGCCATCTCGCGCCGGCCCGCCAGCGCGTCGAGGGCGGCGGGCAGGGCGACCTCGCCGTCGCCGCGGACGACCGCGACGATCGACGGGTGGTCGCGCAGGGCGGTGTTGAACTTGAGGTTGGTGAACTGCCCGCCCGCGAGGATGGGCGTGCCCGGCAGGTTCTCCTCGATCCACCGGACGGCCGAGCCGAGCAGCGGGCCGTTCCATATGTAGGTGGTGGACAGCAGGACGAGGTCCACGTCGCAGGAGGGCGGCTTGGCGCGCCCCGCCCATACGTCGGCCAGGTCGATCCGCTCGAAGTCGTGGCCGCTGCTCTCCAGGATCGACAGGAGCGTCACGCTGGTCAGGTGCGGGGTGGTGTGCCGGTTCGGCCGCAGCAGCGCGTACCGCCTGCCGGACTGGGTGAAGCAGAGCCTGCGGAAGTCGAGGTCCGCGTGCCCGGCCCGCCGGAGCACCTCGCTCGCGCGTTCGCCGCGCTCGGCCGCGAAGAGCGAGCCCTGCAGGTACGGGGAGTTGATGTTCGCGGGGCCGAGTCCGCTCAGAAGGAGGACATGCATGTCCACCGCTCCTTACCAGGATCGTCGGTGACCACCCGGGAAGGGTGTGGACGATCGTCGCACGGCCCGTCTGGACGTTCTCTGGACCGGATCTCGACAAGGGCGGGGAGGTGCCCGCGGATGGTTGCGCGAAGTTACTGTACATGTAAAAATTGATGTTGTCCCTGCACGAGCGCCTGGAGGCGGGAGGCCCATGGCCACGACGAAAAGCCCTCGTAGCCGCGAGACGGCACCCGGCGACGGCGCGCCGCCCGCCGAGGGCGCCGCTCCCACTCCGAGGCGCATGCTCCTGCGGCTGCTGCGACCGCACCGCGCGGGACTCACCGCCGTGCTCGCCTTCCAGATCGTCGGCTCGCTCGCCGGGCTCGCCCCGCTCATCGCCGTGGTCGAGCTCGGCCGCATCCTCCTCGGCCCCGGGCCCGCCGACCACGGCGCGGCCTGGACGGCCGTGTGGATCGGCGTCGCGGGCCTGGCCGTGCGCGTCGCGCTCGCCACGGCCGCGGGCGGCGTCGCCCATCTCGTCGACGGGCGCCTGGCGCTGTCCCTGCGCAGGCGGCTGGCCCGCGATCTCGGCAGGGTCCCCCTCGGGTGGTTCTCGCGCCACAGCTCCGGCGAGATCAAGGGCGTGGTGCAGAACGACGTCGACCAGCTGCACTACCTGATCGCCCACACCCCCGTCGAGGCCACGGCCGCGATCGTCGTCCCGGTGGCCTCCCTCGCCTACCTGGTCTGGGTCGACTGGCGGCTCACCCTCGTCGCGCTGATCCCCGTCGTGCTCGGCCTCCTGCTGCGCCGCATGCTCATGACCCCCGCACGGCAGGAGCAGGGCCGCGAGATGGGCCAGGCGATGGGCCGGGTCGGCGCGGCCGCCGTCGAGTTCGTGGAGGGCATCGCGGTCGTCAAGACCTTCGGCGGCGGCCGCAGCGCCCACCGGCGCTATCGCCGGGCGTCGGAGGACTTCGCCGACTTCTTCCTCGGCTACGTGGCGGGCTCGGGCGGCCTGGCCTCGCTCGCCGCGCTCGTCCTGTCCCCGCCGTTCGTCCTGCTCGTCGTCCTGACCGGCGGCGCCGCCCTCATCGGCGCCGGGTCCCTGCCGCCGGCCGACCTGCTCCCGTTCCTGCTGCTGTCGGTCGCGCTGACCACGCCCGTCGCCGCGCTCGCGCACGGCATGGACAACATCCACGCGGCCGAGCGCTCCGCCGAACGCATCCACGCCATGCTCGCGGTGCCGCCCCTGCCCGAGCCCTCGCGGCCCGCCGAACCCCGCGGCGACCGGGTCGAGTTCCGCGACGTCTTCTTCTCCTACGAGCCGGGCCGGCCGGTCCTGCGCGGCGTCGGCCTGGTGCTCGAACCCGGGACCACGACGGCTCTGGTCGGCCCCTCGGGCTCGGGGAAGTCCACCCTGGCCCAGCTGCTGCCCCGCTTCCACGACCCGGACGCCGGCGCGGTGCTGATCGGCGGCGCCGACGTGCGCGACATCCCCGCCCAGCGCCTGTACCGCGCCGTCTCCTTCGTCTTCCAGGACGTGCGCCTGCTGCGCGCGAGCGTCGCCGACAACATCGCGCTGGCCGTCCCCGAGGCCCTCCCCGAGGACATCGTGCGCGTCGCCCAGGCCGCGGGCATCCACGACCGCATCATCACGCTGCCCAAGGGCTACGACTCGGTCGTCGGCGACGACATCCGGCTGTCGGGCGGCGAGGCCCAGCGGCTGTCCATCGCCCGCGCCCTGCTCGTGGACGCCCCCGTCCTCGTCCTGGACGAGGCCATGGCCTTCGCCGACGTCAAGACCGAGGCCGAGATCCGCGCCGCGCTGAACGCCCTGCGGCGCGGGCGCACCCAGCTCGTCATCGCCCACCGGCTCGAGACCGTCACGCGGGCCGACCGCATCGCCGTCCTCGACGAAGGGCGCGTCGTGGAGATCGGCGACTACCGCGAGCTCCTCGAACGCGACGGCAGGTTCGCCGAGATGTGGCGCGTCGGGCACACCCGCACGGAGAAGGGACCCCACTGGTGATCCGCCTGCTGCTCCGCGTCCTCGGCGAGCGCCGCTCCGGGCCGCTGCGCCGCACGATCGGCCTGATGTCGCTCCGCGCCGTCGCCGAGGGCCTGTCCTACGCCCTGCTGGTCCCGCTGCTGCGGGCTCTGCTGGGCGGCGCCCCCTCGGACGCCTGGCCCTGGCTCGGCGGCTTCGCCGGCGCCGTGCTCGTCACCTCCGTCCTCGGCTACGTGAGCGACGCCTCGGGCTTTCGCGCCAGCGCCGAGATGTCCCGGGTGCTGCACCGCGGGCTCGGCGACCATCTGGCCACCCTCCCGCTCGGCTGGTTCACCCCCGGCCGGGTGGGCGAGGTGTCGGGGCTGGTCAGCCGCAGCGTCATGGAGGTCATGGCGGTGCCCGCGCACCGGCTGCGCCCGCTCATCGACGCCACCCTCGTCCCGCTGGCCCTGGTGGCCGTGCTGTTCCTGTCCGACTGGCGGCTCGCCCTGGCCGCGCTCGTCGCCGCGCCGCTCGTCGCCGGCGTCCAGCGCTGGACGTCACGGGCCACCGCCCGGCAGGACGCCGAACGGGCGCGCGCCAGCGACGAGGCGGCCGGCCGCGTCGTGGAGTACGTGCGCGCCCAGCCGGTGCTGCGCGCCGGCGGCCGCACCGGAGAGCGGTTCCAGCTCCTCGACGACGCCTTGCACCGGCAGTGGAGCAGCGGGCGCAGGGCGGCGCTGAGCGGCGTCCCCGGCATGATCGGCCTCACCTTCTCCGTCCAGGCCGTGTTCACCGCGATCCTCGCCCTCGGCGCCTACCTCGCGCTGTCCGGTGACCTCGACCCTGTCGTCCTGCCGGCGATCCTGGTGCTCGTGGCCCGCTGCGTCGACCCGCTGCTGTCCCTCGCCGATCTCGGCGGAGTCCTGCGGGTGTCGCGGGGCGAGCTCGAACGCATCGCCGGCGTGCTCGCGGAACAGCCCTTGGCCGAGACCGAGCGGCCGCGGGTCCCCGCGCACGACGGCATACGGCTGGAGGAGGTCACCGTCCGGCGCGGCGGCCGTACCGTGTTCGACCGGCTCTCCCTGACGATCCCCGCCGGGCGGAGGCTCGCCGTCGTCGGCTCCTCGGGCGCGGGCAAGACCACCCTGCTGCAGACCATCGCCCGCTTCCACGACGTCGACGGCGGCGCCGTCCGCCTCGGCGACGTCGACGTCCGCGACATCGACCTCGAAGAACTCATGTCCCGGCTGTCCATCGTCTTCCAGGACGTCTACCTCTTCGAGGGCACCATCGAGAGCAACGTCCGCATCGGGCGCCCCGGCGCGGCCCGCGAGCAGGTGCTCGCCGCCGCCGCCGCCGCGGGCCTGGACGAGGTGATCGGCCGGCTCCCCGACGGCTGGGACACCCAGGTCGGCGAGGGCGGCGCCGCGCTTTCCGGCGGGGAACGCCAGCGCGTCTCCATCGCCCGGGCCTTCCTCAAGGACGCCCCCGTGCTGCTGCTGGACGAGGTCACCTCGGCGCTCGACCCGCGCAGCGAGGCCGCCGTCCAGGCCGGGCTGGACCGCCTCATGGTCGGCCGCACCGTCGTGATGCTGGCCCACCGGCTGCGCACCGTCGAGCAGGCCGACCTGATCGCCTTCCTGGAGGACGGCGCGATCGCCGAGCAGGGCACCCACGACGAGCTGCTGCGGCTCGGCGGCCGCTACGCCGGGTTCTGGGAGATCGCCACCGGCGCCGCGGTCTGAACGCGCACGTCGCCGAGGCGGCGGGGTGAGGGGACCCCGCCGCCTCGGCGCGCCACTCCGGCGGGGTCAGGTCACGGCTTTCGCGCGGATGACGACGCGGAGACCTCAGTAGATGAAGTCGTAGAAGAGGAAGTCGTCGCCCTCGTGCTCGGTCCACGACCCGTAGCGGCGCATGCCGTACAGCAGCGGTGCCGGGGCGCACAACTTGGTGATCATGGTGACCTCGGCCATGACGACCGCGTGGTCGCCGACGTTCTGGCAGGCGCCCACCGTGCAGTCCGCGATGGTGTGCGCGGCCTCGACCAGGTGCGGGCCGCCGGGCGCGGGGGTCCAGGGCACCTGGTCGAACCGGTCGGGGGCCCCTGAGCCGAACAGCTCGGCCGTGGACCGCCCCTGCCGGTGCAGCAGGTTCACCGCCAGCGCGCCGCTGTCCACCACCGCGTCCAGCGTGGGGCTGCCCCGGCGCAGGCACACGAGCAGGGTCGGCGGATCCAGCGCGACGCTGCACAGCGACGTGCAGGTCATGCCGCGCGGGTCGCCGGCGCCGGTGACGGCCGTCACGACCGAGACCCCCGTGGGGAACCCGGCCATCAAATGCCGCATGTCGGTGAGTTGGGTCGCGTGGGACATGAGGGTCTCCTGGTGTCAGGGTCGCGAACGCCGAGCGTCCCGCCCCATATGGGGACGGGACGCGACGGACCGGGACGACGGCGGTGCTCAGGCGAGCTCGGCCTCCTCCTCCGCCTTGGCGCGCGCCATCCCCTTGCTGGCATTGATCATCCGGGGGCCGATGTCCGCCGGGGCGATGGTGCGCGACCATTCCTCGGCCGCCTCCATGCGCTCCTTCGTCATCGCGAAGCAGTGGTTCTCCGGCAGGCCGAACTTGTCGGCGTGCGCGATGAAGTCCACCCCGCGCACGAACTCCAGGATCTCCCCGGCCGCGGCCGCGGGCTTCACCGTTCCCGCCTCGACCGACTGGCACAGTTCGCGGGTCAGGGCGCCGAGCCGGTTGAACCCCTCGCTGATCGGGAGCGGAGACCCGGGGTGCCCGTACTTCTCGCCCTCCAGGAACACGGCCGGGTCGCCGCTCTCCACGTACCGGTAGTAGGCGTCCTCGACCATCATGTTGCCGCTCATCGTGCCGAGCATCCAGGTGCGGTTGACCGCGTTCCACAGCTCGTAGTCGCCGAAGCCGACGAAGGAGCTGTAGACCAGGTCGTCGTGGAAGTCGAACAGCCCCTGCTGCAGGTCCTCCACGTACTCGAACCGCTCCTTGGACCAGTCGCCGTCCTTGGCGGCCGCGATGAGGCGCCAGCCGAGGGCGTTCACCACCGCCAGGGTGTTGGCCAGGCCGCGCGAGTACAGCGCGTCGATGAACCCCGCCGCGTGCGAGGTGAGGCAGTAACGCTCGCCCACCACGCGCTTGGTCGAGTACTGCAGCCGGTCGGTCGACACCCACGGCCGCACGGCCTTGGCGCCCTCGAACTGCCAGGCGATCTCGGGGAAGCGGTCGAGGAAGCCGGCGAACTCCTCGGCCGGAGGCGTCTGGCCCTTGGGGAACTTCCTCGGGTCCAGCGTCAGGCCGACGCTGCAGAGCGGGTTCGGCGCGCCGGGGTAGTTGTCGAAGGGGATCACCCAGAGCCAGCCGCCGTCGAACACGTGGTGCAGCGTCCCGTGGTGCCAGGGGTCGGGGTGGACGTGCCGGCGCGCGGTGGGGGAGTCGTCGAACGGGCGCACGCCGATCATGTGGGTGAACAGGCAGCGCGAATGCGTTCTGGCCCGGGTGGGCGTCTCGCGCAGCTCGAACTTGTCGGCCAGCGGCGATCGGAACCCGCTCCCGTCGACCACGTAGTCGGCGCGGAACTCC
Organism: Sphaerisporangium dianthi; assembly: GCF_042654065.1. Classification (NCBI taxonomy): domain Bacteria; kingdom Bacillati; phylum Actinomycetota; class Actinomycetes; order Streptosporangiales; family Streptosporangiaceae; genus Sphaerisporangium; species Sphaerisporangium dianthi. The sequence goes on along the minus strand of NZ_JBHSFP010000051.1, from coordinate 27,578 downwards.
TCGCCCCGGTCGGTGCGCAGCACCGCTCCCTCGTCCGGGTCGACCACGATGTCGGTCACGCGGGTGGCCAGGCGCGGCTCGGCGCCGTACTTGACCGCGAGGTGGAACAGGTACGCGTCGACGTCCTGCCGGAACAGGTGCGTCTCGGTACGGAACACGACCGGGACGACGAGCTGGTTGATCTCCTCGGGGATCTGGCTCTGTCCCTCGCGGTGGTAGACGAAGCCGAAATTCTGCTTCTGCCCGCAGTTCGGGGAGACCTTCTTGATCGTGCCCTTGAAGTTCGACAGGTACTTCAGCTCCGGGACGCCGTAGCGCTCGCCGATCAGGCGGGCCATCCCCGAGGTGTAGGGGATCGTCGACTCGCCGACCGCGAACCTCGGGTGGGTTCCCGCGTCCAGGATGAGGACCTTCACGCCGTTGCGGGCCAGGACCGCGCCCAGCATCCCGCCGGCCATGCCACTGCCCAGGATCGCCACGTCGTAACGGTCCGCCGCACGGGGAATCGACACCGCACTCACCTTCCCTTTCTTGTCGTTCACGCGGCGGGCTCAGGCTCCCGCGCACGGGAGACCTCGGAGATCTCCACCGGCTTGGTGTAGACGAGCGACAGCAACGGCCCGGTCAGCACGGTGGTGACCACCGCCATCACGACCATCAGCGAGTAGAGCGTGCCGCCGATCAGGCCCGCCTGGAGTCCCACGCCGAGGATGACCAGCTCGGTCAGCCCGCGGGTGTCCATCAGGACCGCCAGGCCCGCGGCCGGGCGGGGCGCCAGGCCGGCGGAGCGTCCGCCCAGGTAGGTGCCGCCCAGCTTGCCGGCGATCGCCACCAGCAGCACCAGGCCGAGCCGCGCGAAGTCGTCCCCCGCCAGCTCTCCCAGATTGACGTTGAGCCCCGCGACCACGAAGTAGACCGGCAGCAGGACGCCCGCGACCTGCTCGACCCGTCCGTGCAGGGGCGCGTGCGCCGCGCCGGGGTCCAGGCGGGGCAGGATGGCGCCGAACAGGAACGCCCCGAAGATGAAGTGGATGCCCATCGCCTCGGTGGCGGCGCTCGACAGCAGCGCGCCGCAGAGCGTCACGGCGAACGCGCCGCCGGCGGACATGGACGCGAGGACGCGGCGCAGCGACGGCCGCACGGCGAACACCATGAACGCCGCGAACGGCACGATCAGCGCGGTGCGCCAGGAGTCGCCGCCCGAAGAGGAGAACGCCTGCACCGCCGCGAGCGCCGTCCACGCCACCACGTCCACGGCCGCCGCCGTAGCGATCGCGATGACCCCGAGCGTGGTGCCGCTCAGCCGGCGGTCGGTGATGATCCGCGCCAGCACCGGGAACGCCGTGACCGACAGCGCCAGGCCGACGAAGACCACCGAGGTGCCGGACGTGCGGCCTTCCAGCAGGTAGGGCGCCGCCGCCAGGCCGAGACAGAAGGGGACGAGCATCGAGCCCGCGGCCATCCGCAGCACTCCCGTCCCCCGGCCGCGCAGCGCCGAAGGGTTGATCTCCATCCCGACGCCCACCATGAACAGGACCAGTCCGAGGTCGGCGATGCCGACGAGCACGGTGCGGATCTCGTCGGGGAACAGCACCCGGTCCAGCGCGCCGTGGAACAGGGTCGGCCCGAGCAGGACCCCGGCGAGGATCTCGCCGACGACCGGCGGCTGGTGGAGCCGGACGGCGATCCGGCCGAGCGCCCAGGCCAGCACGAGGATCAGCGCGAGATCGACGAGGAGGAGTTGCACCTGGCCACTGGCCATGCCGGTCAGACCTGGGCCGGAGCGGAGACGGCCGCCTGCTCGACCAGGTCGTCGAGCGTGATGTGCAGGGCGTGGTGCTTGCCGCGCAGGCCGGAAAGGAGCGTCACGAAGTCGGCGGCGGGCGTGTTCTTCCCCTCCGGGTCGATCACCTGCTGCGCCATGGCGTGGTAGTGCTCCTTGGTCTTCGTCCGGTCGTAGAAGCCCTCGACGAAGGTGCGGATCTCGTTGAAGAAGTTGCGGTAGGCGGTCGCGTAACGGTCGAACGCCGGGTCCTCGATGGCCGGGTAGGTCAGCACCTTGTCGACGACCTTGGCCAGGATGCTGCCCGCCGTCGTGGCCAGCGCGACGCCGGTCGAGATCAGGGGGTCAACGAACGCCGCGGCGTCGCCCACGCACACCCAGCCCTTCCCGTGGAAGGTGTGGTTGGTGTACGACCAGTCCCGCGCGGTGCGGAAGCCGGCCGACTGCCGGGCGTCGCGCAGCATGTGCTTGAGCCTGGTGGTGTTGCGCATCTGCTCGGCGAACAGCGCCTCCAGCGGCTGCTTGGTCTCGTTCACCAGGGACGACGGGGTGACGAAGCCCACGCTCAAGGTCCCCTTGTCGATCGGGATGCCCCAGAACCAGCCGGCGTCGATGCCCTCGATCAGGATGTTGGTGTACTCGTCTCCGGCCAGGCGCTCGCAGTTGTCGAAGTAGGTCCACACGGCCACGCTGCGGAGCTTCTCGTGCCAGGTCATCTCGGAGTACCGGCGGGTCAGCACGCGGGCCTGTCCCGACGCGTCCACCACCAGCCTGGCCGTCGCCTCATAGGTGTCGCCGGTGCCGCGGATCGTGTAGCGGACGCCGGTGACCCGGCCGTCCTCCTCGATGGGCTCCTTGACCGTCGCCTCCTCGATGACGAAGGCCCCGAGCTCCTTGGCCCGGTCGAGGATCATCGCGTCCAGGTCGGCGCGGCGGGTGTGGTAGGCGTACTGGTGCTCGCCGCCGTCGATGAAGGAGAAGTTCCAGGACGCCCGGCTGTTGCCCCACACGAACGTGCCGCCGTACTTGCGCTCGAAGCCCCGGGCCTCCATCCGGTCGGTCAGCCCCAGCTCCTGCATGGGCCCCATGACGACCGGGATCAAGGATTCGCCGACGTGGTAGCGGGGGAACCGCTCGCGGTCGATGACGAGCACCCGGTGGCCGCGCTGGGCGAGCAGCCCCGCCGTGGTGGCGCCGGCCGGGCCGCCGCCGATGACGATGACGTCGTAGTCGCTGGCTACGCCGATGAGATTGGACGGCATGATCGGCCTTCCGATCGTTGCGTGCCGCCCCCCTCACTGGCGTGAGCGACCACGGCACTGCGCTGTCTGGGCCCCGCCAGTGTCGGTCGCCGCGCCTAGACGCTTTCTGGAGAGCGTCTGGACGAGCGCCACCCGGCGCGGGGCGCCGGCGGCGGACGCCCGGCGGCGGGCCGGCGCCCGGGACGTCCTCCGGCGACCGGGCGTCCCCGCGCCGCGCCCGCGCCGGTCACACCCCCCGGGCGTCCTCGGCCCCGAGCTCGGCGACGAGCTTGCGGTAGGTGTCGTAGGCCGGCTTGGGGCGGTGATCGCTGGTGGTGAGCCCGAACCGGGCGGCCGGTTCCGGCCGGGCGGAATCGGCGTCGCGCAGGCCGAACAGCTCGTAGTGGGTGACATTGTGGCGGGCGGCGGCGCCCGCCACGGCGCGGATCATGATTTCGAGGCGGGCCGCCTGGTCGTCCGGAGTCCGGTCCGGGCCGGTCGGCGTCCCGTTCTCCGCGATGTGGATCGGGACGCCGGGGCCAAAGTGGGCACGGGGCATGCACTGCTCGCGCAGGTGGCCGATCGCGTGCTCGGTGAGGCCTTGCAAGGCCGCCGCGGGGACGGGGGAGAAGGCGTCCGGATAGAGGCCGAGGCCCACGTAGTCGACATGGATCGCGAACTCCTCGGGCGGGAGGTCCGCGAGGTGCGCCCAGAACTCCTCGTCGCCGCCGAGGAACTCGGGGGGCTCGGCGACGGAGAACCCGAGCCGGACGGCATGGTGCCCGGCCCGGTCGAGCAGGCGCCGCGCGTGGAGCGTTCCGGTGGTGAGCGCGGAAAGGACGCCGGGGGAGCTGCCGTCGATCCAGGGCAGCTTGAAGTTCGGCTCCAGGGTGATCTGGAGGAAACGCGCGATATGCCCGTACCGGCCGATCGCCCGCTCGATGAACTCCAGCCAGCCGTCAAGGTCGGGCTCGGCGGGCAGGTAGCACAGGACGAGGTCGAGCCGCCGCTTCGAGCGGGTGTACCACTCGTCGGGCATCGTCAGCTCCCGCATCTTCCGCTCGGGCCGCAGCACGCCCGCCTTCTCGGGGTCCGGCGGTGTCCCGAGGAAGTGCAGGTACTCCCGGACCACGAAAGGCCGTCCTTCGTGCAGCCCGGCGACCAGCCTGTCGATGGCCTCACGGTCGTCGGGCGGCCCGGCCGTGGCCGCCACCTGGCTCGCCGCGTAGACGCCGAAGGTCAGTGCCTTCATGTCTCCTCCTTCGCCGGCCAGGCCAGCGTCCCGTCCTCGATCCGCCCGATCAGGCCGCCGATCCATTCCGTCTCGGCGCGCAGCTGGTGCTGGACGAAGCCCATCTCGATCATGAAGATCTCCGGCACGCCGGCCTCGCACGCCTTCGCGAGCTCCGCGACGCGCCGGCCGAGCGACGCCAGCCGCCCTCGCAGCACCCCCACCGCCTCCTCGCGCCCGAGCGCGCCGAGGTAGGCCAGCGCGTCCACGAACGCCGAGGTGGTCACCTCGGCCTCACGGATCTGCCGCCGCACCCGCTCCCTGAAGACCTCCCAACCCTCGCCGGTCAACGCGTAGACGGTTCGCGCGGGCCGGTTCCCCACCTGCTCGACTCCCACGGCGGCCACCCATCCGGCCGCTTCCAGGGACCCGACCAGCGTGTACACCGACCCGCTCTTGGCGTTCAGATACGGATGGCGCTCGTTGAGCACGGCCCCGAGGGCGTACTTGTGCATCGGCCGCTCGACCAGCAGCCCCAGAAGCCGCAAGGTCAGCGGATTGTCCACAGCGGTCAATGGCATACCCGAATACTATCACTCGTATACGGGCATTCGGCGTGGCGGCGTCAGAGGGGGAGCCACTCCGTCGAGGTCGTGACCTCCGCCAGGACGTCCGGCAGCGGGTCGACGCCCAGCCCCGGGCCCGTGGGGACGGCGAGGTGCCCCTCGTCCAGGACGAACGGCTCGGTGAGGTCGGTGGCGTAGTAGCGGCGCGAGGCGGAGGTGTCGCCGGGCAGCGTGAAACCGGGCAGCGCGGCGAGCGCGACGTTGGCCGCCCGGCCGAGGCCCGTCTCCAGCATGCCGCCGCACCACACCGCGACGCCGTGCGCCCGGCACAGGTCGTGGATGCGGCGCGCCTCCAGATAGCCGCCGACCCGCCCCGGCTTGACGTTGACGACCGAGCACGCGCCGAGCGAGATCGCCGCCGCGGCGTCGCGCGCGGACTCGATGGACTCGTCCAGGCAGATCGGGGTGCTCAGCCGCCGCGCCAGCTCGGCGTGCTGCACAAGGTCGTCCTCGGGCAGCGGCTGCTCGATGAGCAGCAGGCCGAAGGCGTCCAGCTCCGCCAGGTGCCGGGCGTCCGCGAGGGTGTAGGCGGCGTTGGCGTCCACCTGCAGCATCAGGTCGTCGCCGAACCGCTCGCGCACGGCCCGTACCGGGGCCACGTCCCAGCCGGGCTCGATCTTGATCTTCACGCGCACGTAGCCCTCGTCCACGTACCCGGCGACCGCGTCCAGGAGCCGGGGGGTCGATTCCATGATGCCGACCGACACCCCGCACGGCACCCGGTCGCGGGAGGCGCCGAGGAAGCCCGCGAACGAGGTGCCCGCCGCGCGCAGCTCGGCGTCCAGCACGGCAGTCTCCAGCGCGGCCTTGGCCATCCGGTGGCCCTTGAACGGCGCCAGCGCCCGCTCGGCGACATGGGCGCCGGCGCTCGGCAGCGCGGCGAGCGCGGGCACCAGGAAGCGGCGCATGACCGCGGCGGCCCCGTCGACGTACTCGGAGGAGTAGAGCGGCTCGGACATCGCCACGCACTCGCCCCACCCCTCGCCCTCGGGGGTGACCACCCTGACCAGCAGCACGTCGCGCTCGGTCTCGGTGCCGAACGACGTGCGGAACGGCGCCACCAGCGGCATCGCCACCCTGCGCAGTTCCACGCCAGTGATCTTCACGTTCGCTCCAATCGGTCCGCGGACGACAGGGCCGGCCACGACGGTCCCGCACTACGCGCCTGGCAGGCCGCCGAACGCGGCGGGCCCGGCCGCGACGTCGGCGACGGGCCCCGCGCGGGCCCGCACGTCCGGAAAGCCGTCACGGCCGCTCCACGATGTAGTGGCCGTCGGCGGTGAACCCGGTCACGCGGGCGCCCTCGCCGAGCAGGCCGCCGAGCACGCGGCGCACGGCATGCCGCCACGCCTTCGCCGTCGCCGGGTCGCGGGGCCGGAGCGTCTCGACGTCCCGGGGCGTGCCGATCAGCAGCACCCGGCCCTCCACGCGGCCCTCGACCGGACGGCCGTCCTGCTCGGCCAGGGCCACCACGGCGCCCGCGGGCACGGCCGGCGGGCGCGCCGCACCCGCGCAGGCCGCCTCCGCTTCCGGATCGCCGAGCCGCCAGACCGCGAGCAGGCGGTCGGACTCGTCGCCGGCGTTGATCGCGTCCTCCATGGCCCCGTAGAAGGACGGGAGGTACCGCCGCGGCCGGGCGCCGAGCTTGGCGATGTTGAAGTACGCGTTGCGGCGAACCAGGGGGTCGTAGGTCCAGGTGATCACGCCGAGCCCCCGGGACAGGGCCCAGGCGCGCTGATGGAGCTTGAGGGCGTATCCGATGCCCCGGCCGCGGGCGCAGCCGGTGACGTGCGAGTGCAGCGCCGTGCCCGAGGGCGCCGCGAAGAACCCGATGCTCGCCCCCACCAGGTCGCCGCCGTCCCCGAACGCGCCGCTCACGTAGTTGCCGCTGTGGGAGAAGGCGATCATGAGTTCGACGTTCGTCGGCGCGTGGCCGGGCTCGGTCGTCCAGATGCCGTCGAACAGCTCGACGACCTGCTCGAACTCGGCGATCTCGCGCAGCTCGCGCACCTGGACGCCCGCCCGCCGGGCGGCCTCCTCGTACTGGGCGGCGGCGGTCTCGTGCCGCCGCCGGGCGCCGGGGAGCGCGGCGGAGTGATCCGGCTCGCTCACCGCACTGGCTCGGAGACGCCGGACGCCACCGGGCCGCCCTCCGCCGCGGCGGGACGCCCCAGTTCGGCGCGGAACAGCCGCATGACGTTGCCGCCGAGGATCTTGCGGATGTCGTCCTCGGCCAGCCCGCGCCTGAGCAGCTCACGCGTGACCAGAGGCATGCCCCGGGGCCCGTCCAGGCCGGGAATGGTCGCGAGCGTGTCCAGACCCGTCGTGCTGTAGGACTCGCAGGGCGGGGTCAGGTCGAGCAGCACCTCGCGGATGAAGTCGGGGCCGAGACCGACATGGTCGACGCCGGCGACGTCCGCGATGTGCAGGATGTGATCGGCGAGCCGTTCGATCGTGTACCCCTCGGGCTTCTCCGACAGGAACGCCGCCAGGAAGTTGACGCACACCACGCCGCCGCCGGCGGCGACCGCCCGCAGCTGGTCGTCGGTGAGGTTGCGGTGGTGGTCGCGCAGCACGCGGGCGGAGGAGTGCGTCGCGATGACCGGCCGCGTGGCGATCTCCAGGACGTGCGCCACGCCCGACGCGCCGAGGTGGGAGATGTCGAACACCATGCCGAGCCGTTCCATCTCGCGCAGCGCCGCGACGCCCTGGTTGGTCAGCCGGCTGCCGGTGGCGTCCTCGCCGCTGCCGTCGGCGAGCGGGGTGCGTCCCCAGTGGGCGATGGACGCCACCCGGACGCCGAGGCGGTGGAAGGTGGGCAGCAGCTCCACGCTCGCGTCCAGGCCCGGCATGCTCTCAAGGGCGATGACCAGGGCGATCTTGCCGCTCGCGAGGGCCTCGTCGATCTCGCGCCCGTCCCGGCAGATGCTCACCTCGTCGCCGTTGCCCTCGGCCAGCGCGTGAGCGCACTCGATCATGCGCAGGGTCTGCCGGAGCGCGCCCTCAGGGCGGAACTGGACGTCGATGAACGCCGGAAGCACCTGCACGTCCACGCCGCCCTCGCGCAGCTGCGGCAGCCACTGCTCGCGGAAGAACGAGGCCCAGGTCTCGGGCGGCCGGGCCGAGACGGTCATCAGCAGGTCGTTGTGGGTGTCCGCCACGATGGCGTCCCGATGCAGGTCTGCGTACACGTGTGGATCCTCCCCGACCGGCGGTCGCCGCCGCTCCCTCGCTCCTCGATCCGACCGTATACGCACGTTGGGTCGACCGGCATCCAGGGGGAGGGACGAGGAGCGGGGGAGCGGGCGACGCGCGGACGGCAGGGCAGGGCGAGAGGGGGGACGAGGCGCCACCTGCGTGCGCCGGAGGTCCCCGGACCGGCGGGCCTTGCCGCGCGGCGGAGGGCGCCAGGAACGGCGGGCCTCGCGTGCGGCGGAGGTCACCCGAACCGGTAGGCCTCGCGGCGCGGCGCCCGGGTGATCCTGCGGTACACCGTCGTCGGGCGCGGCCAGTTGTTGGTCACCTTGCCCGCGTCGTTCTTGTACCAGCTGTCGCAGTTCGCCGTCCACGCCGTGCGGGCCATGGCGGCGTCGAGCGCCCGGCGCCAGCCGTCCATGGCGGCCGGCCGCACCTCCATCGGGCCGTGCGCCCGCAGCAGCGGCAGACAGCCCATGATGTACCTGACCTGCGACTCGATCATGAAGATGATCGAGTTGTGGCCGATGTTGGTGTTCGGCCCGTACAGCAGGAACAGGTTGGGGAAGCGCGGCACGGCGATGCCCAGGTACGCCTCCGCGCCGCCCTTCCACACCTCGTGCAGCAGGTGGCCGTCCCGTCCGGTGATCTCGATCGGCGCCAGGAAGTCGGTCGAGTGGAAGCCGGTCGCGTAGATGAGCGTGTCGGCCTCGCGCACCGTGCCGCCGGCCGTCTCGACGCCGCCCGGGACGACGCGGGCGATCGGGTCGGTGACCACGTCCACGTTCGGCCGGGTCAGCGCCGGATAGAAGTCGTTGTCGATGACGATGCGCTTGCAGCCGATCGGGTAGCCCGGCGTCAGCTTGGCACGCAGGACCGGGTCGGTCACCTGCCGCTCCAGGTGCTCTTTGGCACGCCTGGCGACCAGGCCCCTGCTCCAGCCGTCGACCAGCGCGGGGAAGATGACGGTCTCCAGGAACCGGAAGATCCGCTCCCGGTCGGCGGCCTGCAGGAACGGCACGTACCGGAAGGCCGACCTCTGGCGCTCGCCGTACACCTCGCCCACCTTGGGGATCACCCAGTTCGGCGTGCGCTGGTACACGTCCAGGTGACCGGCGATGGCCGCGACGCGGGGGATGAACTGCGCCGCCGAGGAGCCGTTGCCGATCACCGCCACGCGGCGGCCGGCCAGGTCGTGACCGTGGTCCCAGCGGGCCGAGTGGAAACTCCGCCCTTGGAAGGACGACATGCCGGGGATGTCGGGCAGGCGTGGCCGGTTCAACTGGCCCACGCCCGAGACCACCACGTCGAACGGCCGCCGCTCGCCGTCGGCCGTCGTCACCAGCCACCGGTCGGCGGACTCGTCGAACGCCGCCGCCGTGACCTCGGTGTTCAGCCGCAGGTGCGGGCGCACGCCGTACTTGTCGGCGCAGTGCTCCAGGTAGGCGAGCAGCTCGGGCTGGGCCGGGTAGCGCCTCGTCCAGCCGCGATGCTGCTCGAACGAGTAGGAGTACAGGTGGGAGGGCACGTCACAGGCCGCACCGGGGTAGGTGTTGTCGCGCCACGTGCCGCCGAGGCCGCCCGCCTTCTCGAAGACGGTGAAGGTGGTGATCCCCGCCCTGCGGAGCTGGATCGCCATGCAGAGCCCGCCGAAGCCCGCCCCAATGATCGCTACCGTTGGTGCCATTCGCCAGCCCTCCGGGTGTCAGGACGTCCTCACGTTAGATCGTGCCGGTAGTCTGCGCACGTGTCCCCGACAGCGTTGTCCGCGATCATCGCGGAACTTGAATCCACGTATGACCCCGCTTGGGCGGAGCCCTGGGACGCTGTAGGCCTGGTTTGCGGAGACCCCGCCCAGCCTGTACGAAAGATCCTGTTCGCTGTGGACCCGGTGGCGGGTGTCGCCGAGGAGGCCGTGGCCTGGGGAGCCGATCTCATCGTCACCCACCATCCGCTGTTCCTGCGCGGGACGACCACCGTGGCCGCCGACACCGCCAAGGGCGCGCTGATCCACCGGCTGATCAAGCACGACATCGCCCTGCACACCGCGCACACCAACGCCGACGTGGCCGATCCCGGCGTCTCCGACGCCCTGGCCAGGGCGGTCGGCCTCACCGGTGCGCTGCGTCCCCTCCGGCCGTCCTCCGACGACCCCGCGCGCGGCCTCGGACGCGTCGGCGAACTCGCCGCGCCCACGTCCCTCGGCGAGTTCGCCGCCCAGGCGGCGCGGGGCCTGCCGCGCACCGCCTGGGGCCTGCGGGTCGCCGGCGACCCGTCCCGCCCGGTGCGAACGGTCGCCGTCAGCGGCGGCGCCGGCGACTCCCTGCTCGGCACGGCCGCGGCAGCGGGCGTCGACGTGTTCCTCACCGCCGACCTCAGGCACCATCCGGCCGGCGAGTTCATGGAGACCGGGGCCTTCGCGGGCGGCCCCGCCCTGATCGACGCGGCCCATTGGGCGACCGAATGGCCATGGCTGCCGCAGGCCGCCGAGATTCTCACGTCCAGGTTGGCCGCCAAGGGGATTAATGTGGAGACGCGCGTTTCCGAGACGGTCACCGACGCCTGGACGACAACAGCACAGTGCGAGGAATAAGTGAAAGCTGCCCCTGAAGCACAGAAGCGTCTGCTCGAGCTGGCCGAGCTCGACGCCGTTCTGGACAGGCTGGCGCATCGCCGCCGCACGCTCCCCGAACTGGCCGAGATCGACGAGCGCGCCGCCAAGCTCGCCCGCATCGCCACCCAGATGATCGACGCCGAGACCCGCGTCGGCGACCTCGCCCGCGAGCAGTCCAAGGCCGAGTCCGACGTCGACGCCGTACGGGTGCGCGCCGAGCGCGACCAGAAGCGCCTGGACTCCGGCCAGGTCTCCTCGCCCAAGGACCTGTCCAACCTGCAGTCCGAGATCGCCTCGCTCCACCGACGCCAGGGCGACCTCGAGGACGTCGTCCTTGAGATCATGGAGCGGCGGGAGGCCGCCGAGGCCGATGTGGCCCGCCTGGCGACCGAGCGCACCGAGATCGGCGCCGGCCTGTCCACCCTCGAAGACAAGCGCGACGTCGCCTTCGCCGAGCTGGACAAGGAGAGCGGGGAGGCCAAGGGCCGGCGCGGGGGCATCACCGCCGACATCCCCGCCGACCTGCTCGCCCTGTACGAGAAGCTGCGCGGCCAGTACGGCGTCGGCGCCGCCATGCTGCACGGCGGACGCTGCCAGGGCTGCAAGGTGTCGCTGTCCATCGCCGACATCAACCGCATCCGGGCCGCCGCCCACGACGAGGTCCTCCGCTGCGAGGAGTGCCGCAGAATCCTGGTCCGCACCCCCGAGTCCGGCCTGTGACCACGACCCCAGGGAAGCGGCCGTGAACCTCGTCATGGAGGCCGACGGCGGCTCGCGCGGCAACCCCGGCCCCGCCGGCTACGGCGCGGTGGTCAAGGACACCGCCGGCCAGGTGCTGGCCGAGGCGGCCGACGCCCTGGGGGTCACCACCAACAACGTCGCCGAGTACCAGGGCCTGATCGCCGGCCTGCGGTCGGTCCTCGCGCTCGGCGGCGAGGGCGCCGCGGTCGAGGTCCGCATGGACTCCAAGCTGGTCATCGAGCAGATGGCCGGCCGCTGGAAGATCAAGAACGAAGGGCTTCGGCCGCTCGCCCGCGAGGCGTCCGAGCTCGCCGGCCGCCTCCGCGTCACCTGGCAGTGGATCCCCCGCGAACGCAACCGCGACGCCGACCGCCTGGCCAACGAGGCCATGGACGCCGCCGCCCAGGGCCGCCGCTGGCAGGGCGGCCTTCCGCACGCCGGCCTCACCGCTCCTCCCGCCGAACCGGCGCCCCCCACCGCCCGCCCCCACGAGGCACCCGACGCCGGCGGGCCCGAGACGTCCACCGCCCCCGGAACACGCGGGCTTCGTACGCCCGCCGCCACCGGACCAGGTGAGCCCCGAACGCCCGCCGCCACCGGACCACGTGAGCGCCCAACGCTCGCCGGCCCTCCGCCGGAGGCACCGGCCGGCAAGGCGGCCGGAGGGTCCACGGCGACCGCGAGCGGCACCGGCAGCGGATGGATGGGCCCTGCGCGGGCCGCCACCACCTTCCTGCTCCTGCGGCACGGCGAGACGCCGTACTCCGTCGAGCGCCGCTTCTCCGGCACCGGCGACCCCGAGCTGACCTCCAAAGGCGTCGCTCAAGCTGAGGCGGCCGCCGCCCGGCTGTCCCGCCCGCCGTACGAACTCGACGTCATCGTCAGCTCCCCGCTCAGGCGCGCCCAGGGCACCGCGGGGGCCGTCGCCACCCGCACCGGCCTCAAGGTCACCGTGGACGACGGGCTGCGCGAGGTCGACTTCGGCGAGTGGGAGGGGCACACCTTCACCGAGATCCAGCGCCGCTGGCCGGCCGAGCTGGCGGCCTGGCTGGCCGACCCCTCGGTGGCGCCGCCCGGCGGCGAAAGCTTCGACCAGGCGGCCCTGCGCGTCCAGGCGGCCAAGGAACGACTCCTGCTCGACCACAAGGGCAAGAACGTCCTGGTCGTCTCGCATGTGACGCCCATCAAGCTGCTGCTGCGCTTCGCACTCCTCGCGCCCCCCGCCGCGCTCTACCGCATGCACCTCGACGTGGCGTCACTGTCCACCGTCGACCACTTCCCCGACGGCCCAGAACTGGTCAGATCCCTCAACGACACCGCCCACCTCCGCTGACCCTCGCCGCAGCCCGGCCGGACCGCGGAAAGGTCCCCGAACCGGAGCCGCCACAGGCGCGACCACGTCTCCGTGCCCGGGACTCACCGTCGTACCCGTCCCATTTGGCCTGGTCGTGCCCGTCTCCGGGTTCGAGGCGACTTGTGATCCGTTAGACTGGGACGACAGCGGACGAGTCGGCCGGGCGACCGCGTCGGGGCTCTCGTGGCCCCGCCGAGGAAGGTCCGGGCTCCACAGGGCAAGGTGGTCGGTAACGCCGACCCGGGGTGACCCGCGGGACAGTGCCACAGAAAACAGACCGCCTCTCCTCCGGGGGAGGTAAGGGTGAAACGGTGGTGTAAGAGACCACCAGCGCGCACGGTGACGTGGGCGGCTTGGTAAACCCCACCTGGAGCAAGGTCAAGAAGGGGTCTCCTCGGAGGCTCCGCGCGCGGCGTTCGAGGGTGACCCGCCCGAGTCGCGCGGGTAGACCGCTTGAGGCCGCCGGCAACGGCGGTCCTAGATGGATGGTCGCCCCTTTGCGCCAGCAAAGGACAAAACCCGGCCTACAGGCCGACTCGCCCGCTGTTCACGCTTCTGAGCATGGGATTCCTTGATCCCTACCTAGCAAGAGTCAGCACCTTGTCAGCACCATCACTCTCGGAAGACCGGTTGAAGGCCCCATCGAGAGCAGAGCGGACACGGCTGTCGGCTTCAGGCACGAGGTGCCCGTAGGTGTCTACGGTCTCAGTGATCGAGGCATGTCCCAACCACTTGGAGACATCCGAGATCGGGACTCCCTCAGCGAGAGCCGTGCTGGCGAAGGAATGCCTCAGGTCATGGAAGGTCGTGTCCTCAGGGAGTCCCGCCTTCTTGAGGGCGGGCTTCCAGACCTTGTCATTGAAGTAGTCCCGCCTCATGGGATTACCCCTCACGGTGCCGAAGAGAAGGTCGGCCTTGGGAGGGAAGTCCTTGATGTGCGCTGAGAGCGCTTCTAAGGCAAACCGGGGAAGGGGCACCTCCCGGACACTGGCCTTGGTCTTAGGGGCGCTCAGAGTGGGCCTGGTGCCCTTGGAGCCGTCTTCCTTGTCCCCCGTAAGGGTGACCTGCTGATCGACCCTGAGTTTCCGTTTGAGGAACAGCATGCGACTCTGACATAGGCCAAGGGCTTCTCCCTGCCTTAGACCCGCAGCGAACGCGACCAGGATCAAGGCCCTGTACCGAGGGGGAACGGCATCGGCGAGAGCCTTGACCTGTTCTGGGGAAAGAAGACTCACCTTGGTCGGGTGAACGTCGGGAAGCTTGATGTTCAGACAAGGGGACTTCCCCAAGCGGTCATCCTTCACGGCACCTCTGATGATGCTGGCGAAGATGTTGTAGATCGTCTCGATCGTTGAAGGGGCTAGTCCTTTCTCGGTCAGGGATTTCACCCAACCTTGAACGGTGCTGGTACGAATGGTGTTGAGAGGCTTGTTCCCGAACGCGGGATAGATGTGGTTCCTCAGATGCCGAGTGTAGGTGTCCGCCGTAGAAGGCCGATGAGGCATATCCGCCATCCACCCGTCGGCATACGTCTTGAAGGTGACCCTTCCTCGGCTTGGGTCCGAATACGTTCCCTGGTTCTTCTCGTTCTCCACCTTGGCCTGAAACGCCTCGGCCTCGCTCTTGAGACGGAAAGACTTCTCCCTCTGCTTGGCTGCCCTGCCTCCAGGCTCCCGATACCTGACGGTCCACCTGTGGTCACAGCGCCCTCTGTTGGAACAGTCACACTTCTTGAACACCGTCGCCAAGGTAATCACCTCCTGTATGAAGTATTGGATGACCAGGCATTCTCTGGAATGCCCCTGTGTGGCCCTGTAGTCAAATCTGAGACGTTTTCCTTGACGTGGGGTACCCGGCCACCAGAAAACCCCTCGCCTTCCCCTCTGGCCACCGTGGGGCCTTGTGGGGCTATTTGGGGAATCAGTAAGGGGGTTCATCGGGATTGACGCCATTGAGGATCTCCCGGGCCTTGTCGGTGAGGCGGTCGGCGGTCTTCCCTTCCTCTCCGGAGAGAAGGCCCATCTCCCTCGCCTTCTTGATTCGAGCGGCCATGGTGTTCTTGCTTATTCCCCAAAGGTCGGAGAGGTAGAGGATCGGATTCTTCCTCCCGGCTTCCACGGCCTGGATGTACGCCTGAGCCACGACGGCGTAATGGTGGGGTGTCTCAAGCCTGCGGGGAAGTTCAGGGAGTCGGGGTTTCCCGGCCCTCTCTCGTACCTGTTTGGAGATGTCGGCTATTACCTTCCGTGCCTCGCCTAGCGGTATGGAGCGGAGTACGTCCACGGTGATCCCGTCAGACTCAATGGCACTCCCAATCCCTTCCTCGTCTCGTACGTCTATCTGCAAGCCGACAGGCCCGTCCCAGGGGGCATTGAGGTTCGCATAGACGGCAACCCTCCATCCGAGCACGAAATAGATCCCGGTCAGCGTCAGTGGCTGTCCCTCGTGAACGTCGGTGATGTGCCAGTTCTCCGGCAGGCGAAGGCCCCAGATCTTGGGGTCGTGGTCGGTCATCATGTACCTACAGTACCACCTGATACACGGCGGGTGGCAGGTGCCAAGTGTTAGACTCTGGACACGGGCGGATGAAACAACAACCGGGGGAAACATGGCACGTACGGCGATGACGCATGCCCAGATTCAGACAACTCAAGAGCGATGGGTCGGCACCAGGGAGGTCGCCCTTCACCTTGGGAAGCCAACCTCCTGGATCTACGACAACGTCATCAGGCGGGGGATTCCGCATCGCAAGGTCGGCAATCAATACCGCTTTCGGCTCAGCGAGATTGACAAGTGGATGGATGGTCGTTCATAGCCAGACGGGCGAGCCTAGGCAAGGGTGCAAACACCATCAACGGAAGGAAAGAAGAGTAGGTGGACGAGTACGTCAACGGGGGAGAGTTCCAGCCGATGTCATTGGACGAGGCGTCTCAGGCGGCAGAGATGGAGGAGTCTTTTGTGGTCGAGGACGTCATCACCACTGGAACGACCCTGCTCTATGGAGAGCCTGATGCGGGCAAGTCGCTCATGACGTCAGGGCTAATCAAGTCACTCGTAACCGGAGAACCATTCCTTGGACGCACGGTTAACGGCACTCGTACTGTGGCAGTTTGCTGGTCGGACGATCGAGCTTATGCGGAGTACGCTCAACGGATTCGGCGTGTGCTGCCCGAAGGGTATGGAGAGCGGGTGCGGTTCTACCAGATGCCAATCATGAAGGATGCCGGAATGTGGGATCGGCTATTCGCGGCTATTCAAGCCCATGGGCATGACATGGTGATCTTCGATGTGCTCTCCCAGATGATCGACGGGGATATCAACGATGGGCCGCCTGTCGCAAGGTTCTTCGATGGAGTACGGAAGTTCACTCGGAAGGACATCCCTGCACTGGTTCTTGCCCACTCATCTGAGAAGAGAGGTCAGAATGGGAAGTCTGACCTCCCCATGGGGCACACCTCAATTCGAGGGTATTCCCGAATGAACATCTTCTTGTCCCGCGCCGAGTCTGGTATATGGACGGCAAGGGTAAAGGGCAAGTGGGCTGACACGTCTATGGTCACCTTCATGGCTCCAGACTTCGATGTGCCCCGGTTCAAAGTCCTTGAGGAGAAGGATGGGCGGGAGTTGAGGGGTAAGGCGCGGGAGCGTAGCACTGCCGTGATGAACGACCGAGCCGAGAAAGCTAGATGGATCGCGGAGAACTGTCAGGGCGTGACAACTAAGAAGGAGGTGCAAGAGAGATTGGCGAAACGGTTCCGTATGAAGACCCCACCCAACCTCTCTAAGCCGGAATGGACGTCCTTGGTCCGTCAGGACGGGGGTGACTGGACTCTGGTTGGACCGCTGGCAGCTTGAACGATTACCGGTTACCGGATTACCCCTAATGGGGGGTTCGGTAACCCTCTCCCCCCTTTACCCACTATTGTCTCTAGGCCGCCCCCAAGGCGGCCTCTTGGACGGCAGAAGAATTTAGGGAAGGGCTAGGAGTAGGGCGACCTTCAGGGTCGCCCCTATCGTTACCCTACCTACCTACCTACCTGGATGGGCGGCCTTGGATGGCCGCCATATACCTACCTGTATATACACTAAGTATTATAGGTGTCTACTTACAGTGATCTTCTAGGGATAGGGTAAAACCCTATAATTAGGGGGCTACGCCCTCTAATTTGGGGATGTGTACCCATCTTTTCCCCTTGCCGATCGGCGATGCCCAATTGCATCGCCTTGCCTCTACCGACAGTCCCTTCTGGTGTTTCCCATTCCCGGCCAGCCGATATGGCTCTTTGAGGGCATAGAAAAAGCACCCACCAGAAGTGTGTCTGGTGGGTGCCTATGGGGGAGGAGGTTGAACTCCAGGGGGGCCCGGTCAGGGAATTACCGGTTCCCTGGTGGGACCGTCGATTCGGCCAAGGCATTTCAACTTGTGTGGCCGATTGGGGAGGGTCACATCGAATGCCACGACATGCCCGTATCCTCCGGCCGTGATGCTTTGACGGAGAAAGGTCCAGGCATTGCCCAAATGGCTGGTTACGTGGACATGAGTGGGAAATGGGTTGGATGGGTCTGTGTACGCCTGAGCGAGGTACACGATGCATTCGGTAGCCGGAATGGAAACCTGACGACCCTCAAGGTTGACCAGGATCTTCCGCACCTTCTCGGGAAGGGTCATGGCTTGATGATAGGTCAAGCATGCTATGCCATGCTAGGCATACTATCCGTTGGCTGATCTGCTACAGCTTCCTACGGTTGACCGAGTGATCGAATGGAAGCCGGACCAGGCGCGATGGAGGCAGGTCTACGAGATCATCAGAGGCCAGATCGAGAGTGGCCAGCTCCGACCTGGCGACAAGGTGCCTTCAGTGATCCAGCTACAAGCGGAGTACGGCATAGCCACGGCTACCGGGCAGAAGGTTCATAGGGCGCTACGCGTTGACGGGTTGATCCGTACTGAGCCTGGTATGGGCTCCTTTGTTGTTCCTCGTGAAGGCGTAGCGGACGAGGACCAGCAGAATGGGTCCTAAGCCTGAGCGGGTCCCATATACGAAAAAATTCCTTGAGGCGATAGTAGGTTCTACCGCGCGAACGGCTTAAACCCCCCGGGGTCGCAGGTCAGCAATAGGGCATCAAGAAGTCGTCGCCTCGTGTGTCCCTGATCCCAGCGAGGTAGCCCACAGCGGGTGGCAGACAGCCTCAGGGAGGCGCTGGCGACAGCTGAGAGCCGTAGGGCGGGGGAGAGTCAGCAGGGTCAGCACTGGGTCAGCACGGTCAGCCGTAGAACCCCGGAACAGCCGACACCGGACCGGAAGGGGAGGGGAGGGAAAACCTCCCTCTGACCAGGCCCTTCACAGTCCGGTGCAGGTAGCCTCTCTGTCCCTCAGGGAGGGGTCGTGATTACCCGGCCTACAGGCCGACTCGCCCGCTGTCACTTCCCTGACCAGCGTCGGAACCCTCGCTGTTCATGATCAGGGCACATCTAGGGCACAGTCGGGCCGCGCAGGATCGTTGACGACGCCCGGCGGCCCGCCCGGGTTGGCAGCCCGACCGGTTCGGTTGGTACGGAGCCGTGACCAGCGTTCGTGCGCCATGGTGGCTCGAGGACCGCTGGCATCGGCTCGCAGAACGGCGTACCGTCGAGTCGAATGCGTGTTCGATGACGTGTGCTTGGTTTGGGAACTGTCCGCTTCTGGCCACTTCTCATCTTGTGGGAACACCACTGGCCACGTATTGCGCACAAGGCCCAAAAGGAAGTCAGGCAACGAAGCGGAGAGACATGATGGACAAATTCTCCCCACCCGGTTCTGTTTCCCACGATGATCCTGCGGTCGTGCGTGCCATGGAGACGATTGATGGGCTCCGCCCCTCTGAGCAGAGGGAACTCATCCGCAGCTCGTACCGCGCGGTGTTGGCTTACGACCGGACCAGCGACATTGACCACCTTGTCGACTTCGCTAAGAATCTGCTTGCAACCGTTCGTCTACGCAGTATTCCGGCTTACGCGGAAGCGCTGAAGAACGCCCCACGAGGTCCGCGCGGCCCGGAAGGCACGCTCAACGTCGAAGAGGTGCTCAACCGACTCACGGAGTGACCATGGGGGAGCTGCGGCTCGCACCAGAGAGTCAGCATGTGCTCGAAGAGTGGTGGAACTCGCACCGACCGAAGGAAGGCGATCGCGAACTCATCTGTGAGCTCCTGCGCACGATCGTTGATGGGACATGGAACAGTCGATGGCATAGCACCAAAGACCTTGCCGATGATCAGCCGACTCTCCCCGTCGTGACGATCCAACCGCGAGAGAACTTGGCGGTCTTGATCCGATTCTGGCCCGCCGATGATCCGCCTGAGTTCGACCTGATCGCGATCGTCGACCTGGCCGATCTCCCCGAACATGATTAACCACTGGCCTTACGGATCGCCCTCGCGAACGCCTGGTCCATGGCCGTACGCGCCCGCTCGGAAGCTTCAGGGACGTGGTCATCTCCTCACCGGCCACCACGAGGGATGCCAAACCGTCCGCCCGAGGTCAAGCCGTCCGGCGCCTGTTGTGACCCTGATTACATGGCGTTGGCCGGTGGCAAGTCCGATCCCAGCTGCTGGTCCCGTGTCCACTGTCACTGTTACGCAGACGGTTTCGCCTCCAGGTCTTGTTCATGAAGTAGCTTCCGTGAATCTCTGGTTTCGAGACCAGGCAGGTAAACCTCTACGGTTGTCGAAACACGGCGAACGTCATCAAGAACCGGGCATCGCGGAACTACTGTCGATCCTTCAGAATATGCGCGATCGACTACAAGTCCAGCTGGAAGGGTGGCGCCGCCCCCTGGGACACTGCGCTGAAGGAGTGCGACGAGTATCCCTTCCAGAGCACCTGCCAGGGTTCCTGGGTGAGCTGGCAGGCGAACAAGCCCGCTGACAAGGGCGCGCCCTACAAGCCGGGAGTGGCGGTCTCGATGTCACTGGTCCCCGAGCAGCAGAACACCAACTGGGGGGCGACCTACCATCTCGCGGGGCTCGGGCGCTTCTCCATGAACGACCGGATCCTCTACAAGGAGAACTTCATCCCGCATCTCTACAACGCCGCGGAGAACCTCGTGGACCCGGGGCCATAGCGGAAAACTGAGCGCCCGGCGGATCACCGCTGGGCGCTCGGCCTATCCTTGCGTCAAGCTGTGTCGGCGTGACGTTTACGGAGAACCATGTCAAAGCTCATTGCGCGCGTCGCGGGTCCATTCCTAGTGATGCATGGCTCATTCACCGTCATGGACCTCGACGGGCTCTCCTTCTCGTCCGCCGCGCTCGCCCCGGAAGAGCTGTACGAGCTGGTGAGACAGGGTGACCCCTGGTTCGCCGCCACGGAGAACATGGCAATCGTGTGCAGCCGCCAGGGTTACCACCACACAGCGGACGTCGCGCTCGAACTGTGGGACGGCGAGCCGCCTGCCGACCCGGAGGGTCAGGCGGGGACCGCCGCTGAGCCGATGCGCAGCAGTTCGGGCCGGGTTCGGGCGGGCAACTCCATGGGCAACGGCGGCCCGGTCCTCGACCTTGGAGAGCCGGCCGCCCTGTGGTCGGTCCGCGCCCAGCGGATCAAGAAGGCGAGCCAGGCCGTTGTCTACTTCTCATCGGATGAGGCATATGACGACGAGGACGATGACGACGGTGGCTACCCGGAGGGTTTGGAGGAGTTCCGCATCCAGTTCTGGCCGGCTGCCCGACCTCTCGGTTACTGAGGTTGAACTGGTGGTGTCATAGCTCCTGATGAGCCTTGATCACCGGGTAGACCGACGTCATGAGGCACGCACAAGGCGGAGGGTTGTCCGCCGAGCGAAGAGCGTTCCGCGAACGACTACGACTGCAGGCGGCCGAGCGGTTCGCGCGTGATGAATCCAGCACGGCTATCGCCCGGGACCCGCGAATCAGCCTGCGGTCCGTTCAGCGTTGGAAGAGGGACTGGCGAGCCGGTGGGGCCGGAGCGCTGCGCTCGCACGGGCCGGTCTCCCTGCTCCGGCTCGGCGAACGGCAACTCGCCGCGCTGGAACAGGAACTACGCAAGGGACCCGTCCGGCACGGCTGGCCCGGTCGCTGATGGGCGTGCAGGTCACGAGCAGGCCGAATGAGAACCCGGCCTACAGGCCGACTCGCCCGCTGTCACTTCCCTGACCAGCGTCGGAACCCATGCCCTCCATGATCAGGGCACCTTCAGGGCACTTTCGGGGCGCACCGCTCATGGACGCGTTCCAGGAGAACCACGGGGATCTCCCGGGTGGTCCGCTCCTGATAGGCCGCGTACTCCGGCATGGCCGACACCATCAGGCGCCACAGGTGTGGACGCTCTGCCGGGGTGGCGGGGCGCGCGCGTGCGGGGAAGGTCTCCGTACCGACCTGCACGGTGACGTACGGGTCGGCGAGCAGGTTGAGGTACCAGGCCGGGTGGTGGTCCGCGCCGCGGTTGGAGGCCGCGAGGACGTAGCGGTCGCCGTCACGTTGGTAGACGAGCGCGGTACGGCGCAGCTCGCCGGATTTCCGGCCTCGGGTCGTCAGGAGCAGGTCGTTCACACCCGGCCGCGGTCGGCCGTCGGTCTCCTCGAAACGGCGGATGTGCTCGGCGACCCAGACGTTCGGGCTGTCGTGGACCTCGGGCATCACGCCTCCTGGATGCTGACGGCGGCGCGGTGGTGGCGGGGCGCCTCGATCTCGTCGAGAAGCGCGATCGCGAAGTCCGCGTACGTGATCCGATCGTCCGGGTCGCCGTGCTCGGCGACCCGGTACCGGCCGACGCGCGTGCCGTCATGGTCGAAGTCGCCTGCCGGGGCGACGTACGCCCAGTCGAGGTCGCAACTCCTTAGCCGGTCCAGACCCGCCGCGTGGCCGAGGTAGAAGGAGCGGTACTCGTTCGGGTAGCCGGGCTCGTCCATCAGCGGAGCTCCGGACGCCCCGGGCAGGATCGAGGCGAGACCGACCACCACCAGGCGGCGCACCCCTGCCTTCGCCAGGCCGGCGGCCAGGGCCAGGGACGACGCGGTGAAGAAGTCGTGCGGCGGCATGGACAGGTCCGCCGCGGCGCTGATGGCGGCGTTCTGCCCGCCGGCCGCCCGCTCGACGCTCACCGCGTCCATGACGTCGCCCGCCACGACGTTCGCGCCGGTCAGGTCGCCGTGGCGTGCGGGGTCGCGCACCACGGCGGTGACCCGGTGGCCACGCCGGTGCGCCTCGGCGACCGCTTGCCGCCCGGCCCTGCCGCCCGCACCGAAGATGACGATGTTCATGGGTACTCGCCTCTCTCACCCATGCCGGAGCCGTGTGCGCCGGCCGGTGCGCGGACGTTATCGAGGGCCGTGGTTACCGCCGGGATACCGGTTATCGTGAGGCCATGAGTGAACCCCTGCCCGCCGATATGTTCGACGAGCTGTGCCCGTCCTCGCTCAATCCGATCCGGTTCGGTGACAAGTGGGCGGCGCTCATCATCCGCTGCCTCGAGCACGGGCCGCGCCGGTTCTCCGAGCTGCGCGTGCCGCTGAGCCGCGTCACCCCCAAGGTCCTCACCCAGTCGCTGCGGTCCCTCGAACGGGACGGCCTGGTCAAGCGCACCGTCTTTGCCGAGAACACCCCGCATGTCGAGTACGAGCTGACTCCGCTGGGCCGCAGCATGCTCGAGCCTCTGGCGGCCGCCTGCGCCTGGGCCGAGGAGCACTGGGACGAATTGCTCGACGCCCACGAGTCATACGACAACGCCACCCGTCTCAACCGCGCCGGCTAACGCGTCTTTGGGGTGCCATCCACGAGAATCGCCATCTCTATATCCTGATCCTTGCCTACTGGTCCTGGTCCGACCAGCGAGCACGTTTGATCGACGGATGGGTCGGGTGTTCGGAATCCCTCAGGGCTTGAGGCGGAATCGAGTACCCGGTTGGGCGATCGACTCGACTTCGGCGATCCACGCCGCTACCCGCAACCTTCACAGGACACGAAGAATTCAATCCACAGCCACAGCGCCAGGGGGACGCCGAGTACTGAGATAAGGAGGTAGAGACCGCCGCGATGTTCCTCCTTGGTCTGCTTTCCCCACATGGATGGAGGCGACGTCAGCGTCATGAACATCCCGACGAACCCCAGTCCGGTCAGCAGGAGGATCAGCCCTCGCAGCGCCCAGTCCAAGACCACCATGACGGCATGATGCTCGCATTCGCCTGCGACGCCAAGAGGCCTGCGAGGCGTCGGCCCCTCCGGCGGGCCAGAGCCCGGGCCGGGTGGCCGGGCCCTGGAAGGGGCTGGGGTGCCACCTACGAGGGGGGCACAGGCCGGACGGTGCCATCACGCGGGGGTCTTTCGGCCCACAGGCCGGCTTGTTCGCTTCGCCCGTCTCCGAGCAGGGCGCGCTGTCGTTGGGCGGTCGGTGCCTCGGTGCGTTCTCCGTGACCGGTGGTGGCCGCGTGAGCCGGTGGATGTGATCGGGTCGCTGGTGAAAGTTACATCAGTGGATGTGATTCATCGCTGCTGATGTATGTGATTTCCTCCCTCGGCCTGCCTGGGGTGCGGGTCGGCCTTGCGGGGGTCTGGTGCGTCGCGGGCGCCGCGTGGATTATTGCGCCGGGGCGACGGCAACCGGCGCGGTGACGGAGACACCGGCCCTTGACCTGGCAGATCGAGCCCAGGAGCCGCCGCGTCGTGATGTAGGGATGACCGGCGGGTCCCTCCGCGACCTGCGGGGAGTCCACCGGCGCGTGGAAGATCACCCGGCGTCGCGGCGCGGGGGTGGACGAAGGGGTGCCTTCCCCCGTTCCATCGACTGTTGCAAGACATCCCATGTTAATGGCACATTACCCGCAGACATCAGTCGCCATACGTCATATGTCATGACCTTCCGAAATGGTAATCCCATGTCTGCCACGGATTCTTGAGGGCGTGTTATGAGGAGACCTCTCGCGCCCCGGCGGCGGTGACTCTCGTCGTCGCGGTGCCGGGGAGGACGACCAGGGCTCCTTCGGCGCCGGCGAGCACGCCCTTCGCGTACTGGAGGACCCATGGGCCGCCTGTGGCGCATGCTCGGCGCGCGAACCGGCCGGCACCGCTCATCCCGCGGCAGGGACATTCGGCCTCACCGGCGAGTTCTGCCACGGCGGGGTGATCGCGCGGCGAACACTCCGCTCGGAACCAGCGAAAGGAACAGAGCGTGAAGTCAGCCTTGTCCACCACTGGGAAGGCGTTAGCGGCGCTTGCGGTGTTCGTCGCCGCAGTGTTGCTGCCGACCTTCGCAGGTAGTACGCCGGCCTCGGCGGCGACCCAGGCGACCTATTACGTCGCCCCCGACGGCGACGACGCCAACCCGGGGACGATCACGGCGCCGTTCAGGACGCTGCAGGGCGCGCGGAACGTCGTTCGCACGGTGAACGCCAACATGACAGGCGACATCTATGTGTATCTCCGCGGTGGCGACTATTCGATCGGCAGCACGATCGACTTCACGCCGGCCGACTCCGGCACGAATGGTTACCGGGTCATATACGCCGCTTACCAGAACGAGACGCCGATCCTCAGCGGAGGCGTTCGGGTAACCGGGTGGACGCAGCACAGCGGTAACATCTGGAAAGCCCCGCTGAATCGCAGCAACAAGCTCCGTGCGCTCTATGTCAACGACAAGCGGGCGTTCATGGCTTCGAAGACGATAAGCTCGGCGGGGTGCTCCGGAACCTACAACATCACGGCGGGGCAGGCGTCGTGGGCGTGGGAGTCGGGTTCGCAGTGCGCGGCATCGAAGTACAGCCTGAATGATTTTCCGGCCATCGCCGGCAATCAGGACGACATCGAAATAGAGACGGGGACGACCTGGACCACGGCCATCGTGGGAGTCCGGCAGGTCACCTCCGACGGCGCGAACCGCATAGCCACGTTCCAGCAGCCGGGAGCGGCCATCGCCCAGGGCGCCTTCAACGGGAACGCCCAGACCGGCGGCACCCACAAGGTCATGAACGCCTACGAGTTCCTGGACGCGCCGGGCGAGTTCTTCTTCGACAAGACGAGCAAGACGTTGTACTACTACAAGGCGAGCTCCGAGGACATGGCGACCGCGTCGGTCTACGCGCCGAACAACGTGTCCACGCTTCTGCGGGTCGCCGGCACCTCCACGAGCGCCCGCGCCCGCAACATCACGTTCTCCGGCCTCACGGTCCAGCACTCCGACTGGAACCTGTTCAACGTGGCCGGCTCGGTGTTCAAGCAGGCCCAGCAGGGCAATCTCGGCGCGCAGGCATATGCCAAGCAGAACTTCCACGCCTACTACTACCGCAATGTCGACATGGCGCCCGGCATCATCCAGATCGAGAACGCCGACGGGCTCCTCCTGCAGGGCAACCGGGTACAGCACACCGGCGTCGACGGCATCAACATGGTCAACGACGTGGTGAACACGCAGTTGATCGGAAACTACACGAACGACATCGCCGGATCCGCCATCGCCGTGGGCCATCCCCAGCATGTCTACATCGGGGACTACACCTCGACGAATCGCGAGAAGTATCCCGTTCAGGTCGAGGGCGCGCCCAAGAACATCGAGATTAAGAACAACTACATCTACGACAGTGCTGTGTTGTTCAACGGGCACAGCGCCATCTCGGCGTACTTCGCCGACGGCCTGTCCATCCAGCGCAATCGCATCGAGAAGACCCCGTGGTCGGGTATAACGCTCGGCTGGGGGTGGTGGAACTTCGACGGGTCGTCAGGCTCGATCGCGCCCAACCGGCCGACCACCACGGCGAAGAACAACACGATCAGCTACAACCACATCATTGACACGGTGCAGCGCCTGAGTGATACGGCTCCCATCTACACGCTGGGCAGCCAGCCGGGAACCACGATCACCAACAACTATCTGCAGGGCGTCCCGTCCGGCCACAAGTACGGACTCCACCCGGACGAAGGCTCGGCGTACATCACGTTCCGCGACAATGTCCTGAGCATCGACAAGAATGTCACGTGGATGCTCAACTCCGACGACTTCGGGCGTAAGCATGATCTGAGCGTCACGCAGACATACGGACCTATCAACAAGGTCTCCAACAAGAACCTGCCTAACAGCACGATCCAGGACATCATCGTTTCTTCCGACTATGTCTGGCCGGCGCCGGCCTATGCCATCGCCGTGAACTCCGGACTCGAGGATGCCTACAGGAGCATCATCCCCCAGAGCAATCTTTCTCTGCCGGACTACGTCCTGCCTGCCAGCACTTTCGTCGCCGCCGGTGTGACATCGATTCCCATCCGGAGCACCGGCGACGCGAGCAAGACGGTCTGGCTGGCTCCCTTGGGCACGACGTCCTTCACCGCCGGCAACACGATGACCAGGGCGAGCGGAACCGCGACCTCCATCGCCGTTCCGACGTCGAACGGCGAGTACCGGCTTTACGTCGTCGACGCCCAGGGGAATCGATCGGCCGAGTCGAAGTCGCTCGTCAGGCAAGGAAACGGCGGCGGAGGCGGCCAGCAGAACGTGCAGATCGTCGGGGCCCAGTCGAACCGTTGCGCCGAGATCCCCAACTCCAGCACCACCAACGGAACCCAGGCGCAGCTCTGGGACTGCGGCAGCGGCACCAACCAGCGGTTCACCTACACCTCGGGCAAGCAGTTGCAGGTGTACGGCAACAAGTGCCTGGACGCCAACGGACAGGGCACCACCAACGGCACCACAGTGATCATCTGGGACTGCAACAGCCAGACGAACCAGCAGTGGAACGTCAACTCCAACGGCACCATCACCGGCGTGCAGTCCGGGCTCTGCCTGGACGCCAACGCGGCCGGCACGGCCAACGGGACCAAGCTCATTCTCTGGGCCTGCAACGGCGGCAACAACCAGCGCTGGACCCTGCGCAGCTGACGTGAGGTCCTAGCGGGCCGCGGACGGTCGTACGCACCGTCCGCGGCCCGTCCGCATTCGTGGCGATCCGCTGCGAACACCGTCCGCGATGGCTCGGGCCGATGGGTTGCCCCCTGTCGGAGTCACCGGCTCATGCGCGCCACCGTGACGCCGGCCGTACGGGATCGCCGACGAGGGCGGACCGCGGCGCCGGCGAGGACGGCGAGGACGGCGCCCGCGCCGGGGGTCAGGCGTAGTGCCGGTAGATGGCGCGGGCGACGCAGGCCGGCTTGCTCGCGCCTTCGATCTCGACGGTGAGATCGAGCTGCATCTGCAGGCCGTCGCCGGGAACGTCCTCGACCGAGGCGACGGTGGCGCCCAGGCGGATCTTGGCGCCGACCCTGACCGGGCTGGGGAAGCGGACCTTGTCCAGGCCGTAGTTGACGCTCATCTTCACGCCCTGGATGTCGAGCAGCTCGCCGAACAGCGGGATGACCAGGGACAGGGTCAGGTACCCGTGGGCGATGGGGCCGCCGAACGGCCCGTCCTTGGCCCTGTCGGGGTCGACGTGGATCCACTGGTGGTCGTCGGTGGCGTCGGCGAAGGTGTTCACGCGGTCCTGGGTGATCTCCAGCCAGCCGCTGTGGCCGAGATCCGCGCCGGCCAGCGCCTTGATCTCGTCGAGCCCGTACGCCGTGGTGGTCATACCTCTGTCGTCCTCTCCTGGGCGCCGAGCCCGAGCAGGCGTACGGCGTTGTCCTTCAGAATCTTCGGGCGGACCTCGGCCTTGATCTCGAGCTCGTCGAAGTCGGCCAGCCAGCGGTCAGGGGTGATCATGGGGTAGTCGGAGCCGAAGAGCACCTTGTCCTTCAGCAGCGTGTTGGCGTACCGCACGAGCTGCGGGGGGAAGTACTTCGGCGACCAGCCGGACAGGTCGATGTAGACGTACGGCT
>NZ_JBHSFP010000050.1:0-35478 GCF_042654065.1 Sphaerisporangium dianthi | reverse complement strand
GTGGGGATGAGCGGTGGGGGCGCTCAGGGGTGGGGATGAGCGGTGGGGCGCTCAGGAGAGCCGGGGTCTGGAAGCGGGGTTCGGGGATGAGCGGTGGGGCGCTGAGGAGGGCTGGAGGGCTGGGAGTGGGGGGTTCGGGGGGTGGGAGGGGTCAGCGGGTGCCCCAGGAGTAGGTTTGTTTGCGCAGCTTGAGGTAGACGAAGGTCTCGGTGGCGCGGACGGTGGGGATGGCGCGTATCTTGCCGAGGATCTCCAGAAGGTGGCTGTCGCCCTCGCAGACGACCTCCACCATGATGTCCAGTGAGCCGGCCGTGAGGACGACGTAGTCGATCTCGTCGATGGAGGACAGCTCGTCGGCGACCGTCTCCAGGTCGCCTTCGCACTTGATGCCGATCATGGCCTGGCGGGGGAAGCCCAGGGTGAGGGGGTCGGTGACGGCGACGATCTGCATGACGCCGGCGTCGAGGAGGCGCTGCACGCGCTGGCGCACGGCGGCCTCCGAGAGCCCGACGGCCTTGCCGATGGCGGCGTAGGGCTTGCGCCCGTCGGCCTGCAGCTCCTCGATGATCTGCTTGGAGATCTCGTCCAGCACCACCGGACCCGGTCTGGCGTCCTGATGGTTGTTGTCCCGTCGCGCCTTGGGCGGCGTCGTCATCTCCGCGTCCTTCCTCAGAACCCCGAGCCCGCTACAGCGCGGCGATTACGCAGTCGTTCCCGCCATGTTGCGGTCCTGGTGCGACATGTTGTCAGTTCATCGGGCTCTGTCAAGCGAATTCGTAGCAATTTGATATATTCGCGACGAAATCCCTTGTCGTAGCCCCTGGCCTCTGTCAGAGTCGCGACAACTCAGCCACCTCCAGAGGAGGTCAACGTTGACCAGCCGTCTGCAGAACTTCATCAATGGTGAGCTCGCGGACGCCAAGAGCGGCCAGTTCTCCGACGTGATCGATCCGAGCACCGGGGAGGTCTACCTCCAGGCTCCGGTCTCCGGGCAGGAGGACGTCGACGCGGCCTACGCCGCCGCGCTCGCCGCGTTCGCCTCGTGGGGCATGACGACACCGGGCGAGCGCGCCGGCCACCTGCTGAAGATCGCCGACGCCATCGAGGCGCGGGCCGACGAGCTCGTCGAGGCCGAGTGCCGCAACACGGGCAAGCCGCGTGCGCGCATGGCGGAGGACGAGATCCCGCCCGCGGCCGACCACTTCCGCTTCTTCGCGGGCGCCGCGCGCACGCTGGAGGGCCCGACCTCCGGAGAGTTCCTCGCCGACCACACCTCGGTGATCCGCCACGAGCCGATCGGCGTGGTGGGCCAGGTGACGCCGTGGAACTACCCGCTGATGATGGCGGTCTGGAAGATCGCCCCGGCGCTGGCGGCGGGGAACACGGTGGTGCTCAAGCCGTCCGACACCACCCCGGTGTCCACGGTGAAGCTGGCCGAGATCATCGGCGAGATCCTCCCGCCCGGCGTCTTCAACGTCGTCGTCGGCGACCGCGAGACCGGCGCCAAGGTGGTGGGGCACCCGTCGGCGTCGATGGTGGCGATCACCGGGTCGGTGGGCGCGGGCGTCCAGGTCGCCAAGTCGGCGGCCGACGATCTCAAGCGGGTGCACCTGGAGCTGGGCGGCAAGGCGCCGGTCGTCGTCTTCGACGACGTCAGGGACATCCCCGCCGTGGCCGAGGCGATCGCGGGCGCCGGGCTGTACAACGCCGGGCAGGACTGCACCGCGGCCTGCCGGGTGCTGGTCCACGAGAGCATCCACGAGCCCTTCCTCGCGGCCCTCGCCGAGGCGGCCGCGGCCACCAGGACCGGCGGCCTGGACGTCGAGGACGCCTTCTACGGCCCGCTCAACAACGCCCAGCAGCTCGCCCGGGTGGAGGGGTTCCTGGAGCGCGCGCCCGGTCACGCCAAGGTGGTCACCGGCGGGCGGCGCGTCGGAGAGAAGGGGTACTTCTTCGAGCCGACGGTGGTCGACGGGCTCCAGCAGGACGACGAGATGATCCAGACCGAGGTGTTCGGGCCGGTCATCACCGTGCAGACGTTCAGCGACGAGGCCGAGGCGCTCGCCAAGGCCAACGACGTCAGGTTCGGCCTGTCGGCGTCGGTGTGGACCTCCGACCACGGCCGGGCGATGCGGATGTCGCGGCGGCTGGACTTCGGCGTGGTGTGGGTGAACACCCACATCCCGTTCGTGTCGGAGATGCCGCACGGCGGCTTCAAGCACTCGGGCTACGGCAAGGACCTGTCGGTTTTCGGCCTGCACGACTACACCCGGGTGAAGCACGTCATGCACTACATCGGTGAGTGATCACCGAGCACCACACGCACTACATCGGCGCACGCGGCCGACATAGGTAAGGGATAGGCCTGGAATGACGGAAATCCAGGCGGGCAAGGAGGCGGCCTCCGCGGCCGCCTCCGACATCTCCCAGGTGCCCGCCATCGAGCTCGTCGGGGTCGTCAAGGAATACCAAGCGCACGGTGAGGTCGTTCAGGCCGTCAAAGGGGTCGGCCTGTCGATCGCCGAGGGCGAGTTCTTCTCCATGCTGGGGCCCTCGGGCTGCGGCAAGACGACCACCATGCGCATGATCGCCGGGTTCGAGGACCCCACGCGGGGCGCCGTGCGCCTGCAGGGGCGGGACGTCACCGACGTCCCGCCGAACAAGCGGGACGTGAACATGGTCTTCCAGTCCTACGCGCTGTTCCCGCACATGAACGTGTGGGAGAACGTGGCCTTCGGGCTGCGGCGCAAGCGCGTCGGCGACCAGGAGATCAAGCGGCGGGTCGGCGAGATGCTGGAGATCGTCGATCTCACCGGCCGCGAGAAGCGGCGGCCGCGCGAGATGTCCGGCGGCCAGCAGCAGCGGGTCGCCCTGGCGCGGGCCCTGGTGAACCACCCGCGGGCGCTGCTGCTGGACGAGCCGCTCGGCGCGCTGGACCTCAAGCTGCGCCAGGCGATGCAGATCGAGCTCAAGCGCATCCAGCGGGAGGTCGGCATCACGTTCGTGTACGTCACGCACGACCAGAACGAGGCGCTCACGATGAGCGACCGCATCGCCGTCATGAACGACGGCCTGGTCGAGCAGCTGGCCGGTCCGAGGGAGATCTACGAGCGGCCGGCGACCAAGTTCGTCGCCGGGTTCATCGGCACCTCCAACCTGCTGGCCGGCACGGCCGAGCGGGTCGGCGGCGGCGTGGCGGTGGTGCGCCTGGGGGAGGGCGGCCGCGTGCTGGTGCCGGTCGGCGAGGGGGCCGCGCTGGAGGGCGAGGTCGAGGTGACCGTGCGGCCGGAGAAGATCAGGATCTCGCACGAGGAGCCGGCCGCGGGCCTCAGCGCCGTACGCGGCACCGTGGCCGAGGTGGTCTATCTCGGCACCTACAACAGCTACGCCGTGAGCCTGGCCGGCGGGGCCGAGTTCACGGTCTTCGAGCAGAACGCCAACGACAGCAGCATCACGGCGGAGCGCGGTGACTCCATCTGGTTGTCCTGGCAGCCGCACCACTCGTACGCGATAGGAAGTTGAACCACCTCATGACCCCTCCCCGTGATCTCGCGTTCCTGCGTGGCCTGACCCAGCGTCGCGGTCTGCCCGCGAACAGTGGCGGCGAAGGTGTGACCAGGCGCGACGCGCTGCGCATGGCCGGCCTGTCCGCCGCCGCGCTGAGCCTCGCCGCCTGCGGTGTGCAGGGCAGGAAGGTCGAGCCGCCCAAGCCGAGCGCGGCCGCCGGATACTGGGCCGACAAGACGAAGAACGGCACGCTGCGCTTCGCCAACTGGCCCCTGTACATCGACAAGGACGGCAAGAAGTACCCGACCCTGGAGAGGTTCACCAAGGAGACGGGGATCAAGGTCACCTACCAGGAGGCCATCCAGGACAACTCGACCTGGTTCGGCAAGATCCAGCCGCAGCTCGCCGCGGGCCAGGACATCGGCTACGACCTGATGGTCATGACCAACGGCATCCAGCTGGACCGGGCGATCGCGCTCGGCTACCTGGTGGCGCTCGACCACGAGAAGCTGCCGAACTTCGCGGCCAACGCGGGCGCCAAGTACAAGAGCCCCTCCTACGACCCGAACAACACCTACACGATCCCCTGGCAGTCGGGGCTCACCGGCATCGCCTACAACCCCAAGTACGTGGACGGGGACGTCACGAGCATCGAGGAGCTCTGGAACCCCAAGTACAAGGGCAAGGTCGGCATGCTGGTCGACAGCCAGGAGATCGCGAACTTCGGGCTGTTCTCGCTGGGCGTCGACCCGGACAAGTCGACGCAGGCCGACTGGGAGAAGGCCGGGCAGAAGCTCCAGCAGCAGCGCGACGCCGGGCTCGTCCGCAAGTACTACGAGAACGACTACGTGGACGCGCTCGTCCGCGGCGACATCTGGATCTGCATGGCATGGTCGGGCGACGTGTTCCAGCAGGTCGCCGAGGGCCAGGACCTCAGGTTCGTGATCCCGCAGGAGGGCGGCACGATCTGGACCGACAACATGTGCATCCCGAAGACGGCGCAGAACCCGGTCGACGCCCTGGCCATGATGGACTTCGCCTACAAGCCCGACGTGGCGGCGGCCCTCGCCGAATACATCAACTACATCACCCCCGTGCCCGGCGCCCAGCAGATCGTCAAGGCCGACGCCGGCAAGGCGACCGGGGAGGAGAAGAAGTCGCTGGAGCTGCTCGCCGACAGCCCGCTGATCTTCCCGTCCGAGGCCGACCTGGCCAAGTTGCGCTCCTACAAGACGCTGACGCCGGCCGAGGAGAAGGTCTTCGGGCGCATCTTCCAGCCGATCGCGCAGGGCTAGCGTCATGCGACGCAAGCTCGCTCCCTACCTGCTGGTCCTCCCGGGCGGGCTGTGGCTGGCGTTGTTCCTGGTGGTCCCGCTGGTGTTCATGGCCTCGGTCTCCACCCAGGAGGGCGACGTCGTGTACGGCTTCGTCCAGACCTTCCACTTCGCCAACTACACCGATGCGCTGGTGCAGTACAAGACGCAGTTCCTGCGCTCGGTCGGGTACGGCGTGGCGGGCACGTTGCTGGCGATCGCGCTGGCCTACCCGGTGGCCTACTGGATCGCCTTCAAGGGCGGCGCCCGCAAGTCGACGTACCTGCTGCTGGTCCTGCTGCCGTTCTTCGTGTCCTTCGTGCTGCGCACGGTGTCGTGGAAGTTCCTGCTGGCCGACGACGGCATCCTGCTCCAGCCGCTCAAGGACGTGGGGCTGCTGCCGGCCGACTTCCACATTCTGGCGACGTCGGCCGCGGTCATCGGCGGCCTGACCTACTGCTACATGCCGTTCATGATCCTGCCGATCTACGTGGCGCTGGAGCGGGTCGACCCCCGCGTGGTGGAGGCGGCACACGACCTGTACGCCAGCCCCCGCGAGTCGTTCACCAAGATCGTGCTGCCGCTGTCCCTGCCGGGAGTGTTCGCCGGAGTGCTCATGACCTTCGTCCCGATGACCTCCGACTACGTCAACGCCGCGATCCTCGGCGGCCCGGCCAACACGATGATCGGCAACATCATCCAGACGGAGTACCTGACGAACAACGACTACCCGGTCGGCGCCGCGCTGTCGTTCACGCTGATGGCGGGGATGCTCGTCGGCATCTTCGCCTACGCCCGGGCCCTCGGCACCGAGAACGTCCTCGAGGCGGCGGCGCGATGAGCGGCCAGATCGACACCTCGCCCGCCGCGGCGGCCGAGACCGCCCCGGCGTCGCCGGGCCCGCGCCGCCGCGGGCGCGCCCGGCGGGGCGAGCGCCTGCTGTTCGCCTACACCTGGCTCGTGCTGCTGTGGCTGTTCCTCCCGATCGTCGTGATGATCGTGTTCGGCTTCAACGACATCAAGAGCAAGTCGAACGTGAGCTGGCAGGGCTTCACCCTCAAGTGGTGGGGACGGCTCGGCGACTACCCCGAGCTCACCAGCGCGCTGTGGAACTCGATCACGATCGCGTTGATCGCGACGGCCGTCACCACCGTGCTCGGCACGCTGATGGGCATCGCCCTCGGCCGCTACCGCTTCCGGGGCCAGGGCGGCACCAACCTCCTCATGTTCGCGGCGATCTCCTCGCCCGAGCTGGTCATGGGCACCTCGCTGCTGTCGCTGTTCGTCAGCCTGGGCGTGCGGACCGGCTACTGGACCGTCGTCATCGCGCACGTGCTGTTCTCGGTGTCGTTCGTCGCGGTCACCGTGCGCGCCCGGGTCGTGGGCCTGGACGGCTCGGTGGAGGAGGCCGCGCGCGACCTCGGCGCCTCCACGTGGATCACGTTCTGGCGGGTCACCTTCCCGATGATCCTGCCGGGCGTCGTCTCCGGCGCGCTGCTGGCGTTCGCGCTGTCGATCGACGACTTCGTCATCACGCAGTTCACCAGCGGCACGACCACCACCTTCCCCCTGTGGATCTACGGCGCCGTCCGCATCGGCGTCCCGCCGCAGGTCAACATCCTCGGCACGCTGATCTTCGCGATCGGCGTGGCGATCGCCGTGATCAACACGGTGACCTCCCGGCGTCGCACCTGACGCGGGAGACCATCACCCGGCGGACAGGGCGCGATGCCCCGCCGGAACATACGACGCAGTTCGTGGGGACGTGAAATTCGTGGATCCGCTGAAAGCACTGGCTGACGCGGAGCGTAAGCCGTACTGGTTGGACAGTCCGGACAAACCCGAGCCGCTGCGGCGGCTCTTCGAGGAGACCTCCGCCGACCTGGCCGTGGTCGGCGGCGGCTTCTCCGGCCTGTGGGCGGCCCTCATGGCCAAGGAACGCGACCCCTCGCTCGACGTCGTCCTGCTCGAAGGCAGGCGCGTCGGCTGGGCCGCCTCGGGGCGCAACGGCGGCTTCTGCGTCGCCAGCCTCACCCACGGGCTGTCCAACGGCCTGGCGCGCTGGCCGCACGAGATCTCGACGCTCGTGCGGCTCGGCAGGGAGAACCTGGACGAGATCGAGCGGACCGTCGCCCGCCACGGCATCCGGTGCGCCTTCGAGCGCACCGGCGAACTGCACGTGGCCACCGAGCCGTGGCAGCTCGACGGCATGGCCGAGGACGTCGGCATCGCCCGCGAGCTCGGCATGGACCACCGCCTGCTGGACGAGGGCCAGGTGCGCGCCGAGGTGGCCTCGCCGACCTACGCGGGCGGGCTGTGGGACCGTGACGGCTGCGCGATGCTCGACCCGGCCCGGCTGGCCTGGGGGCTGCGGGAGGCCTGCCTCTCGCTCGGGGTGCGCATTCATGAGCGCAGCCCGGTCCGCGCGCTCAGGGACGACGGGACGGCCATCGAGCTGACCACCCCGCACGGCAAGGTGCGCGCGGCGAAGGTCGCCCTCGGGACGGGGGTGTTCCCGCCGCTGCTCGGCCGGCTGAAGAACTTCGTGGTGCCGGTGTACGACTACGCCCTGATGACCGAGCCGCTGTCGGCCGCGCAGCTGGCCTCCGTCGGATGGCGCAACCGGCAGGGCATCGGCGACGGGGCCAACCAGTTCCACTACTACCGGCTCACCGAGGACGGCCGCGTCCTCTGGGGCGGGTACGACGCCGTGTACTACAACGGCGGCCGGGTCCGGCAGGAGTACGAGCAGCGCGACGCGACCTTCGCCAAGCTGGCAGCGCACTTCTACACGACGTTCCCGCAGCTTTCCGGGGTCCGCTTCACCCACCGCTGGGGCGGGGTGATCGACACCTGCAGCCGGTTCAGCGCGTTCTTCGGCAAGGCGCACCGTGGCCGGCTGGCCTACGCGGTCGGTTACACCGGGCTCGGCGTCGGGGCCACGCGGTTCGGCGCCAACGTGATGCTGGACCTGCTGGAGGGGGAGCCCACCGAGCGCACCGAGCTGCGCATGGTGCGCGAGAAGCCGGTTCCGTTCCCTCCTGAGCCGATCAGGTCGGGCGTCATCCAGCTCACGCGCTGGTCGATCGCCCAGGCCGACGCCCACCAGGGCCGCCGCAACCTGTGGCTGCGCACCCTGGACCGGCTGGGACTCGGCTT
Organism: Sphaerisporangium dianthi; assembly: GCF_042654065.1. Classification (NCBI taxonomy): domain Bacteria; kingdom Bacillati; phylum Actinomycetota; class Actinomycetes; order Streptosporangiales; family Streptosporangiaceae; genus Sphaerisporangium; species Sphaerisporangium dianthi. The sequence goes on along the minus strand of NZ_JBHSFP010000050.1, from coordinate 27,499 downwards.
CGACTCCTGAGCCGGGGCGCGGTCCGGCGAGGGCGGGGCTCGCGGCAGGGGCCCGGCGGCCGTGGCGTGCAGGGCGAAGCTCGCGCTGTGCGGGGCCGGCGTCAAGGCGTGAACGGGAAAGAGGGCGCCTCCGGTCCGCGGACCGGAGACGCCCTCCTTCGGCTGCTTACAGGTCAGTGCCCGGACGGGCCGACCTTGGCGGTGGGCTTGGACGTCGCGGTGGCGTCGGCGTAGGCGGTCGCCGACACGGTGACGCGCACCGAGATCCGGGCCCCGCGGTCGTGCCCCTTGAGGTGGTAGGTGCGGCCGGTGGCGCCCCTGACGGGGACGCCGTCGCGCAGCCACTGGTAGGCGACCTTGCGGGGGGAGGGCGTCCAGGTGCCGGGGGAGCCGGTCAGCGTGCGGCCGACCTTGGCGACGCCGGTGACGGCCGGCGGCTCGCCTGGCGTGATCGTCCCCGGCGCGACCGCCGCGGTGGGCGCGGAGGTCGCCGACGCCGCGGCGAAGTACGGGTCGGCGACGCTGACGGTGACCGTCACGGTCTTGCCGAGGTCCTGCGGGCGTGGCCGGAACGTCGTGCCGGTCGCGCCGGAGACGGGCGACCCGCCGGCCGACCACTGGTAGGTGAAGCCCGCGACCTGCCGCGACCAGGAGCCGCTGGACGCGGTGAGCTCCCGGCCGACCGCGGGGGTCCCGCTGACGACGGGGGGCGCGGTGCCGGTGACCACGGACCTGCGGGCGTCGTGCAGGCCGACCTCGGCGGCGCGGACGAACACCTGCCGGTGGGCGTACCACAGCTGGTAGTAGCGATCCTGGCCCTTCAGGTCGGTGCGATCGCCGGGCGCGGACCCGTCGAAGGTGGTCGCGCGGTAGTAGTCGGTGACGACGTCGTCGTCGCTGACCGCGTACTCCTGCCCGGCCGGGATCTTGTATTCCAGCGGCGACAGCGCCTGCACCGGGATGCCGGTGCCGGTGTAGGCCGACGCTTCGGGGTAGGCGCGGCCGTAGATGGCGGCCGGTGTCGTCGCCGACGTCGCCGTGACGGTCTTGGCCAGGGCGCGGACCACGACGGGCTTCGCGGCGGGGTTGTGCAGCCAGGTCAGCGAGCCGGCCCACCACACGCCGAGCCAGTCGCCCTGGACCTGGGCCACGACGAGCTTCTGCCCGGAGGTGACGCGCGCGCTGATGTCGCTGGCGTAGGTGGTGCCGTCCACGCCGGTCGGCTTCCAGCCCGGGTCCTTGGCGAGCGGCGCGTCCTGCGAGGGCGCCTGGTGGAGGGGGACGAAGTTGGTGCCCGCGCCGGGGACGCACTCGGGGGAGTTCGGGGAGGCCGCCGCGCACCCGGTGACGGTCTGGGGGTTGCCGGCGTAGCCGGTGCGCACCTCGACGACGTCACCGGCCGCGACGTCCGCCGTGGTCTTCTGCTCGCCGCCGATGGGCGCGCCGAGGAGTTCGAAGTAGTGGTCCCAGTCCCAGTACGGCCCGGGGTCCCAGTGCACGTTCTTGGTGTTGCCGAACAGTGTCCCGGGCACCTGGTCGTGCCCGATGATGTGGGCGCGGTCGAGCGGGATGCCGTACTTGGCGGCGAGATGCCTCACCAGCGCGGCCGAGGTCTGGTACATCGACTCGGTGAACCACGCGGCGGTGCCGGCGAAGCCCTCGTGCTCGATGCCGATCGAGTGCGCGTTCACGTACCAGTTGCCGGCGTGCCAGCCCACGTCCTTGGGGTCGAGGTGCTGGGCGATGTGCCCGTCGGAGGAGCGGATCGTGTAGTTCCACGCCAGGTAGGCAGGGTCCTGGACCAGCCGCACGCTCGGCTCGTAGTAGCCCTCGGTGTCGTGGATGACGATGTACCGGATCTCGGGGCCGCCCGGCCCCGTGCGGTCGGCGATGTCGTGGTTGCCGTAGTCGGTGGTGCCGTCAGGGGCGGTGGCGTCGCCCTTGGCGTACGGCGCCTCGATCCACTCGCAGTCGAGGCCGGACGGGCAGTCGACCTCCGCCGCGGCCTGGCCGGGCACGGCGACGGTGGCGTCGGCGGCCAGGGTGACCCGCTCGCCGTCCTCGGTGAGGCGGCTCTGGCCGTTCTTCAACGTCCGGTACACCTGCGTGACGAAGTCCTTCTTGCCGCCGAGGCGGGCGACCGCGCCGCGCCAGCTCCCCGGCCCGTCGCCGCCCTGGTGGTAGGAGGCGAGCAGGGCCGCGCCGCCGCAGACACCGGCGTTCGGGTCCTGCTTCAGGGCGGCCGGGGAGAGGCCGGTCAGGACGGCCGCGGCGTCGATCTGGCTCACGGGCCGCGCCGCGCGGCCCTTGCCCGCGCCGTCCCGGGCCTCGGGGGCCTCGGCGCCGAGGTCGAACAGCCCGTAGCCGCCGTCGCCGCTGGGGCGGCCCTCGTGGTCGTCCCAGCGGGACTGCATGTAGGACACGGCCTTCAGCAGCGACTCGGGGACGCCGGCCGCCGTGGCCGCCGCCGAGAACGCCGCCTCGCGGGTCGGCGCGGCCAGCGTCGCCGCGCATGAGACGGCCGGAGCGGATGCGGGGCCGGGGGACGCGAGGGCGGCGGGGGCCGCGGGCAAGAGCATTGCCGTGGCCACGCCGGCCACGGCGATGCCGCGTACTGGAGATATCACGGAGGTGACTCCTTTTCGACCGCCTGAGAGTGAGGGCTTTCAGGCCGGAGCCATCACATCTCCGAGACGGCGTCTCGCGCCAGAGCATCGAGTAAAGAAATGGTTAAGATCGAGAGCAAAGTCCTAAACGTCACACTGCGTGAGTGATGCCGCATCTCACCAGCCACGGACTTGCGGTGTGACGTGCATTTTGCTCCGTTATGGGCAGTGTGCCGTCAGGCAACGCCTGCTTAAGGGCTGAAAAGGATGGTGGGATGTCGGGTCTCGGGGAGTCGATCGCCGTAGGTGTCGAAGAGGAATTCCACGTCGTGGACCTCGAGACGCGCCACCTGGTCCCGCGCGCCGAGAGCCTGCTGGAGCGCTTACCGCAGAAACGGTTCACCCATGAGCTCCAGCGCTCGGTGGTGGAGTCCAACAGCCGTCCCTACGTGCGCCTGGAGGACCTCGGCCAGGATCTGACCGCGCTGCGCCGCACGGTGGTCGAGGCCGCCGACGGCCTCGGCCTCGGCATCGTCGCCGCGGGCACGGTGCCGCTGGTCGACCCGGCCGCGCTGAAGATCTCGCCGGACGCGCGGTACGAGAAGATGCTGGAGGACTACCAGCTCCTCACCCGCGAGCAGCTCATCTGCGGCGCCCAGGTGCACGTGGACGTGGCCAACCGCGATCTGGCCGTCGAGGTGGCCCACCGCGTCGCCCGCTGGCTGCCGCCGCTGCTGGCGTTCAGCGCCAGCTCCCCGTACTGGATGGGCGCCGACAGCGGTTACGCGAGCTCCCGCACCCTGGTCTGGCAGCGCTGGCCCACCACCGGGCCGGTGCGCCGGTTCTCCTCCGCCGCCGAGTACGACCAGATGGTCGCCGACCTGGTGCGGTCCGGGGTGATCACCGATCCCGGGATGATCTACTTCGACGTCCGCCCCTCGGCGCACCTGCCGACGGTCGAGATGCGCATGTGCGACGCCTGCCCCCGGGTGGAGGACGTCGTGCTCATGGCGGGCGTCTTCCGCGCGGTGGTGATGCGCGAGCTGCAGGCCATCGAGGACGACGGGCCCGTCCAGCAGGAGGTGCCCATGGAGATGGTGCGGGCCGCCACCTGGCGGTCCGCGCGCTCGGGCCTGGAAGGCGCCCTCGTCGACCCCTCGGACGGCACGGCGAGGCCCGCCGCCGAGGTGATCAGGCGGATGCTCGACGGCCTGCGGCCCCAGCTGGAGGCCACCGGCGACTGGGAGTCGGTCACCACGCTGGCCGAGTACGCCCTCGGACGGGGAAGCTCGGCCGAGCGCCAGCGGCAGATCATCGCGCACGGCGGCACCTTCGCCGACGTGGTGGACCGGCTGGTCGCCGTGACGCGGTCCGACGGCTGGCAGGCCGAGTTCGGCGGCCCCATCCCGCGCCTGACCACCGAACTGCTCGGTGACTACCAGGCGGTGCAGGACGAGGCCGTGATCGCGGGCATCGTGCGCGAGCCGTACCAGCCGATCCTCCAGGTGCTGGACAAGCTCGGCTCCGCCGAGCTGTGCAGACGGGAGGGCGTGCGCGACGCCTACATGAAGCAGATCGGCATGAACTTCCGCGTCGAGAGCGAAGAAGAGCGGCAGGAACGCACGCTCGACCGCGACGGCGTGGCCTCAGGCCGGAAGATGCCCCTTGACCTGACGCCCCGGCTGATCGCGGGAGACGACTGGGCCAAGATCAGCGAGGGCATGCCCCAGCGGGTGCGCGCCCTGGAGGCGTTCCTGCACGACGTGTACGGCCGGCGCGAGGTGATCAAGGACCAGGTGATCCCGGCCTGGATCGTGGACGAGGCCCCCGGCTACCGCGCCGCGGGCTGGCGGGTGCACAGCGCCGCTACCAGGTGCTCGGTCGCCGGCCTCGACGTCGCCCGCGACGGGGCGGGGCGCTGGGTCGTCCTGGAGGACAACCTCAGGGTGCCCTCCGGCATCGGCTACGCGGTGGGCAACCGCCGCACGGCGGTCCAGGCCCTGCCCGAACTCGACCGCGCCGGCGTCCTCGACCCCGAAGGCGCCGCGGGGCTGCTGCGCGAGGCGCTGCTCGCGGCGTCCCCGTCGGCCGACCCCGTCATCGGCGTGGTGACCTCGGGGCCGAGCGACCCGGCCTACTACGAGCACCGCACCCTCGCCGAGGAGATGGACGTCGTCCTGGTGGAACCGGGCGACCTGGCGGTGCGCGACGGCGTCGTGTACGCCGCCGGGCGGCGGGTGGACGTGCTGTACCGCAGGATCGACGAGGACGACCTGCTGGGTGGCCCGCTCGGCGCCGCACTGCTCGACGCCACCGAGAGCGGCGCGCTGACCCTGGCCAACGCGCCGGGCAACGGCGTCGCCGACGACAAGAGCCTCTACCGCTACGTGCCCCGGCTGATCGACTACTACCTGGGAGAACGCCCGTTGCTCGCCAACGTCCCCACCTACCTCTGCCGTGAGCCCGAGGACCGCGGGCAGGTGCTCGACCGCCTGTCCGAGCTGGTGGTCAAGCCGGTGGACGGCTACGGCGGCCAAGGCGTGATCATCGGTGCGCACGCCTCCGCGCGCGAACTGGACGAGGTGCGCGAGCGCATCCTCGCCGAGCCCGAGCGGTGGGTCGCCCAGGAGACGATCGCCCTGTCCACCCACCCCACCTTCGACGGCGAGCGGATGCGCCCGCACGCGGTCGACCTGCGCGGGTTCGTGTTCCTGGGCGAGCGGCCGGTCGTCCCGCAGGCCGCGCTGACCCGTGTCGCCCCGCCCGGCAGCATGATCGTCAACTCCTCGCAGGGCGGCGGCGCCAAGGACACGTGGCTGATGCGGGAGTCCCTCTGATGTGCGGACTCAGCGGAGAGATCAGGTTCGACGGCCGCCCGGCCGACGTCGGCGCCGTAGAGCGCATGACGGCGGCCATGGCCGCCCGGGGGCCCGACGGCACCGGCATGTGGTCCCTCGGCCCGGTCGCCCTCGGGCACCGGCGGCTGAGGATCATCGACCTGTCCGACCGGGGCGCGCAGCCCATGGTGGACGCCGAGGCCGGCCTGTCGGGAGTGTTCAACGGCTGCCTGTACAACTACCGCGAGCTGCGCGAGGTGCTGCTGGCGGAGGGCTACCGGTTCTTCTCCACCTCCGACACCGAGGTGCTGCTGAAGGCCTACCGCCACTGGGGCCCGCGCTGCGTGGACCGCTTCAAGGGCATGTTCGCCTTCGCCGTCGCCGAGCGGGACACCGGCCGGCTCGTGCTCGGCCGCGACCGGCTCGGCATCAAACCGCTCTACATCACCCGGGACGCCGCCCGCCTCCGCTTCGCCTCCACCCTGCCGGCGCTGCTCGCCGGCGGAGGCGTGCCCACCGACATCGACCGGGTCGCGCTGCACCACTACATGACCTTCCACTCGGTGGTGCCCTCACCCCGCACCATCCTGACCGGCGTGGAGAAGCTGCCGCCCGCCACGCTGCGCACCATCGAGCCCGACGGCGCCACCAGCGACGACCACTACTGGACCCCCGCCTTCAGCCGTCCGTCGGGCGGCGTCCCCGGCAGCGGCGAGGTGCAGCTCGACGTGCTGCAGGCCGGCCGGGACGAGATGGGCCCGGACGAGTGGCGCGAGGCCGTGCTTTCGGCCCTGCGCGTCGCCGTGCGCCGGCGCATGGTCGCCGACGTGCCGGTCGGCGTGCTGCTGTCGGGCGGCCTGGACTCCAGCCTGATCGTCGCCCTGCTCGCCGAGGAGGGCCAGCGGGGCCTGGCCACCTTCAGCGTCGGCTTCCACGCCGCCGGCGGCGAGTCGGGGGACGAGTTCGCCTACTCCGACCTGATCGCCCGGCGGTTCGGCACCGACCATCACCGCATCATGGTCGACGACCTGCGCCTGCTGCCGTCCCTGGAACAGGCCGTGGCGGCGATGAGCGAGCCGATGGTCAGCCACGACTGCGTCGCCTTCCACCTGCTCTCGCAGGAGGTGTCCAAGCACGTCAAGGTGGTGCAGTCCGGGCAGGGCGCCGACGAGGTGTTCGCCGGTTACGACTGGTACCCGCCTCTGGAGAACGTGGCACGCGACGCGGCCGCCGACGCGTACGCCAAGGTCTTCTTCGACCGCCCGCACCAGGACCTGGCCGAGATCCTCCAGCCGGACCACCTGATCGCGGAGGACGTCAGCGCGGCCTTCGTCCGCGACCACCTGGCCATGCCCGGCGCCGACACCGCGCTGGACGCCGTGCTCCGGCTGGACACCGGCGTCATGCTGGCCGAAGACCCGGTCAAGCGGGTCGACAACATGACGATGGCCTACGGGCTGGAGGCCCGCACGCCGTTCCTGGACCACGATCTGGTCGAGCTGGCCGCCACCTGCCCGCCCGAGCTCAAACTGGCCCACGGGGGAAAGGGAGTGCTCAAGGCGGCCGCCCGGGGACTGGTCCCGGACGAGGTCATCGACCGGCCCAAGGGCTACTTCCCCGTCCCGGCCATCCGCCACATCCACGGGCCGTTCCTCGGCCTGGTCCGTGACGCCCTGACCGGGGAGGCCGCCCGTTCGCGCGGCCTGTTCCGGCCCGCCATGGTGGACAAACTGCTCGCCGCGCCCGACGAACACAGAACCACCCTGGGAGCCAACGCTTTGTGGCAACTTGGACTCCTGGAGTTGTGGCTGCAAGCACAAGGAGTCTGACCGTCGACATCTCATGGACCTGCCGGTCCCCCGCGTTGTCGCCCGACAAGAAGGCCGTCGCGTTCGTCAGCGACCGCGACGGCTCGCCGCGCGTCTGGGTCCAGCCGCTGACCCGGCAAGGCGCGCGGCGCGCGCGCGTGGTCGACACCGGCCCCGAACCGGTCGGCGACGTGCTGTGGTCGCCCGACGGCGAGTGGCTGGCCGTCACCGTGTCGCCCGGCGGAGGAGAGCACACCCAAGTGTGGGCGCTGCGACCGGACGGCACCGACCGCCGCCTGCTCGCCGGCCCCACCGAAACCCCGGCCAGGGGCTCGGCGGTGTTCGTCCGGTGGACAGGGCAGGGCTCGACGCTGCTGGTCGCCGAGCTGTCGGCGTCCGGGGCGACCGAGGCCGTGCTCATCGACGCCTGCCTCGGCCACCGCGACACCATCGCCGCCGGGCCGCTGATGTGGCCGAGCGCGGTGAGCCGCGACCACAGCCGCGCCCTGCTGCGCCACGGACCGCGGGGCATGCGCGAGATGTCGGTGGCCGACCTGCCCTTCGGCGAAGAGCGGCCGCTGCTGCCTCCGACGACCGACCTCGGCTCGCTGTCGCCGGACGGCGAGGTCGCCTACATCCGCTCCAACGCCGGCCGCGACCGCAGCGCGCTGATCGCCATGCCGGTGGGCGGCGCCCCGCAGGTCGTCGCCGAGCGCCCCGACGCCGAGCTCGACCGGTTCTCGGTCAGCATGGACGGCACGGTCGCCCTGCTGGTCTGGAACGTCGCCGGGCGCTGCGAGCTGGAGGTCGCCGACCTGATCGAGGGCGGCACCCGGCCGCTCCCGCCGCCGCCGGTGGACGTGATCAGCTCCGCGCGGCTGTCGCTGGACGGCGCGCTGGCCGTCTTGGCGGGGGAGTCGCCCGACACGCCCTCCCACGTGCTTCTGTGCGAGCTGGCGACCGGCGAGTACTACCGGGTGGCCGGGGACGACCCGCTGCCCCACCAGATCCACGCCGAGCTGGTCCGCTTCCCCGCCAGGGACGGCCTTGAGCTCACCGGCTGGCTGTACCGCGCCGGCCCCGGCGCCGGGCCGTGCGCGATCTACCTGCACGGCGGGCCCGAGAGCCAGGAGCGGCCGACGTTCAACCCGCTGTTCCAGCGGCTGCTGGCCGCGGGCGTCAGCGTGCTCGCGCCCAACGTGCGCGGCTCGTCGGGCTTCGGCCGCGCCTTCCAGGACGCCGACAACCACGCGCTGCGCTTCCACGCCATCGACGACGTCGCCGACTGCGTCGGGTACGTCGTCGGCGCAGGGGTCGCCGACCCGGCCAGGGTGGCCTGCATGGGCCGCTCCTACGGCGGCTATCTCACCCTGGCCGCGCTGGTGACCTACCCCGAGCTGTTCCGCGCCGGGGTCGACGTGTGCGGCATGGCCGACTTCGCCACCTTCTACGCCCGCACCGAGCCGTGGATCGCCGCGGCCGCCGTCTCCGAGTACGGCGATCCGGTGGCCGACCACGAGCTGCTGTGGGCGCTGTCGCCCCTCCACTCCTTCGACCGGCTGACCGCGCCGCTGCTGGTCGTCCACGGCGCCCAGGACACCAACGTCCCGGTCTACGAGGCCGAACAGGTCGTCGCCGCCGCGACGGCCCGCGGCGTCCCGTGCCGCTACCTGCTGTTCGACGACGAGGGGCACGAGACCCTCCGCAAGGCCAACAAGATCACTTTTATGGAGGCGGTGGCCGACTGGTTCGAGCGCTGGATGGAATGACCGCGGCGGTCGCCGGCCGCGGTGAAGGCGGTGGCCGACCGGTTCGGCCGCCGGCTGGAGTAGGCGGGAGGTCACCGGCCGGAGGTGCCGGGAGGTCACGCGGGGCTGCGCGATGCGGTTGACTTACGACATGGCCGATCACGTCCTGTTCGGCGCCGACGGCGTCACGCTCGCAGGCGACCTGCGCGTCCCGCCCGGTGACGGGCCCCATCCCGCGCTGGTGCTCACCGGCCCGTTCACCGGCGTGAAAGAGCAGGTGACCGGCCTGTACGCGTCGAGGCTCGCCGACGCCGGCTACGTCACGCTGGCCTTTGACCACCGCAACTTCGGCGCCTCCGAGGGCCTGCCCCGGCGGCACGAGGACCCGCAGGGCAAGCTGCGCGACCTGCGCGCCGCGGTCTCCTTCCTGCGCGGCCTGCCCCGCGTCGACGGCGAGCGGGTCGGCGTCGTGGGCGTCTGCCTCGGCGCCGGCTACGCCCTGCGCTTCGCGGCGTTCGACCCCAGGGTGAAGGTCTTCGTCGGCGTCGCCGGCGCCTACAACGACCCCTACGCCATGCGGTCGGGCATGTCCGAGCAGGGATACCAGCAGGCGCTGGCGTCCTTCACCGAGGTGCTCGAACGGCAGGACCAGGGGGGCGAGGTCGAGTACCTCCCGGCGGTGGCCGAGTCCGGCGAGGCGGCCATGCCGGGAGACGAGCCGTTCGCCTATTACGGCACTGAGCGGTCGGCGGCGCCCTCATGGGTGAACGAGGTGACCCGGGCGTCGATCCGCGAGCTGATCACCGTGGACAACATGATGGGCGCCGACTTCCTGTCGCCCAAGCCCGGCCTGATCGTGCACGGCGTCGTCGACCGCTTCTGCTCTCCCGAGGGCGCCGAGGAGGCCTACAAGCGCATGGGCGAGCCCAAGAAGATCGTCTGGCTGGACGCCAAGCGGCACATCGACCTGTACGACACCGAGCCTTACGTCTCGCGGGCCGTCGCCGAGACGGCCCGCTTCCTCGCCGAGCACCTGTAGGCCCGCAGGTGTCTTCGCGCGAGCTCGTCGTGCTCGGCACGGGCAGCCAGACGCCCACCCGGCGCCGCAACCACAACGGCTATCTGCTGCGCTGGGACGGCATGGGGCTGCTGTTCGACCCGGGCGAGGGCACCCAGCGGCAGATGATCATGGCCGGGGTCGCCGCGACCGACGTCAACCGCATCCTGATCAGCCACTTCCACGGCGACCACTGCCTCGGGGTGCCCGGGGTGATCCAGCGCATCTCCCTGGACCGCGTGCCCCACCCGGTGTACGCCCACTTCCCCGCGGCGGGCGCCGAGTACTTCGCCCGGCTGCGCCACGCGAGCTCCTACCACGAGACGGCCACCGTGATCGCCCAGCCGGTCGAGGCGCCCGGCGTGATCGCGGAAGGCCCGTTCGGCCGCATCGAGGCCCGTCCCCTCGACCACCAGGTGCCCGCCTTCGGATACCGCCTGATCGAGCCGGACGGGCGCCGGATGCTGCCCGAACGGCTGCGCGAGCGCGGCGTCGCCGGGCCGCGCGTGGGCGCGTTGCAGCGCGAGGGCGCCGTCCGCGCCGGCGGGCGCACGGTCACGCTCCAGGAGGTCAGCGCGCCGCGCCGGGGGCAGCGGTTCGCCTTCGTCATGGACACCCGGCTCTGCGACGAGGTGTTCGCCCTGGCCGAGGACGCCGACCTGCTGGTGATCGAGTCGACGTTCCTGGACGAGGACGCCCGGCTGGCGCGCGACTTCGGCCACCTGACGGCGGGGGAGGCCGGCCGCGTGGCCCGCGAGTGCGGGGTGCGGCGCCTGGTGCTCACCCACTTCTCCCAGCGCTACAGCGACCCCGCGCGCTTCGGGGAGCAGGCCGCCCGCCACTTCTCCGGCGAGATCGTCGTCGCCGAGGACCTCATCCGCGTCGCCGTCCCGCCCCGCCGTCGCGGCCGGGACCACTGAGACCCGAGTAATTCCAGATGTTGAAATGCTGGTCTACCATATGGAACGTGGCCAATGACAGCGGCACCGCGAACGAGGACGCGCACCGTCTCGTCGGCGCCGAACGCGTGCTCGCGATCCTCGCCGAGCTGGCGCGTCACCCCGGCGGCGTCACGCTGGAGGAGATGGCGCGCGCGGCGGCGAGCCCCAAACCGACGGTGCACCGCGCGCTGGCCTCGCTGTCGCGGTTCGGCTTCGCCGCCAAGAACAGCCGCGGGCACTACGTGCTGGGCGACGAGTTCCTGCGCCTGGCCTTCGCCCACCACGAGGCCCGTCCCGACCACGTGCGCGTCGGGCCGCTGCTGCACTCCCTGGCCGAGCGCTACGGCGAGACGGCCCACTACGCGATCCTGGACGGCGCCGAGGTCGTCTACCGGTCCAAGGCCGACCCGCCGTTCGGCGCGGTCAAGCTGACCTCCACGGTCGGCGGGCGCAACCCGGCGCACTGCACCGCCGTCGGCAAGATGCTGCTCGCCCACGCGCTGCCCGACGACGCCGCCGTCGCCGCCTGGGCCGACGGGCGCACCATGGAGCGCCGCACCGCCAACACCCTGACGACCGCGCGGGCCCTCGCCGCCGAACTGCGCGCCACCCGCGAGCGGGGGTACGCGGCCGACGACCAGGAGAACGAGGCCGGCATCGTCTGCGTCGCCGTCCCGGCCTACCTCACCTCGCCGACCGTGCCGAGCGGAGCGGTCAGCGTCTCGGCCCCGGCCTACCGCACCCCGCTCGACCGCCTCGTCAGGCAGGTGCCGGCCATCCGAGCCGTGGTCGCCGTGCGCGAGGCCGCGCGATGAGCGCGGGTCGTCCCCACGCGGGTCGTCTCCGCATGGGCGGCCGATGCCGGCGCTTCGCGGCGGTCAGGTAGAGCATGCGCGCGTTCGTCATCACCGGGAGAGGCGAGGCCGCCGTGCGCGACGTCGCGCCGCCAGAACCACGCCCCGGTGAGGTGGTCGTCGAGGTCGAGCGGGCCGGAGTGTGCGGCACCGACGTCGAGTTCTACACCGGTCACATGTCCTACCTGCACACCGGCCAGGCCGCCTATCCGGTCCGCATCGGCCACGAATGGTCGGGGGTCGTGCGCGCCCTCGGCGACGGGGTCGAGTCGTCCTGGCTGGGCCGCCGGGTCACCGGCGAGACCATGCTCGGCTGCGGCCGCTGCGAGCGCTGCGCGAGCGGGCGCCGCCACGTGTGCGCCGACCGGTACGAGGTCGGCATCCGCAACGGGTGGCCCGGCGCCCTCGCCGAGAGGCTGCCCGTCCCTGTGACCGCGCTGCACCCCCTGCCCGGCGGCATGGACCCCGCGCTCGGCGCGCTCGCCGAGCCCGGCGGAAACGCGCTGCGCGCCGTGCGGGGCGCGGCCCTGTCGCGGGGAGAGCGGCTGCTGGTCATGGGCCCCGGCACGATCGGGCTGCTGGCCGCCCAGATCGCCGAGGCACAAGGCGCCGAAGTGCACCTCCTCGGCCTCACCGGCCCGTCCCTGGACTTCGCCCGCTCGCTCGGGTTCGCGAACGCGTGGACGCGGGAGACGCTGCCGGGCCTGCGCTACGACGCCGTCATCGACGCCTCCAACGCCCCCGCCCTGCCCGCGCTCGCCGTGAAGCTCGTCGAACCGGGGCGGCGGGTGGTGTTCATCGGCCTGTCGAGCGAGCCGAGCCTGGTCGACAGCAGGGCCGTGGCGCTGAAGGACGTGACGGTCGTCGGCGTGCTCAGCGCCTTCGGCGGCATGGCCGAGGCCATCGGGCTGTACGCCTCGGGCGTGGTCGACCCGCGCCCGCTGGTGGCCGCGACGGTGACCCTGCGGGAGGTGGGCGGCGTGCTGGCCGGACGCCGCCCGCCCGAGTGGGGCCACGCTCCCAAGATCCACGTGGATCCGCGACGGTAGATCCACGTGGATCCGCGACGGAGACCACGCCCTGTCGCGTCAGTGCGACTCGCGCGACACCTGGTGTCCGCTCGATCCGGTGAGGAAGTCCAGGTCGGCCCCGGTGTCGGCGCCCATGACGGTGCGCACGTACAGGTCCTCCCAGCCGCGGCGCGGGCGGGCCAGGCCGTCGATCATCGCCTGTGACGGTGCGCGCAGGTCGAATTCCTCCTGCGGCACGTCGACGTCGATGCGCCTGGCCTCCACGTCGAGGGTGATCCAGTCTCCGGTGCGGACGCGGGCCAGCGGGCCGCCGGCGGCGCCCTCGGGAGCCACGTGCAGCACCACCGTGCCGTAGGCGGTGCCGCTCATCCGCCCGTCGCAGACCCGCACCATGTCGCGCACGCCCTCCTTGAGGAGCTTGGCGGGCAGCGGCATGTTGGACACCTCCGGCATGCCCGGGTACCCCTTCGGCCCGCAGCCGCGCAGCACCAGCACCGAGTCGGCGTCCACGTCCAGCTCCGGGTCGTCGATGCGGGCGTGGAAGTCCTCGATGGAGTCGAAGACGACGGCGCGTCCCCGGTGGCGCAGCAGGTGGGCGGAGGCGGCGGCGGGCTTGATGATGGCCCCGTCCGGGGCGAGGTTGCCGCGGAGCACGGCGATGCCGGCCTCCGCCCGCAACGGCTCGTCGCGGACCCGGATGACCTCGTGGTCCCAGATCTGCGCCTCCGGGAGGTACTCGACCAGGGGGCGGCCGGTGACGGTCAGCGCGTCCTGGTCCAGCAGGTCCACCACCTCTCGCAGGACGGCGTGCAGCCCGCCCGCGCGGTGGAAGTCCTCCATCAGGTGCCGCCCGGCCGGCTGCAGGTCGACCAGCAGCGGCACGCCGGCGCCGACGGCGTCGAAGTCGTCCAGCGTGAGCGGGACGCCGAGGCGCCCGGCGATCGCCAGCAGGTGCACCACGGCGTTGGTGGACCCGCCCAGCGCGGCCAGCGCGATGATCGCGTTGCGGAACGAGCCGCTGCTCAGCACCTGGCTCGGCCTGCGCTCCTCGGCGACCATCTCGACGATCAGGCGGCCGGTCTCGTGCGAGCGGGCGAGAAGCCGGCTGTCGGGGGCCGGCAGGCCGGCGGTGCCGGGCAGCGTGGTGCCGAGGACCTCGGCCAGCAGCCCCATGGTCGACGCCGTCCCCATGGTGTTGCAGTGCCCGCGGCTGCGGATCATCGAGGACTCCGAGTCCATGAACGCCTGCTCAGAAAGCGTGCCGGCGCGCACCTCCTCGCTCAGCCGCCACACGTCGGTGCCGCAGCCGAGCGGCGTCCCCCGGAAGGTTCCGGTCAGCATGGGCCCGCCCGGGACCACCACCGCCGGCAGATCCACGGAGGCGGCGGCCATCAGCAGCGACGGGATCGTCTTGTCGCAGCCGCCGAGCAGCACCACGCCGTCGATGGGATTGGCGCGGAGCATCTCTTCGGTGGCCATCGCGGCCATGTTCCGCCACAGCATCGCGGTCGGGCGCACCTGCGTCTCGCCGAGCGACACCACCGGCAGGTTGAGCGGCACGCCGCCCGCCTCCCAGATGCCCTGCTTGACGCTCTCGGCCACCTCGTTGAGATGGCTGTTGCAGGGGGTCAGATCGGAGGCGGTGTTGGCGATCGCGATCTGCGGCCGCCCCTCGAACGCCGTGCCGGGCACGCCGCGGCGCATCCAGGCCCGATGAATGTAGGCATTGCGGTCTTGTCCGGCGTACCACTGTGCACTGCGAAGATCAGCCATCGTCCATTCCACTATTTGGAACGTTGGTTTGATAAACGGAAGAGCGCCCATCGTATCGTCACCCCGCCCGTTCGGGCACCCCCGCGTCGCCGCGTCGCGGAGGTTCGGCGCTCCCGGCGAGCCGCGGCCTCGCGAGCCGCAGCCTCGCGATGGCGTGACGATGTGACGCGGGGATGCGGGGACGCGGCCCCGGTCTCGCGGTGGCGCGCCGGTGCGGCGCGGGCGTCGAAGTGGACCGTCTGAAGGAGGCGAAGTGGACGGTCGAAGGGGGGCGAACACTCCTCGCCCGGCGAACTTCGTGCTCGACACGGCTACGTCCTGAGGCCCCGCGCCGTCGTCCGACCCGGCATGAGGGACCGCGGCCGACGCCGGTGCATCGTCGAGCCCCGGTGCGTTGGCGGCCGCGCGGGCGTCGCGTGCCACCGGCACATCCTCTGCGGATCTCCTGCGGTGGTGGCGGCGCTGCCGGTGGCGCTGGGCGCCGTCATGGCCGGCACGGCGCCTCGAACGAGTGAGGCCCTGGTCGCCGGTGAACCGGTGACCAGGGCCTTCGTTGTAGCGGGGGCAGGATTTGAACCTGCGACCTCTGGGTTATGAGCCCAGCGAGCTACCGAGCTGCTCCACCCCGCGTCGGTGTTTCCAACCATACCGCTGATCGCCGTGCGCGCAAATCGAAATCGGCGGCACGGGCGGCCGTCCGGCTCCGGACGTGCTCTGGCGGAGATCGGCGAAGGGCCTGTCAGGAGGCGCAGGCGGTCGTGCCGGTGATCTCGACGTTCGGTCGCTCGGCGCGCACGGCGACCGTGAAGACGATGCCGAGCGACTCCTTCTTCAGCACGCTGACGTTCACCCCGAACCGCTCATTCGGGCTCTCGCCCTCCTGGTAGCCCATGCGGTGGAACTCTGAGGCCAAGATCGTGGTGACGGCCGCCGGGGCCTTGCCGGAAGAGTCCTGAGGAAGGTCGCCGGTGAGGGTGTAGACGCTGCGGGCGGCGCCCGCCGGGCAGCCGGCGGTGTCACGGGTGAGGGCCACCGCCTTGCCCGGCAGGGACAGCCGGCTCAGCACCGCGCCGTCGTCGCGCAGGAACCGGGCGGCCTCCTCGAAGGACGGCTGGGCGCCGCCGCAGGCGCAGGCCAGTACGAGAACCAGGCCACAGGCCACGACACCCCGCATCCCCGTCACTCTACCGATCATCCACCGGCCCGGGCGCGTCGCCCTGCGGCATGCGGGTGCGTACGATGAGCCCACACGAACAGAATGAAATTCGGTATCTCGGAACGAACGGACGGACGATGCGCATCGGGTTGTACCTCAACGAGCCCTCGGGGCCGGACGCGATCGCCAAGCTGGAGGAGAGGATCGCCCGTGCCGCCGACGCCGGGTTCGCCTCGGCCTGGCTCTCCAACATCTTCGGGCTCGACGCGCTGACCGCGCTCGCCGCCGCGGGCGCCAGGGTCGCGGACATCGAGCTCGGCACCGCCGTCGTGCCGACCTACCCCCGCCACCCGGCCGTCCTGGCCCAGCAGGCGCTCACCGCCGACCTTGCCCTCGGCGGGCGGCTCGCGCTCGGCATCGGGCTGTCCCACCGGCTCGTCATCGAGGAGATGTACGGCTACAGCTACGACAAGCCGGTGCGGCACATGCGCGAGTACCTCTCGGTGCTGGGCCCGCTGCTGCGCGGCGAGCAGGCCGACTTCGACGGCGAGACGCTGCGGGCGCACATCGGCCTCGGCACCCCGCGCGCGAGCGAGAAGGTGCCGTTGCTCCTCGCCGCGCTCGCGCCCCGCATGCTGCGTCTGGCGGGAGAGACGGCGGACGGCACGATCTTGTGGATGACCGGACCCAAGACCATCGCCGAGCACGTCGTCCCGGCCATCACCGAGGCCGCGCGTGAGGCGGGACGCCCGTCCCCGCGCATCGTCTGCTCGCTGCCGGTCGCCGTCACCGGGGACAAGGACGCCGCAAGGGAGCGCGCCTCGGAGGTCTTCGCCATCTACGGCACGCTGCCCTCCTACCGCGCGATGCTCGACCGGGAGGGCGCGGCCGGCCCCGGCGACGTGGCGATCGTCGGCGACGAGGACGAGGTCGCCGCCGAGATCGCCCACCTGGCCGCGATCGGCGTGACCGACTTCGCCGCCGCCACGTTCGCCGTGGAGGACGACGCCGATCGCACGCGGCGCTTCCTCAAGGGCCTGCTCTCCTGACGGCCGCCCTCGTGCCTGTCAGGCGGACGGCGCGGCGAGGATGACGGCGCCGGTGGTGCCGTCGACGGTGATCTCGTCCCCGGTGGCGATGCGCGTGGTGGCCTCGGGGACGCCGACCGCCGCGGGGATGCCGTACTCGCGGGCCACCACCGCACCGTGGGAGTTCGCCCCGCCCATCTCCATGACCAGGCCGCCCGCCGTCAGGAACAGCGGCGTCCAGCCCGGGTCGGTGGAAGGGGCGACGAGGATCTCCCCGGGCGACAGGTGGGCGCCCACGGGGTCGAGGATGACGCGCGCCTTGCCGGTCACCGTGCCAGGAGAGGCCGGGGTGCCGGTGAGGGCGCCCTCGACCGGCGCCGCGGCCCCCACGGCCTCCGGCTCGGTGCCGTCGGAGAGCATGACCCGGGGGATGTGCCGGCGGCGCAGCTCGCGCTCGTACGTCGCGCGCCGTGCCCGGACGAGCGCACGCTGGTCGGCGCCGCCGAGCCCCGCCCGCGCCTCGGCGATGCTCAGCATGAACACGTCGTCCGGCTCCTCCAGCAGCCCGCGTCCGGCCAGCTCGCCGCCGACCGCCACCAGGTGCCTGCGCATCTCGCCGAGGGCCACGATGAAGTAGTACTTGGGCATCTCCCGGTACCCGGCGAGATCGCGGGTGCGTCCCAGGGCGAACCGGACGACGCGTCCCCGCAGGCCGCCGGCCCGGCGGGCCAGTGTGTCGATCATCGCCTCGGCCTCGCGCGCTCCCCGGGCGAACTGCGCGTCGGGTGCGACGGCGGGGTCGTCGAGCCGCAGATAGTTGGCGAGCACACCGAGCACGTGCGACGGGTCGTCCGCCCAGCGGGGCATGCCCAGGTCGATCTCGGCGACGGCCCGGTGCCCGTAGCGGGCGAGGAAGCCGTCGAGCTCCTCGCGCAGCACGGACGGCAGATCGCCCTCCGGCAGCGACGTGCCGCTCAGCGCGTGGACGGAGGGTTCGTCGGCGCGGATGCGGGCGGCCGCGTGCCACAGGGTGAGGTCCATCTCGGTGGTGACGTTGTGCGGCAGCCCCCGCAACACGGTGGGCAGCTCACCAGGCCTGGTACGTCCCCTGAGCAGCCGGGCGGCCAGGGCCATCATCAGGAATCCGGCGACCGGCCCGGGGACGATGTGCGGGATCATCGGCGCGACCTGGGAGCCCAGGCAGTGTTCCACATGGTCGAGCCGTTGCGCGGGGGTGGCGCCCTCGGGCAGTGCCAGCCGCTCGCGCAGCCGGTCGCCCACCCAGGCGATGCGCCGATGGGAGGTCTCGGGGTCGCGCAGTGCCTGGACCAGCCGCACCGGTATGCGGTACCTGGCCGCGATGCGCCCCAGCCGGCGCACCGCAGGCAGGCGCGAGCGGTGGATCACGCTCAGCCGTGGATCGTCGAACAGTCCGCGCAGGACGACCGCCGACCGCGCCTCCATGACGTCGAGCAGCCGGGGCACGATGGCGCGGCCCACCCTGCTGCGCATGACTCCGGTGATGTCCCCGAAGAGCCGCATGCCCGGCTCGACGAGGGGGAGAGGGCCGTTGCGCGCGCCGTAGAGCGTGGCGACCGAGCCGGCCAGCGTCCGGAAGGCGGAGACTCCCATCGGTGTGATGGGCCGGTGCAGGCCCTGCGCCAGGCTGAAGCAGAAGTACACCCGCGGGCCGTCGGCGGGTGCCTCGGGCAGCGGATAGAGGGTGGTGATCGGCCGGGCCTGGGTGAGCCAGAGCGCGCCGGAGGAGTCGATCGCCCACTCGGTGTCCTGCGGGGAGCCGTAATGGTCCTCCACCAGCGTTCCGAGCTTCGCCAGGGCGATGACCTGGTCGTCGGTGAGGCACGGGCCGTCCGCGGCCTCTCGCCCGACCTGCTCGGTGCCGCCGCCCTCGACCGAGCGGATCACGGTCAGCTTGTCGCCCAGCAGCCGTTTGGTGATCTGCTTGGACGGGCTCACCACGAAGTGGTCGGGGTTGACGCCGCCGGAGACCACCGACTCGCCGAGGCCCGGGCTCGCGTCGATCACCGTCTCGCGGCGCCGGCCGGTGACCGGGTTCGCGGTGAACATCACCCCGGCGACCTCGGCCTGCACCATGCGCTGGATGACCACGGCCAGGTGCACGGCGGCATGGTCGATGCCGTTGGCCGCACGGTATGCGACGGCCCGGTCGGTCCACAGAGAGGCCCAGCAGCGGCGGACGGCGTCGAGCACCGCCTCGGGACCGACCACGTTCAGGTAGGTGTCCTGCTGGCCGGCGAAGCTGGCGTCGGGGAGGTCCTCGGCGGTGGCCGACGATCGGACCGCGACCGGCTCGTCCGCCGTGCGCCGCACGGCCTGGGCGATGTCGTCGGGAACCGGGGCGGCCAGGACCGCGGCGCGCGCCCGTCCGGCCAGTTCGGTCAGCGTGGCGGTGTCCCCGGGAGCGGTGCCCGCCAGGGCGTCCAGCACCTCCGCGAGGCCCGCGCTCTCGGTGACGCGGCGGTAGGCCCACGTGGTCAGGCAGAGCCCCGGCGGCACGGGCAGTCCGGCGCGCGTCAGCACGCCGAGGTTGGCCCCCTTGCCTCCGACCAGCGGCAATGAGCCGGCCGTGATGTCCTGGAAGCCGAGGATGAGGGGGTGGTGCTCAGAGCCGGCGAGCCGGCGGTCACCGTCGGAGGTGAGCATGGTCGGTCTCCTCGTGGCGCCATGGGACGGACGGGGCCCGGCCTTCCCGGCGGCGCTGTCCTGTTGTATGACCTCACCATAAACTCATCAAGCGTTGAAATCAACGCTTGATGAAATATGGACCTCCGGTCCGGTACGCGTTCCAGCGCATCCGCCCGTCGTCACCCATGTCGTACCCGGAGCCGGTGGGGGCACGGCACGCGGCTCGCGGGGCGCTCAGCTCATGGTGTTCCCGCCGTTCACGGCCAGACGCTGGCCGGTGACGAAGCCGGCGCCGGGCGAGGCCAGAAAGGCGACCGCCTCGGCGACGTCGAGCGGAACGCCCATGTGGCGGAGCGGGAGCCTCTCGCGGTAGTCGCTCCAGTCGTCGCCCGCGTGGCGCTCCACCGGTATCCAGCCCGGTTCCACCGTGTTGACGGTGATGCCGAGCGGCCCGAGTTCGCGCGCCCACGAGCGCGTCAGGCCGTGCATGGCCGCCTTCGCCGAGACGTAGTGCCCGAAGTCGGTGTTGCCGAGGTCGGCGACCTCGCTGCCGATGTTGACGACCCGCCCGCCGCCCGCCGCCTTCAGGTCGGGGAGCACGGCGTGCAGGAGCAGCAACGGCGCCTTGACGAAGAACCTGAGCTGGTCGAGGTGGTCCTGCCAGGTCTGCTTCTCGATCGGCATCATCGGCTGCGGCCCGGTCGCGTTGTTCACCACGACGCTGATCGGGCCGACCCGCTCGCGGATCTCCTCGATGCCTTGCGCCACCGCGTCCTCGTCGGTGACGTCGAAGCGCGCCACGTACGCCGCCTCGCCGATACGGTCGGCGACCGCGGTCGCTCCCGCGGTGTCGTGGGCGTAGTTGACGACGACCTTCCAGCCGTCGGCGGCCAGCCGCTCGGCGATGGCCGCTCCGAGACCCCGCGACGCGCCGGTCACGAGCGCACATCCCATGGTTCTGTCCTCTCCGCGCCGGAAATGTCCCCATCTTTGCTCACACATGTATATCCGTACATGTGTCGAGCACCGGTGGGGAGGGATCACTCCGTACCGCTGCGGCGCGGAAGGGGGAGGTGCGCGGGACGGCGGCCGCGCGACCGTGCTCCGGGCCGGTCAGCCTGCGGTGACGGCGGGGGCGGCGGGCGTGTCGGCGTGCAGGCGGCGCAGCACCCTGCGGAAGGCGTAGATCGAGACGCCGACCGCGGCGCCGCTGATGGCCGCGACCACCGATGTGCGCACCAGCAGGTAGGTGCCGATCGACTGGTGCAGGAGCAGCCAGATGCTGACCGCGGAGTTGGCCAGCAGCACGAAGGCCCACAGCAGCGTGATGCGGGCGAAGAAGCGCCGTACCCGCTCGTGCCGTAGCACGGCGGAGGGCAGGTGGATGTAGTCCAGGGTGAGCCTCTGCACGAGGGGCCGGTTCAGCCGGACCGAGGCCAGGAAGGCCATGCTGATGCAGATCGTGCCGAGTTCGGGCTGGAGGAAGTAGACGACGGCGCTGCCTGTCCACCATCCCAGCGCCGCGCGTGCGGTGATGGCGATGGCGGCGAGCATCATCGTGCCGGGCACCGGGCGGCGGCGGACGACCCGCCACAGAACCCCCGCGTACACCCAGCACACCGCCGCCACCAGAGCCCCGTCCAGGCCGAGGATCGCGAGGGCCGTGTAGAAGACGGCGAGCGGAGCGACGACGCCTTCGAGGAGTCGAGGCACGGCCTGGCGGAGGAGCGCGTTGATCCTCGGCAGGGTGAAGTGCGGAGCGTTCATGCTTCTCCCAGGGAGGACGAGTGATGACCGACGCTAAAGCTTCGACGCCTACCCTGGGTAGGGATTGCCGAAACTCCACTGAAATGCCGAATTGTGGTCATTAGTGGCTCACCGTACACAATGTCCAAGTAAGGCGTACATATGTGAGCAATGATCGTTTTATCCGATCATTGCTTGACGTGTGGATACGTCGCCCTTCGTGAGGTCGTTTAACATTGGATAACGGTTCGGGAACAGAGGGTTTCCGGATGGCGGGCAGGCCGCGACCATGAAGCCATGGCAGTGCTCTCACGCACGCATGTCCCCCCATCGGCCGGTTGTGTGGCCGACGTGGCCGTCGAACTCACCCGCTGGCCCGACCTCGCGGTCAGCCACACCCGCAAGGTCATCCGGTTTCGCGCCCGGGGCCGCGAGATCATCCGCATGCCGGGTGACCACACCGCCGAGCTGCTGCTCACCGCCCCCCTCATCGACCGGTGGGCCCGGGTGCTCGCCGACTCCCATCGTGTCATACCAGGTCACAGCGCTGGGTGGGTCCGCGTCGAGATCAGGGACCGCGCCGACGCCGACCTGTTCCTGTCACTGGTCAGCGTCGCGCTGAAGGTCAACGACCACTGAGCCGGCGTGCCGCCGATCCTGCGACGGCCGTCACCCGAGGCTCGAGGTGGCCAGCCTGGCCCCGAAGGCCAGGAACAGCGCTCCCACGCCTGAGGTCAGACCGGCCGAGAGCCTCCGCCTGCGCCGGAACTGGTTGGCCAGGTAGACCCCGCCGAAAATCAGCGTCGACAAGTAAATGACGCTGAAGAACTGGCAGATCGCGCCCAAGATCAGAAAAGACAGCGCCGGCGCGCCGTAATGCGGGTCGACGAACTGCACGAAGAACGAGATGAAGAACAAGATCGCCTTAGGGTTGAGTAGGCTGATCGTCAGGGCTTTTCTGAACGGGTCGGCGAGGTCGGGCGCCGCCTCTCCCGTCGTTCCCTGCTCCTCCTTGCCCCGCCAGGAGCGCACGGCGGCCCGGATCATGGTGAAGCCCAGCCACGCCAGGTAGGCCGCGCCGGAGTACTTGACCACGTTGAACAGCATCGGGGTGGACTGGAGCAGCGAGGCGACCCCGGCCGCCGACAGCACCATCAACACCGTGTCTCCCACGAAGACCCCGCAGGCCGCGCGGTAGCCGGTGCGCACGCCGCGCTGAGCCCCCATCGTCAGCACGTACAGCGAGTTGGGGCCGGGGAGAAGGATGATCAGGAAGGCCCCGATCACGTAGGCCCAGATGTTGGTGATGCCGAAGAACTCCATATACGCAGGGGATTGTCACGTTATACCGAGACAACCCGCGCCCGCCTCGCATATCTTCCGGGCGGCCCGCCCCGCCCGCCGTCCCCCGGCGGAGCTGGGGCGCCGGACGCCGACAACGCGGGGCGACGGGGGTGGAGGCGGGTGGACCGCATGTCTCCAGGCAGGCGGGCAGACCAGTCCGCACCGCCTGTCAGGACGGTCCTGTCTGCGGGAAAAGCTCGCCGTCCGGGTCTTGTGAGCGGGCCTTGGCGGAGCTACGATCGCGATAACTCTTAGGAAACTTTCCTAAGAGTGCTGGACGGAGCCCGTCCGTGCCCCGTCCTCCTGACCCCGCACCCGTATGAGCTGCCGGCCTCCATCGGGTCGGCCGTTTCCACCTCCCTCTCACCCCCTTGCGCGTTCCGCGCCTCGGGACGCGTGGCCCCCCTTCGCCAGCATGGGAGCGATCATGCGACGCACCTTGCCCCTGTTCGTCCTCACGGCCCTGGCGAGCATCGCCGTCGCGGTGCTCGCGCCGCCGGGCGCGCGGGCCGCCTCGGTGAGCGCCACCTTCGTCAAGACGTCCGACTGGGGATCGGGCTTCGAGGCCAAGTACACCGTCGCCAACGGCACCGCGAGCACCGTCAACGGCTGGACCGTCGAGTTCGACCTGCCGGCAGGCACTACCGTCGGCGCCTACTGGGACGCCCTGATGACCAATTCCAGCGGTCACTACACCTTCAGGAACCGCGAGTACAACGGCACGCTCGCGGCCGGCGCCTCCGCCTCGTTCGGGTTCGTCGGCTCGGGCCCGGGAGCCCCGGTGAACTGCAAGGTCAACGGCGCCTCCTGTGGCGGCGGTGGCACCCCGAGCCCGACGCCCACCCCGACGCCGCCGGGCCCCACCCCCACGCCGACCCCTACCCCCACCGTGACGCCGCCACCGACCGGCGCCGTCCTCCTCGCCCCCTACATCGACATCACGATGGCCACGCCGTCGCTGGTCAGCGCGGCCACGGCGACCGGGGTGAAGAACTACACCCTCGCTTTCGCCCTCGGTGACAGCACCGGCTGCAACCCGGCCTGGGGTGGGACGATCCCGCTCAACGACGCTCGCGTGATCAACGACGTCCGCGGGCTCCAGGCGCGAGGCGGGCAGGTGATCGTCGCCACCGGCGGCGCGGCCGGGCCATATCTGGAGCACAGCTGCGGCACCTCGGCGCAGCTTCTCGCCGCTTACAAGAAGGTGCTGGACACCGTCGGCACCAACCACCTCGACGTCGACATCGAGGCGTCCATCGACGTCGCGAAGGTCAACTCCGCGCTCAGGCAGCTCCAGGCCGAACGCGGCACGGTGATCAGCTACACGCTCCGCGTCCTGGGCCAGGACTACGGGCTCGACCCGTTCTCGGTCCAGATCCTGCGGGACGCGGCGGCCCGAGGGGTGAACGTCCTGGTCAACCCGATGCTGATGGACTTCGGCTACTCCGGCGGGTGGGGCGACGCCATGGTCTCCGCGGCCAACGCGACGCTGGCCCAGATGAGGACGATCTGGCCGTCGAAGACCGACGCCCAGCTCAAGCGGCTGCTCGGCCTCACCCCCATGATCGGCAAGAACGACACCGGCCAGACCACCACGCAGGCGGACGCCCGCAAGCTGCTGGCGTACGCCCAGTCCGACCACGTCGGTCGGATCGGCTTCTGGTCGGCCGGCCGCGACAACGGCGGCTGCCCGAACGGCACCCTCTCGCCCACGTGCAGCGGTGTCAGCCAGTCGGCCTACGAGTTCACCGCCATCTTCAAGGCCTTCACCGGCTGAAAGGGAGATCACGGCGGGCTTCTGACCGGCGGGCGGCCACCGGGACGTGATCTCCGGCGGCGGCCCGCGGACCGTGCGGCCCGTGGCTCCGACCCCCCACGGAGCTCGCGAGCCGCACGCCTGCCGATGGTCGCCGCACTTCCGCACTCTTGCGCGCGTGCCACTCCGGACGTCTCGTCTCGCCACCGCCCCGGCCTCGTCTTGATCCCGCCGGGTGGCCTTCAACGCTTCCTGTGGACCGTATCAATGCACACATAGCTCATGATCGTCACCCATAGGAGTCAAAACACTTCTTTGTGTGAACGATTCTGGATAGATGGTGGCAATCTTCACACCCGAGTGGTCGGTTTGGGCTCCGTTCCGGCAGGCTAGTGGGCGTCATGGACTACGCAATTCTCACGGGGTGCGTCCTCGTCTCAGGTGTCGTGCTCGCGGTCGTCGCCCAATGGAAGGGCTGGAGGCCGTCGCTCGCCGTCGCGCTCGCGGTCGGCATCGCGATACGCGTCCTGATCATGATCTTGTCCGCGAAGGACACCTGGCAGCCGGTCGACTTCGTGAACAGCTTCAAACCGGCGGGCGAGGCCATCCTCGCCCACCGGGATCCCGTGCTCGAAAGCAACGGCGGCTGGCACTTCCTCCCCACCATTCCGTACGTCTACGGGTTACTTCTGTGGATGCACATCCCGTGGGAGGTCGCCGGACGCCTGGTCACCGTGGTCTCCGACATCATCCTCATCCCCCTGGTCGGCAAGCTCGCGGGCGGCAAGGACGCCGGCCTGCGCGCCTTCCAGTACGCGTGCAGCCCCCTCGCGGTGCTGGTGGCGGCGGTGCACGGCCAGGTCGAGCCGGTCTCCCTGGTGTTCGGCGTCGCGGCCTTCGTCGTGGCCAGGAACGCCAGGACGTCCAGGCCCGTCCGCAACGCGATCGTCGCGGGGCTGCTCATGGGCCTCGCGCTGTGCGCCAAGAGCTGGCCGATCTGGCTGGTGCCGGGCATGCTGCTGTTCCTGCCGGACCTGCGCTCCCGCATCTACGCGTTCTTCGCGACCGGTGTGGCGCCGATCTTCTTCCTGATCACGCTGCCCATCGGCGCCGGCACGTCCCTCGCCCAGCTTCCCAAGGTGATCCAGACCATCGGCGACGTACGTCCCATCATCGGCGAGTGGGGCTGGACCGCGCTCGCGACGGGCGGCAACTGGACGCTGGACGCCGACCTCGCGCGTTACGGCCAGTGGGCCATCTACGGGACGCTGCTGGTGGTCGGGTTCTTGTGGCGCCGCGCCGACCCCATCGACCTGACCACGGCGCTGCTGCTGGCCTTCATGGTCGTCACGCCGCGGCTCGGGGCGCAGTACCTCATGTGGTTCATGCCGTTCCTCGTGGCGCGGCCGACGCGGTTCGCGTGGCCGGCCATCATCGGCGCCTCCACCTGGGCGGCGGTCGGCTATCTGTACCTGACCCAGTACAACGACGAGCGCTGGTGGTACCTGCACTCGCCATGGGCGATGAGCTCGGCGGTGCTGCTGCCGATCCTCGTGGCCGCCATGCCGTGGGGCGCGCGCCGCGACGATGGCTTCTCGCTCGCGTCCAGCTCGCAGGTTCCTCGCCCGCAGGTCGGGGTCTCGGCCTGACGCCGAGCGGTACGCCGACCGGGTGTGACGCGGACGGTGCCCGGCTCTAGGAACCCGGCCGTTCCGGGGGAACCTCGCCGGAGACCAGCGCGCCGGACCACTTGAGGCCCGGATCACTGTCGATGAGCAGGGCACGGGTCAGCAGGGTGAGCGGGATCGCGAGGAGCGCGCCGAGCGGCCCCAGCACCGTCGCCCAGATGATCAGCGACAGGAAGGTCACCGTCGTGCTCAGGCCCACCGCGTCACCGAGGAACTTCGGCTGGATGAACGACTGGACGACGACGTTGATCACCATGTACGCCAGGATCACCAGGACCATGCTCTTGATGTCGCCCGTCAGAAGTGCGAGCAGGGCGGGCGGCACAAGCCCGATGACGAAGCCGATGTTCGGAATGTAGTTGGTGATCAGGGCGAGCACCCCCCACAGCAGGGGGAGCGGCACGTGCAGCAGATACAGCGCGACCACGTCCAGCGCCGCGCAGATCAGGCCGAAGATGGTGGACACCAGCAGGTAGCGGCGGGTCTTGCGGGCGAAGGTCGTGAGCGCCTTGGTGATCGCCGGCTGCTCCGCCGCCGCGGCCGCCATGATGCGTGAGGTGATCGGCGCGTCCAGGCTCATCGCCAGCAGCAGGATGATGATGAGGAAGAGGCTGGACACCACCCCGAGGACGCTGCTGACCAGGCCCTGCACGACCGAGAAGATCTTGCCGGGGTCGAACGATCGCAGCGCCTGGTTCACCTGAGGCGCGATGCCGTGCGCCGCCGCCCACGCCTGGGCGTCGGCCACGAGCTTGTTGAACTGGGCCGAGTAGCTCGGCAGTAGCACCGCCATCTGGACGACGGCCGTGGTGAGGATCGCCACCATTCCCAGCAGGACCACGATGACGGCGGAGAACGGCACGGCGACGCGCAGCCAGCTCGGTGCCCGCTTGCGCACCAGCCAGTCTCTGATCGGGGAGACGGCCACGACCAGGACCAGGGCGAGGACGATCGGGCCGACGATCGTGTTGATCGCTTTGATGCCGGCGAGCACGACAACGGCCGCGGCGGCGATCAGCAGCATGACCAGCGCCCGGGGTGCCTTTCCTTCGCTCACTGTGGTCAGCCTCGATCCGATCGTGAACATGCTGTCCTGTCGCTAGTTGTACTGGTCTTGCCCCATACGCGGAAAGGTTCTACTCGATCGTTGCCTGTATTGGATCGCGGGCCACGCAGAGCCTGCTAGCCTTTTGTCGTCGGCATCGCCCGGCCACCACCCCGCCCCTCCACTCCAAGTGGCTGAGGTGTGGGCGCTGGCGGGAACCGGCGGTGACACCCCCTCGAAAAGATCTTCATGGCTTCGCTTGCGGAACCACGACAGACTGCGTAAGCTAGAGGGGTTGCCCTGGAAACGGGGCGGCCTGAATGCTAGATGGTTCGGGTGGTTGGAAGTCAAGTGCGGGTAACACCGCGATTTGGCTCTGATCGACCGGGTCGGCTAGAATTAAGGCAGACGAAA
>NZ_JBHSFP010000049.1:0-37703 GCF_042654065.1 Sphaerisporangium dianthi | reverse complement strand
TGTGACATGTGGGGGGGCGGGGCGTGCGCGGGGCGGGGTTTGGCGTGCCGCGGGCGGGGTTTGGCATGTGCGGGCAGGGGCGGGGTTTGGCATGTGCGGGCGGGGGGTGGCGTGTGTGGGGTGGGCGGGGGAGCGTGGCGTGGACAGGGGAGGCGGGGGGCGTAAAAGCCGTGATCCGTACATAACGGCTATCGCGACTCCGCCCCGGGCACTCGGGTTGCTGTAGTAACGTGCGTGCGGGCGCAGGTCACAGATTCGCAAATGGAGGGGTCCGTAACGTGCCATCTCCTCGATCGGCGGGCCTGGTCGCGGTCCTTATGGCGATGATTTCCATGCTCAGCGTGACCTCGTCCGGCACGGCGCAAGCACGGTCCGCAACGCTTGAAGCGGTCGGCCGAAAACCGGATCCGACCAACCTGACAGAGCTGCGCCGTGAGGCCGAGAAGTCGTCCCAGGCGCTGGCGGATGCCACCAAGGCCCTGGAGCAGCGCCAGGCGACGCTGGTGAAGTCGGACAAGGAGCTCAAGGGCAAGCTGGAGCAGCTGCGCACGGCGAACCTCGAGTTGTCCAAGATGCGTCAGCCGCTCGCCGACCTGGTCCAGTCGCTTTACCAGGAGCCTTCGGGGGGTGACATCGCGCCGTTCTTCAATGGTGACGACGATGCGAGCCTTCGGGCTCTGAGCGACATGACCTACCTGGTGTCCGGGCGGGACGAGATACTCGCGGACGCGGGGCGGCTCTCGCAGGAGCAGCAGAAGCTGGCCGCCGAGGCTCAGGAGCTCCGGGCGACCAAGTTGCTGGTCGAGGCCCAGCTCAATGTGGAGATCGACACGCTCAGGAAGCGGTCGGCGACCGTGGTGAAGGCGCTCTCGCGGACGCTCGTGAAGCTGGGCGTGCGCGTCAACCAGGGCGGTCGTTCGGGCGCCGCCTGTGATCCGACCCGGGTGAGCTCCGCCGCGCAGTATCCGAACGGGCTGCTTCCGGCGGATGTCCTGTGCCCGTTGCAGCAGAAGGGACGCGAGTTGCGGGCCGACGCGGCGATCGCGTTCGTGGCGCTCAGCGAGGCCTACCGCAAGCGGTTCGGCAAGGCGATCTGCGTGACGGACAGCTACCGCAACCTGGGACAGCAGCAGTCGATCTTCTACCGGAGACCGGGGTTCGCCGCGGTGCCGGGGCGCAGCAACCACGGGCTCGGCCTTGCGGTGGACCTGTGCGGAGGCGTCCAGGTCTTCCGGTCGGTGGAGTTCAACTGGCTGGAGGCCAACGGCAAGCAGTTCGGCTGGATACACCCTGATTGGGCCTATCACAGCCCGTTCGAGCCCTGGCACTGGGAGTACGACCCCAAGCTGGGCTCGTTGCTGTGAGCGAGGCTTAGGCTGCTTCGGCTCTGTCGGCGCAGTTCATCTGCGGCTTCGACGGTGCTGGGCCGACTTGGCGTGCTGTCAGCGGCCTCGACCGTGAATGGTGATCGATAGGCGCGAGCTCGTGCCGGCCTGGGCGAGGCGCGCCGCCTGGTCGGGGGTGGTGGCCAGCACGACCAGGGCGCCGGATTCGGACATGGAGCCTGCGGAACCGCCCCAACGTGATCCATTGGGCACGGCGATGACGGTGACGGCGTGCGCGGCCGTCGAGGTTCGGGGGTTCGCGCTTCCGGCGGCCGCGCTCTGAGGAACGGCCGCTCGGGAGGACGGCCCGGTGGGTGCGGCGCCGGGGTCGTGGTCCGAGGTCGCGGCGGGGTCCGGGTCGGGGGGCAAGGGTGGGGCGAGGTCGTCCCAGCCGGCGGATGAGGCGATCACGTCGATGACGTCACCGGGCCGCAGCAGGCGGGCGGACGCGGCGTCCGTGACACGGACCGGGGTGGCGAGCATGCCGGGGCCGTAGGCGTCGATGAGCGCCGGGCCGAGCAGGCGCAGGTCGGTGATGGGTTCGCCGCGCCTGGCCGGGGCGGTGAGGACGCGGCCGGTCACCCGGGCCCCCGGACGCAGGGCGCCGTCGGGTACGGCCTCTTCGGGCAGGTGGACGGTCGTCAGGTCGGACACCGACAGCGTTCCTCCGCCGAGGTCGTGGGCGGCGGCCAGGACGGCGACAGTGGGAGCAGGACGCACGGCGAGCCCGGCACACGCGGCGCCCAGCGCCGCGAGCGCGACGGCCACGGGCCGGCGCCGCCGGTTGAGCAGCCGAACTGCGCGAGTGGGGACGGCCCGCCGCATGGTTGACTCCTGTTCCGGTGGTGGGGGTGAGTGCAGGGACCTCGGCGGACCCGGGTGCTTGTTCGGTTCGGGGTGTTCGGCCGGGGCGGGTGCCTCCTCGGCTGTGCGATCTCTTCAGGTTCTGGTGCCGGACGACGGCCATGGGTGGGGTGGGTTGCGGGGCCGCGTCCGGCAGGTCAGGGGAGGGCGTTCGGGGTTGGAGGTCAGAGGGTTCCGCTGGAGGTCAGGGGAGTTCGAAGGGGAGTTTGATGCCGTTCAGGGCATCGCCGCAGGGGCAGTCGCGGTCGAGGGGAAGCCCGGCGACGACCGAGCCGACGAGGGTGCGCATGCGCTCGCTGTTGGCGGCGAAGAAGGCGAAGACCTCCTCCTGGGTGACTCCCTCGCCCGCGTCGACGCCGGCGTCGTGGTCGGTGACGAGCGACAGGGAGGTGTAGCAGAGCGCCAGCTCGCGTGCGAGGACGGCCTCCGGGTGACCGGTCATGCCGACGATCGACCAGCCGTTGGAGCTGAACCACCGTGACTCTGCGCGGGTGGAGAAGCGGGGACCCTCGATGATGACCAGAGTGCCGCCGTCCACGGCGTTCCATTCGTCGGCCCGGGCCTGGGAGTAGGCGAGGGCTCTGCCGACCGGGCAGTAAGGGTCGGCGAAGGGGACGTGCACCGCGCCGCCCTCGTCGTAGTAGGTCTGCGCCCGGCCGGAGGTGCGGTCGACCAGTTGGTCGGGGATCACCAGGGTGCCCGGGCCGTACTCGGCGCGTAGGGAGCCGACGGCGCTCGGCGCGATCACCTGGCGGACGCCGAGGGAACGCAGGGCCCAGAGATTCGCCTGGTAGGGGATGCGATGCGGCGGGAACCGGTGATCTCGGCCGTGACGGGGCACGAACGCCACCGTGCGCGAGCCGATGCGGCCGACCGTGATGGTGTCGCTGGGAGACCCGTACGGGGTGGAGATCTCGATCTCTTCGGCGTCGTCGAGGAGGGAGTAGAAACCCGAACCGCCGATGACCCCGATGTCAGCTGTCATGACCATGCGCCCGAGATTAGCGTCCTCGGCGCGGAGCGGTGAGAGTGGAGGGGAAGCCTGTGGAAAACGCGTGTGGCGGTTGGCGGGCAGGCGTGCTCACCGGGGCGGGGAGTGCCCAGCGGGTGGGGATGCGCACTGGATCGGGGCGTTCGCCGGGGCGCGCTCAAAGGGGGCGATCAAAGGGGGCGTTCACCGAATGCGCTTAACGGGGTGCGTTCACCGGGGGGCGCTTAACGGGGTGCGTTCATCGGAAGAGGGGTTCGCTGGGCGGGCCTGCCTGCCGGGGCGGGGAGTGCCCTTGGTCGGGCATGCTGGGCGGAACGGCGTTCCCGGGAGGGAGTGGTGGGTTGTACGGCGTGAGCGGCCGCACAACCCGAGGAGGCGTCAGGCGGCGGAGCTGCTCGGCGTGGTGCTCGCCGAGGCGGGCTCCTTCTTCGCCGGCGTGCTGGAGGCCGAGTCGGACGAGCCGCTGGAGGAACCGCCAGAGCCCGAGGAGCCGCTGGAGCTCGACGCGCCGGCGGCCGCCGTGGACGGTGAGGTCGAGGCGCCGGAGGAGCGGTTGTCCGTCCGGTAGAAGCCCGAGCCCTTGAACACGATGCCGACGGCCGAGAACACCTTACGCAGCTGACCTTCGCAGTTCGGGCACGTGGTCAGCGGGTCGTCGGTGAACCGCTGGACGACCTCGAGCCCTTCACCGCAAGCGGTACAGGCGTACTGGTAGGTGGGCACGCGCTCCTCCTCATATGGCTCAGTGTGGCTCAACGCAGATTGGCACTCTACCGCTGCGACTGCTAATGGTACGCAGCCGATTAGGCTAAACGCCACCCGGACGGGTTCTAATCCCTGCCCTGAGCCACAGGACGGGGGGCGAGGTGGGGGTCATTCGCCGCGTTCGCCGTACCAGCCGGCGAGTTTGCCGCGGCGGCTGACGGCTCGCAGGCGGCGTTCGACGGTCTTCCGGCACGCGGCCGTGGTCACGACGAGCAGCTGGTCCTCGGCTCGCAGCCGCGTGGAGCCTTCGGGGACGAATGAACGGCCTTCCCGCACGACCATGGTGACGGCGGCGTCGGACGGCAGGCGGAGCTCGAAGATCTCGACTCCGTGCAGCCCGGAGCCCGGCGGGATGGAGACCTGCAGCAGGTCCGCGTTGAGCTCCTCCAGCGGCGCCGATTCGACGCCGAGGTCGCGTGCCTCGGCCGGAGCGCTGACCTGCAGGACGCGGGCGAGGAACGGCAGCGTCGGCCCCTGCACCATGGTGAAGACGATCACGATGACGAAGACCTCGTTGAACACGCCCTTCGCGCCGGTGATCCCGGCCGCCCACGGGATGGTGGCGAGCACGATGGGCACCGCGCCGCGCAGGCCCGCCCATGACAGGAACGCCTGCTCGCGCCAGGACAGCCGGTCGGAGCCCGACACGCGTACGACCAGGGCGGAGACCACCACGGACAAGGGGCGGGCGATCAGCAGCAGCACGAGCCCGATGATCAGGCCCGGCACGATCATCTGTGGCAGTTCGAGCGGGCTGGCGAGGACGCCGAGCATGACGAACAGGCCGATCTGTGCCAGCCATGCCGCTCCCTCGGCGAAGGCGCGGGTCGGCACGCGGTGGGGCAACCGCATGTTGCCGAGCACCAGCGTGGACAGGTACACGGCGAGGAAGCCGCTGCCGTGCAGCAGCGCCGCGCCGCTGTAGGCCACGAAGGCGAGGGCGAGCACGGCGATGGGGTACAGGCCGGACGCGGGCAGGGCGACCCGGCGCAGGGCGTAGCCGCCGAGGGGGCCGACCGCGAGGCCGACGGCGGAGCCGATGGCCAGCTCGAAGACGGCGTCCAGCACGACGTGTCCCACGCTGGGCATCGGCGTGCTGACCTGGCTGAGCATGACGACGACGATGACCGTCGGCGCGTCGTTGAAGCCGGACTCGGCCTCCAGGATGCCCGAGAGGCGTTCGGGGAGGGGCAGGCGGCGCAGGACGGAGAACACGGCTGCCGCGTCGGTGGAGGCGAGGATGGCGCCCAGCAGCAGGGCCGTGCGCCAGTCCATGCCGATCAGCCAGTGCACCGCCGTGGCCAGCGCGACGATGCTCACCGAGACGCCGACGGTGGCGAGGACGACCGCGGGGGGCACGGCCCGGCGGACGTGTTCCCAGTTCGTCGTGAGGCCGCCTTCGGCCAGGATGACCGCCAGGGCCGCCAGGCCGATCTGCTGGGCGATCAGCGCGCTTTCGAACTGGAGACCCAGGCCGGCCTCGCCGACCAGGAGTCCGAGCGCGAGATAGATCAGCAGGCTGGGCAGGCCGGTGCGGTGCGCCACGCGTACCGAGGCGATGGCGGCGATGACGACGATCGACGCGAGGAGCAACCAGAGATCGAGATTCACTGGCCCCCCTCCCGTGTTTTCCGTCCATTGTGTCGTATTCGTATAGGCCTCTACCACGAACAACGGCTATGGACTACCGTCACACGCGACACAGACGACGCCATACAACCGGTTTCAGGGGACGAAATTGGCCGACGACACTTCCCCGGTCCTGGAGAACGCGAGGAGGGACCGTTACGTCGACGGCGACGAGGTCGTCCCCCTCGCGGCGCCCGAGCCCCCGGAGTCGGCTGAATCGGCCGGGTCGCTCGACTCGCCCGGGTCTGCGAAGCGGTCCGAAGCTCCGAGGCCGCGCAAGAAGCGACGGTTCTTACGCCGGCTCGCGATCGCGACCGGGCTCGTTCTCGCCATGGTGCTGGCGGCGGGGTTCGCGGTCGTGATGGAGCGCCAGATCACGCTCAACGGCAACATCGAGCGTATACCTGGAGCGTTCCCGGAGGAGGCGGGCCGGCCGGGCAAGGCCGTGGGGGACGCGCAGAACTGGCTGCTGATCGGATCGGACAAGCGGCCGGGCGAGTCGGGCGCCCAGCGGGCCGACACGATCATGATCGTTCATGTCCCGGCCGACCGCGATCGGCTCACTCTCATCGGAATCCCCCGCGACTCTTATGTCCGCATCCCCGGCCGCGGAAACAACAAGATCAACGCGGCGTACGCCTTCGGTGGCCCCAAGCTGCTGATCAAAACCGTCGAGGACCTGACGAAGGTCCGCATCGACCATTTCGCGGCCCTGGACTTCAAGGGGTTCGTCACGATGACGCGGGTCATCGGAGGCGTGGACGTCTACGTCGCGCGCAAGGTGTACGACCCGATGAACAAGGTCACCTGGCCGCAGGGGCTCGTGCACCTGGAGGGCGAGAAGGCGCTGCTGTTCGTGCGCCAGAGGTACAACCTGCCGGGCGGCGACTTCGACAGGATCAAGCGGCAGCAGGCGTTCGTCGGAGCGCTGGGGCACAAGATCATCAACAGGGACATGCTGACCGATCCGCTCAAGTTCAACGACTTCCTCGAGGCGCTCACCCGGGCGGTCAGCGTCGACTCGGGCGTGACGCTCAGCACGCTGCGCGACCTGGCGCTGGAGCTGCGCGACATCCGCCCGGACACCGTCGACTCCGCCACGATCCCGACACTCGGCACCGCCACGGTCAAGGGCGCCAGCGTCGTACGCCTGGACAGGAAGGCGGGACGGAGCTTCTTCGACGCGGTCAGGAACGACGACCTGGAAGAGTACTTCGGCAAGAACGGCGGCCTGAACGACCTGCAGATCCTTCCCTGAGGCCCTCCAACGGCGCTTCCTTCCCCGCGGCTGCCCGACGGCGAGTCCTTGCCTGCCGCTCTCCGACGGCGAGTCCCTCCCTGAGGCTCGCCGACGGCGAGACGCCGGTCTCAGAACGTGACGATGCCGGACGGAAGGGCGGCCATCGAGACCGGGCGGTCATGCGGTTCGGCCGGGACGCCGTCGACGATCTCGCCCTCGTGGAGCAGGGCGACCGTCGGCACGTTCGGGCCGACCCGCGCCAGCGCCCGGTCGTACGAGCCGCCGCCACGCCCGAGCCGGACGCCGGTCGCGGCGTCGACCGCCAGGGCGGGAACGATGACCAGGCCGGCGGTGCGGATGGCGTCCACGCCGCGCCTGGTGTCCACGGGCTCCATCAGGCCGCGCCGCCCCGGGGCCAGCGAGTCGGGCCCGTCGTACACAGCCCAGTCGAGGTCGTCGTCCGAGCGCAGGACGGGCAGGATGATCGTGGTGCCGTGCTTCCAGAGAGCGAGGATCAGGCCGTGCGTCGCCGGCTCGGTGCCCGAGGACCAGTAGCACGCGACGAGCCCGGCCATCTGCACCCACGGCTGGTCGAGTAGCGTTTCCCTGATCGCGGTGGCCGAGCCGCGCGGATCGGGCAGCCCTGCACGTGCGGCGACGATCCTCCGGCGCAGCTCCGCTTTGTCCACTCGGCCCTCCATTAAGGTGCACTCATGGCTGACTTCGATCCAGTGACGAAAGTTGTCATCCCCGCCGCCGGTCTGGGCACGCGATTCCTCCCGGCGACCAAGGCGACCCCGAAAGAGATGCTGCCGATCGTCGACAAGCCGGCCATCCAGTATGTCGTCGAGGAGGCCGTCTCGGCCGGACTCCTCGACCTCCTCATGGTGACAGGCCGGAACAAGCGTTCCATCGAGGATCACTTCGACAGAGCTTACGAGCTCGAAGAGGTCCTCGCCGCGAAGGGCGACTCCGAGCGTCTCTCCCAGGTTCTCGAGCCGGTGGAGATCGCCACCTTCCACTACGTACGGCAGGGAGAGCCCAAGGGGCTCGGCCACGCGGTGCTGTGCGCCAAGCAGCACGTCGGCGGGGAGCCCTTCGCCTGCCTCCTGGGCGACGACCTGATCGACTACCGTGACCACCTGCTCAAGCGGATGATCGAGGTTCGCAACACCTACGGCGGCAGCGTCGTGGCGCTGATGGAGGTGCCCAGGGAGCAGGTGTCCCTGTACGGCTGCGCCGAGATCGCCCCGACCTCCGAGGACGACGTCGTCCGCGTCACCGGGCTGGTGGAGAAGCCGCCGGCCGACGAGGCGCCGTCGAACTGGGCCGTCATCGGGCGCTATGTCATCGATCCCGCCGTCTTCGAGGTGCTGGAGAACACGGCGCCGGGACGCGGTGGCGAGATCCAGCTCACCGACGCTCTGCTGGAGCTCGCCGGCCGCTCCACGGCGGAGGGCGGCCCCGTCCACGGCGTCCTGTTCCGCGGGCGCCGCTACGACACCGGCAACAAGCTCGACTACCTGCGGACCGTCGTCCAGTTCGCCGCCGACCGTCCTGACCTGGCGCCGGACTTCATCCCGTGGCTCCGCGAGTTCCTCGACGAGTCCTCCGAATGAACCGGTCCTCCGACGCGCGGGCCCGCTGAATGAACCACCTGGCGGATGGACGAGCCCTTGAGGCGAGGTCCTTCGGCTGGGCGGCTCTTCGGAGGGACGGTTTTCGGAGAGGCGCGGGGACTTCAGATGATCTCGGGTGGACAGGGTCTCCAGTGGACACGGCCCCCAGACGAAGGGGGCCGGAGGGTGGATGCGATGAAAACGGTTGACGCCCATCTGGCCGACATCCTCGGCGCGGTGCGTCCGCTCGACCCTGTCCCGATCGACCTGGAATCGGCGCTCGGCGCCACCCTGGCCGAGGACGTCGCCTCGCCGGTCGCGCTGCCGCCGTTCGACAACTCGGCCATGGACGGCTACGCCGTACGGGCCGAGGACGTCGCGGGGGCGAGCGAGGACGCCCCCGTGGTGCTGCCGGTGACGCTCGACGTCGCCGCCGGCGACACGGCGCGGCGGGCGGTCGAGCGGGGGTTCGTCACGCGCATCATGACCGGGGCGCCGGTGCCCGAGGGCGCCGACGCGGTGGTGCCGGTCGAGTGGACCGACGGCGGCACGGTGAAGGTCGCGATCCGCCGCCCGGCGCCGCCGGGCAACGCGATCCGCAGGTCGGGTGAGGACGTGCGGGCGGGCGGCCCCGTGCTGGACGCGGGCACGGTCATCGGCCCCGCACAGCTCGGCATTCTCGCCGGGGTGGGCCGGCGCACGGTGCTGGCCCATCCGCGTCCCCGCGTGGTGGTGCTGTCCACCGGCGCTGAGCTCGTCGAGCCAGGGACGCCGCTCGGGCACGGGCAGATCTGGGAGTCCAACAGCTTCACTCTCGTCGCGGCCGTCTTGCAGGCGGGCGGTGAGGCGTCCCGGCGCGGCGCCGTCGGCGACGACCCTGAGGCGTTCTCCGAGACGCTCGACTCCCTGCTCGGCGAGGCCGACGCGGTGATCACCAGCGGCGGCATCTCCATGGGCGCGTACGAGCCCGTCAAGGAGGCCCTGTCGCCGCTCGGCACCGTCCGGTTCGAGAAGGTCGCCATGCAACCGGGGATGCCGCAGGGCTTCGGGCTTCTCGGCGACCGGCAGATCCCGATCTTCACGCTGCCGGGCAATCCGGTGTCCTCGTACGTGTCGTTCGTCCTGTACGTGAAGCCGGCGCTCGCCAAGATGCGCGGCCTGCCGGCCGGTCCTCCCGCCACCGTCACCGCGACGGCGGCCGCGGCGCTGCGCTCGCCGGCCGGCCGGCGGTCCTTCCTGCGCGGCGTGCTGACCACGCGGGACGGGGCCGCTTCGGTGGCGCCCGTCCACGGGCAGGGTTCCCACCAGCTCGCCGCGCTCGCCGGGGCGAACGCCCTGATCGTGGTGCCAGAAGACGTCACCGATCTGCCTGAGGGAGCGGTCGTGGAGGTGATCCCGCTGTGAACGAGCTGACGCACATCGACGAGTCCGGCGCGGCGCGCATGGTGGACGTGTCCGCCAAGGACGTCAGCGTCCGTACGGCGTGCGCCACCGGACGGGTGCTGCTGTCGCCCGAGGCCGTGCGCATCCTGCGATCCGGCGAGGTGCCGAAGGGCGACGCCATCGGGGTGGCGCGCATCGCCGGCATCCAGGGGGCCAAGCGCACGCCGGACCTCATCCCGCTCTGCCATCCGATCGCCCTGCACGGGGTCAAGGTGGAGGTCGTCGTGGTGGACTCCGGCGTGGAGATCACCGCGAGGGTGAAGACCGCCGACCGCACGGGGGTGGAGATGGAGGCGCTCACCGCCGTCTCGGTGGCCGGCCTGGCGATGATCGACATGATCAAGGCGGTGGACTCGGCGGCGGTGATCACCGACGTGCGGGTGGAGGAGAAGACCGGCGGCAAGACCGGCGTCTGGACCCGGCCGTGAGGGCGCTGGTGGTGACGGCCTCGAACCGGGCCGCCGCCGGTGTTTATCCGGATAAATCCGGGCAACTGCTGGCCGAGCTGCTCGCCGAGGCGGGCTGCGGGCAGGTGGACGGCCCGAGGGTCGTCCCGGACGGCGAGCCCGTCGAGACCGCCCTGCGCGAGGGGGTCCGCGCCGAGTACGACGTGATCGTCACCACCGGAGGCACCGGGCTGACCCCGCAAGACCTCACCCCCGAGGTGACGCGACGC
Source organism: Sphaerisporangium dianthi (assembly GCF_042654065.1). Taxonomy (NCBI): domain Bacteria; kingdom Bacillati; phylum Actinomycetota; class Actinomycetes; order Streptosporangiales; family Streptosporangiaceae; genus Sphaerisporangium; species Sphaerisporangium dianthi. The sequence continues at coordinate 27,091 of NZ_JBHSFP010000049.1, read as the reverse complement.
GTCATCGAACGCGAGATACCGGGCATCGCGGAGGCGATACGCCAGGCCAACCGCGACAAGGTGCCCACCTCCATCCTGTCGCGCGGGCTGGCAGGGCAGGCGGGGAACACGCTGATCGTGAACCTGCCGGGGTCTTCCGGCGGCGTTCGCGACGGCATGGCGATCCTCGCCCCGATCCTGCGGCACGCCGTCGACCAGATCAGAGGCGGCGACCACCCCCAAGGCTGACACGCACCCGGCGCGCCGTCGGCCAGATCGGGGGCGGCGACGACTCCAGAGGCTGACACGCGCCCGGTGGACATGATCGAAAACACTGGCGGGACCCCCTCAAGGAGAGGGCCCGGTGGCCGCCATGGCGGATTCAGGGTTGAACAGGGGATGATTGTCCCGTGGATCGACTTCGCGGCTGGCCGGTGACCCTGGACGAGGGACCGGTGGGACTCCGGCCGCTGCGCCTGCGCGATGTCAGCGCCTGGCGTGAGACGCGGCTGCGCAACGCCGACTGGCTGCGCCCCTGGGAGCCGAGCAACCCTGAGACCCCGTTGTTCCGCACCGGCCTCGGCCCCTACATCTCCATGGTCGGCACCCTGCGCCGCGAGGCGAGGCAAGGGCTCGCGCTTCCCTGGGTGGTGACCTACAGAGGGGCGTTCGCCGGGCAGCTCACCGTGGGCGCGATCGTGTGGGGCTCGGCCCGGTCGGCGCAGGTCGGCTACTGGGTGAGCGGCACGCTCGCCGGCCGCGGCATCACCCCGACGGCGCTCGCGATGGCCGTCGACCACTGCTTCTTCACCGTGGGCCTGCACCGCCTGGAGGCCAATATCCGGCCCGAGAACCACGCCAGCCGGCGCGTCGTCGAGAAGCTCGGCTTCCGCGAAGAGGGGGTACGCCGCCGGCAGCTCCACATCGACGGCGCCTGGCGCGACCACATCTGCTACGCGCTCACTCTTGAGGACGTCCCGCGCGGGCTGCTCGCGCAGTGGCGGCAGACGAGGGAGAAAACCGCCCATGACGGCCTGTCGTAGCCGGCGACAAAAATCTTTGACCTAGGCCTGGGGATAAACAGGTTGACGATCTCACGACACACCGCACCGAATGCTCGTCAATCAGTGACATGCGGTCCTACGGTGCGTGACGTGAACACATTCGCGACGGCCCAAGCCCGGTGCTGTGTTCATGCTGCCCAGACGACGGCACTTCCATTCCCCCCGGATCCCATCCGCCCGCCCGCCCCCACCTCCCAGGCGCCCTCCGTCCGTGCGGCCCGAGGGCGGGCCGGCCACCGATCGGCACGTCCGTACTCCCCGGAGGTGGGCGGGTGAGCAGTGCCTTCCTCTACCTGGGCATCGTGCTCATGTGGCTGTGCGTTCTGGTGCCGATGTGGCTGCGCCGTGACCGTCACACCTTCGACATCATCGAGCCGTACACCGACGTCGAGGAGCAGGAGGACTCCGACGACTCCGGAGAGCCCGGCGAGTGCGATGAGGGGTCCGAGGGGGACACCCTCGCCGAGGCCCCGGTGGCCAAGGCCTCCGCCGGGCAGGCTCCCGCCGCGGACCCCGCCGACGACGAGATCACGATGGAGATCGACGCGTCCGCGTCCGCTCCCGCGGCCTCCCCTGCCGCCACCGCCCCGGCCGCGCCCAGGCGCTGGACCACATCCGGGACCTCCGCCGGCTCAGGTGCCCCTTCCACCGCGTCTCCCGAAGTCACGCCCACCGAGACCTCCCGGTCCCTCGCCGGCTCATCCGCGGAGGAGTTCGCCGGGCCCGATCTCGAGGACCTTCCCGGCGACGGAGTCCCCGGCGAGCACGTGTCCGCGCCGGACGCCTCCATGTCCGAGTGCCGCCGCCGGGCCCGTGTCATGGCCCGTCGCCGCCGGTGGCTTCTGTTCAGCGTGCTGCTCCACATCGCCTCGGTGGTGACGGCGGCCGTCGGCGTGGCGCCATGGTGGAGCATCGCGCCCTCCGTGGTCGTGGTGGTGGCGTACCTGGCCGTCCTGCGAGTGGCCGTCGCCGTGGACGCCGAGCGCCGGGCCGCCGAGGCGAAGGCCCATGCCGAGCGACGGCGCAGGGCGCGGGAGCGGGAGCAGGCCCTCGAACTCGCGGCCCAGCAGGCCGAGGCCGAGGTCATCGAGTTCCGCAAGCGTGCCGAGCCTTTCGACCAGTACGCCGACCGCTCCCGCCGCGCCGTCGGCGACTGACGGTGATGATGGAGATGAGCGCCTCCCGGCAGGGGGCTGACCCAAGGTCTGACGGTGAGGACGCGGGCGAGCGCATCCCGGCGGGGTCCGCCAAGCGCCTGACCGCTCCGCCCGCGGCAACGCCCCCGGCCGCCACCACCGCGTCTCATGGCCGGTGGCCGCCTGAGGCTGTGGCCCGGGGCCGGCGGCTGTCGCGGCCGCGTCCAAGGCCGGTGACGGTCGCAGTTGCGTCCCGAGGCCGGCTGACCGTGCCGGCTACAGCGCCGGTACACCGACTCCAGGGGCGCTCACCCACCCGGGTGGCGCGGATGGTCCCCAATGTTTGCTAATCTGGTCCCGTCCTTGGGGCTGTAGCGCAGTCCGGTAGCGCACTTCGTTCGCATCGAAGGGGTCAGGGGTTCGAATCCCCTCAGCTCCACCCAGGGCCGTTCTTGAGACGGCTGGACTGAGGTTGACGGGATCCCGTCCGATCATCTGAATCGGACGGGATTTCGTGTTTTCCGAGGTCTTCGGATCGTTGGGCGGGCTGGTTCTGGCTCGTGTGGCGTTCGTGGCGAAGGGCGCTGGTGGTGTTGAGCCGCTGGGAGCGCGTGAAGGGCTGGCGGCCGGGTGTGCAGGACCGGCCGGTCGGAGTCGTGCTGTCCGGTTATCACCCCAGCGGATCAGGTGACCGGTGGCGGCCTGCCGGCGGTTCCGGATCCGGATCTTGTTCAGTGGATGCGTAGGTGTCCTCGGGTGGAGGCTCGCGGTGGTCGTGGGCTTGCCGCCAGGCGAGCAGGATGAGCTCGTTGGTGACGGCGACCATGAGCGCGGCGAGCAGGGTCTGGGCGACGCGGCCGTGGGCGAGGCGGATCTTGGGGTCGCTGAGGTCGATGTGGTGGCCCTTGAGGCGGCCGTTGATGCCTTCGGTGTTGGCCCGGATGGGCTTGTAGGCGTCCTGCCAGGCCGGGGTCAGATATGCGGGTCCTGCCGAAACTTGTCCCTGGCGCCGAGGTCGTCGGGGTGCAGCAACTCCCCTTCCGGCGGCGCTTGCCGAGGCCGATACGCGGTGATCTTGGCTGAGGTTTCCGGATCGAGCGTCATGCACCATCCCATACCGGCTGGACAAGCAGCCGTCGTGCGTTGGACGACATGCACCGATAGGAGAGTTTGGTGATGGTCGGAGGGCGAGCGCGTACCCGGGCGCCGCGGGAGTTGGCCGAGGACCCGCAGGACTGGCCCGAGGCGGAGCTGGCCGGCCAGGTCGCCGCCGATGCCGTTCAGCACGTCGCCCGCCATCTGGCCGCCGCCATCACGGCTCAGCGGCTGAGCCTGCGCGCGCTGGCCGCCGCCTCCGGGGTCAACCGTCAGGCCATCGCCGACCTGCTGGCCGAGCATGCAAAGAGTAACTGTAGATGGCTGTGGGACGCCGGTGAAGACAGATCTGCAACATCCGCCGCTGCAAAGCCCGCAGCTGGCAGATGATCGGCAAGGGAGCGGAGTTGACGCGGCGTGCTGGATGCTCAACTGCCGACCCTCACGAGAGTCTGGCCACCAGCACCGCCCACCTGGCATCGGCCGGAGCTTTGACTGTCAGCGTGTGTGGTTCCGGTTTTGAGACAGGGTAATCGTCGAGCGTGAACGTGGTGTAACCCGCGGCGCACTGCCGCAACGTCTGAAAGCCCTCACTAATCACGATCGTCAGCTTCGCCTGGGAACCAGCACAATCCACAGCAATCATGTACGAGTTCCCCACCTTGAGCTTGCCGGCCCACTCTGCATCACCGTCGTCGGCGACATGATGCAACAGGACCTTGCCCTTCACCTTCGTCCGTAGATCGACCAACGGCCGCGCTGGTGGAGGACTTGCCGACGGGGAAGGGGCGGAAACCTGTGTAGACAGGCTCGGCTCCGCCGATAACCGTTCCGAGCAGGCGGCCATTAGGAGCATGACCACGATGAAGCCGACCGGGAACCGGCCGAGACGACGAAGGGGGAGATCGGCAAGCATCACGCCGAGCACTCTAACGACCTGACACTCTCGAAACCCCCGGGAAACGATCACGGACAGCTCGGGAAGCGATCTTCTATAAGCCTACTTTCCCCAGGCCAGCGCTATTTGTGAACACCCATCCAGGTCAAAGGCCACTTCCCATCCCGGGAGGTGGCCTTTTTGATCTCTATGCAGCAGCGCCATACAGCAACGGTGTCCGCACCGCTCGTGGGCTCAGTCCGGCAAGGTGAAGGGGACGCGGCGCCATGGAGTGCTCGCTGCTTCGCGTTCGGCGGCCCAGCCGAGAGGGAGATCTGCAAGGGCCCGGATACTGCTGTTGCGTTCGATAGCGGTCCAGATGCACATTGCCGCGCACGCGCCGTCGCCGTTCGGATCATTCACGCCATCGCCTACCAGCCACTCGTTGTCGTCCGTGTGGCCGACGAAGAGTGCAGGCGTATCGCCCTTCGCAACTGTCCACTGGACAACGGCTCCGAGATCAGGAGGGAATTCGTTGCTCTCGAAAGGCCAGGGTAGCGACCGGAAGATCTCATGCATGCCGCTGAACCGTAGCAGGCCGCCGAGGGCATGCAGAGTCAGCGAAACAGTGGGACCGATGACACGAGACCGCTGCGGACGCCCACAGACGGTAGACGGAGCGCACATGGAGGCATTCAATGGGCACACGCTGATCTGGCTGCCTAGTCTTACCCCTTCGCGTGGACGGGTCAGGGGTTCGAATCCCCTCAGCTCCACCCAGGTCAAAGGCCACTTCCATGATCGGAAGTGGCCTTTTTGGATCTCCGCACAGCAGCGCCGTACAGCAATGGCTATTCCAGTTGCTTGCCCAGCTTCCTAAGCGCCGTCCTCGTGGCTTCGGACGCGAGAGGCGCGGGTGACACCGCCCGGCGTACGGTCTGCCAACTGCTGGACACAGCCGCGGCGAGCCGCCAATAACGCGAGCGGAACCGGTCCCCCGCGCCCGGACAGCCCGATCGGTTTCCCGTGAAATACGCGCGGCCGCTCCGCGATCCGCGGTCAGGGTGAAACGCGCCGGACATGATGCTCTTGGCGGCTCGCCGCTGTCCAGAAGCGGACACCGGGCGGAGAGCGCCTTTTGCGTGGTTTCCGGACACCGGAAAGCCATTTCCGCAGGTCGACGTGCACCGGCCCGCGACCGTGTGCCGTAAGTGTGAAGCCGAATTCCGGCAGGCAACCGCTCAACAAATCCCTTTATCAGCCGCAAAATCGCGCGTCAAGCCGTTGCTTCCCTCATAGATGCCTGCAATACCGAATCTGTCCCATAACCACATCGCGGAGCAGAGTTGATGAAAACCTCTTCAAGCACCGCAAGAGCCCCACGAGCCATCCGCCGTCTGACGGTGGCGCTGGGAGTCGCCGTCGCCGTGATCGGACTGGGCGCCGTCCATGCCACGGCCGCACCCGCACCCGCACCCGTCAAGGACACCACGGCCCGGCCGATCGAGCCGGTCGGCGAGGTGCCCGGCGCTTTCGCCTCCTGGACCGACCTGCTGGCCACCCAGCAGAAGCTGGTCAAGGCGGCCGACCGCATCACTGCCGCCACCAAGACCAAGGAGGACACCGGATACGCCGGCATCATCGCCGCGCCGGAGAACCACGAACTGCGCGTCTACTGGAAAGGCGACGCCCCGAGGCGCATCGACGAGCTGATCGGCCGGCTGCGCGAGGACGTCCCGGTCAGTGTCCTGCCCGCGGCGTACTCGGCCCGAGAGCTTGAGCGCGAGATGAACCGTCTCGCCCGCGTCTCCGCCGGTGCGATCACCTCGATCGCGCCGAAGGTCGACGGCTCGGGCCTGACGGTCTCGGGCGCCGACCTCGGCCTGACCCGCGCCAAGGTCGCCGACTCCACCGTGCCGATCACCATCCAGGCGGGCGTCACGCCGGCCCTGGCCAGCCGCTGGGACGACAACACACCATGGTGGGGCGGGGCGGCCTGGCGCAAGAACGTCATCGGCGCGTTCGGCTGCTCCACCGGCTTCGCCGTCGCCTACGGCGGCACGACCAGGATGCTGACCGCGGCCCACTGCGGTGAGATCGGGCAGACGGCCACCGACCCGACCGGCCAGGCGATCGGCCCGATCTCCTACCGCGACATGTACCGAGACGTCATGTTGATCAGCGCGGGCACCGGGGGCCGCGTCTACAACAACAACCCCGGCACCATCTCGCCGGAGTTCAGCAACCCGGTCATCGGCACCACCGGTTCCTACGTGGGCATGTGGCTCTGCACCTCCGGCGCCTACTCGGGCACCCTGTGTTCGATCCAGGCCAAGCAGGTCGACGTCACGTTAAGCGTGGGCTACCCGATCTATGGCCTGGTCATCGCCGAGCAGGCGGCGCACACCAACGCGGCCGGCAGGGGTGACAGCGGCGGCCCGGTGGAGATCCTCAACCCGTCCAGTACCACCCAGCAGTACGCGGTAGGGGTCATCTCCGCCATCGACCCCAGCACGCCGGCGCCCTGCACCGGCTATGTGACCAGCGGGCGTACCTGTTCCTGGCGGTTCTATTACGCGCCGTGGAGCAACGCGACCACCGCCTTCCCGGGCATCACCCTCGTGACCGGCTGACCCTTCGACCGGCGGGTTGTACGCGGCGCGCGACGCCGCGCAGCCCGCCGGTCCGGGTACCCCCTGCGCTGCCGTGGTCGTGAGCAGAGACTGACGGCATAAGGCGGAGAGCGACCTCACCGACCCGCACGCAGGGCCTGAATGAACCAGCTGAACAGCGGCGCCATGCTCGGCGGCACCGGCCGGCCATTGATCACCGCGAGCAGTTGCAGGTAACGCTCGGCGAACGGTTCGTCGGCCACCTGCAGGCGGTCCAGCATCCAATCCCGCAGGTGGGCGTCGTCGGCGCGGCCGAAGGTCTGCGCGTACCGGGTGGCGAGGGCGCCGACGATGGCGGCCGCCTGTGGCGACGCGGGGTCCACGCCCGCGGCCACCGCCGCGCCGACGCGGTCGCGGACCTCCTCGGTGAGCTCGTGGTGCAGCCCCGTGGTGTCGCCCTGGGCGCGTTCGGCCGCCTGGTACTCGGCCAGCCGGCGGACCGCCGCGCGGAACTCCGGGTCCTGAACCAGTTCGGCCAGCTCCACCCAGGCGTCCACCTGCGCGGGATCGGGGTCGTCGGGCAGGTCCGGCATGGCCGAGCGCATCATCGCGACCCACTCGGGATTGGCGTCGAGGTCGCCCAAGACCTCGTCGATGAAGTCGGTGACGAGGCGGTGGCGTTCCTCGTTGGAGAGTTTGGCGAGCCTGTGCATGAGTTCCGTCTCCTCTAACGTCGATCCCCGTCTGGCCACCGCGCGCAGTACGGCTCGGCGCAGCCGCAGGATGCGGATCTGCACGTCCAGCGCCTCGGCGTACTCCTCGGCGACCTGCGCCACCGGAAGATCGCGTTCCAGCAGGCGCCGCACAGTGGAGAGATCGATCCCCAGCTCGCGCAGCGCGCGCACGAATTCCAGCCGGGCCAGCGCGCCGACGTCGTACAACCGGTAACCAGCGGGACTGCGGGTGGTGGGCGGTACGAGCCCGCGGTCGGAGTAGAACCTGATCGCTTTCACCGTGAGCCCGGTGCGCCGGGCCAGGTCTCCGATCGTCAGCAGCACGTCGCCGTCCATGCGCACACTCTGCCGTCTCCCCTCAGAGGAGACTCAACCGCGAAAGCCGTGATCTTCAAGCATGTGAAAGATCAAGGGATCTCTGCGACCCTGATCTCCACCCACAAGATCGGCAAGGTGCCCCGTAACCCACGGGCGTCTTGCGAGACGCCCCTGTCGAGAGGCAGCCATGCGGTCACGGACCTATCTGCACGACCTTCTGGTCTCGATCCTCTTCACTGAAGGACTCGATGCCGACATGGACCTGTGGGCGCTGGGATTCAGTGCCATCTGGATCAAAGGCGCTAGCCTCGACGCCCTCGCCCCGGCCTTCTCCCTGGACCTCGCCACCCGTACCCCGTGCTACCTGAGTGAGATCCTCGACCGCAACATCGATGACGGCTCCGACTGGGTGGCCGAGGTCAACGGCTGGATCGGTGTCGTGCCGGCGCGTTCCGACGACGCGTTCCTGCTGTCCATCACCGAGGGCGGCCGTGAGGCCCTCGGTCTCGAGATGGACATCAACAACAACGACTACTTCAAGTACGCGCGCGACGGGCGCATGGTCGTCTCCTTCGAGCCGACCATGCCAGAGGTGCGGTACGGCGACGATCCGCACGCGCTCGACCACCTGATGGACGGACTGCGCTTCCAGATCACTGATGACGGCGTCTCCGACGATCGCGTGGAACAGGACGAGAGCATCAGCTCCGCCTTGGCGCTGATCGGGCGGATCACCGAGACCGACATCGCCACTGACTGGTTCCAGGCGCTGCACTCGCGCATTCGCCCCACCTCCTGACGGCTCCCGCTGAGGCATTGAGCGGCCGCCGGCCAGGTCCGTCGGCGTCGGGGCTGCGGGTCAAGCGGGTCAGCGAGGGCGGTTGCCCTTCTTTTTGCGGCCGGTCGGCACGACTCGGCGACTGGAGCCCTGTGCGGGTTTCTGTGCCTGCCGCTGTGCCGGTTTCTTCGCGGGGGAGGCGGGGGTACGGCCCCGCGAGCTGTTCACCGTCCGCCCGCGGACGACGCCGATGAAATCTTCCACCAGGTCAGTGGTCGCGTCCGTAGGCCAGGCCAGCGCGACCTGAGACTGCGGGGCGTCCTGCACCGGCCGGTAGGTGAGATCCCTGCGGTGGTGGAGGCGTGCCAGCGACTGCGGCACCAGGAGGATCCCGGTGCCGGCCGCCACCAGTTCGACCGCGTCCGCCGTTGTGGCCGGTCGGGTGAACGCGGGCAGCCCGGGGCGGACCGTCCACTCGATGGTGTCGTCCAGAGGATGGAGCACCTCTTGATCGGCAAGGTCGGCGATGGCCACCTCGTCGGCGTCGGCCATCGCGTGATCCTTGGGCACCACGACCACCGTGGTCTCCACGTAGAGAGGGATCACGCTGAGCCCGTCCCGGTCGACCGGGAGTCTGACGAATGCGGCGTCGGCGCCGCCATCCCGCAGGAGTCCCACCACCTCGGCGGCGGGAACCGTGACCGGGGTGATCGGCACTCCGGGCATTCTCTCGGTCCAGACGTTGACCCATTTCGCGGGCGTCACCCCGGGCACGTACGCCAGCCTGAACGCCTTGCCGTTCTCTCCCTCGGTCACTTCCTCAGCGTAGCGATGTCAGGGGAGCCGTTCCGACTCGCTACCCTTGGTGGCATGCCCTCGCCGAAACCGAAGACCATCCAGACGATGAAGCCCGCGACCGCGGCCAAGAAGCTGGGTGTCCTCCTCTCGGCCACTCCCGCCGAGTTCCAGGCGGGTGTCGTCTCCAGGGACGAGCTGAACGCGTTGCAGTCGTCGCCGCCCGCCTGGCTCGCTGACCTGCGCCGCAATGGCCCGCACCCCAAGCAGGTCATCGCCGCGAAGCTCAAGGTCTCCATTTCCGGCCTGATCAGAAGTGGGATCACCGGACCGCTCACCACGGCGGAGATCGAAGCGGTGAAAGCGGAGAATCCGGCGTGGCTGGAGCGCGAGCGGGCCATCCATGCCGAGGCCCGCAAGGAAGCGCTCCGCCTCAAGCAGCCCGCGGACGGCTGAGGTCCCGCACATCTCACTGGACACACCCGTCGGCTACCGTCGGCTGCTGGGTGGTCGGGCGGAGGGTGTGGACCGACGGGCCCGGTGGCGGCGTACCGCATCGCGGTTGGCGCACGGCTGGGAGCAGTAGCGCTGCCGTGCGGTGCGTGAGGTGTCCGCGAAGATCGTTTCGCAACCGGCGGCGGCACACCGTCCGAGCCGGTCCATGCCCCGGCTGACGAGGTGCATCGCCGTGCCCACGGAGATCAGCGCGAACAGCACCGCGCCGAGCGGTTGCAGGTCGTCGCGATAGTGCAGGTGCCAGCCGTGGGCGTGGTCGGTCAGCCGGGGGTAGGCGGCCGACCGGGCCAGCATCTCGTTGACCAACTCGGCCTTCGCGCGCTCGTCCGCGGCGTCGACGACGTTCGTCCAGGCGTCGATGACGGCGAGGGTCTGGTCGAGATCCGATGGTTCGACGGGGCGTTCCAGCACCAGACCGGCCGCGCGGCAGCGGTCGGCGAGTTCGCCGGCGCTCGCCGGGGGGCGGTTCGCCAGTTCCGCGGCGAAGTTCACCACATCCGCGCCGTAAGGGTTGAGGTGCACAAGCTCATTACATCAGCCTGTACGTCATGGCGCGAACAGCAACAGAGCACGACATTCCGGAACTCGTCCGTCTCCGGGCACTGCTCTTCGACGACCTCGGCGGCGACTTCTTCAACCCCGGGAACGCCGGTGACGACTGGCGCGACGCGCTCGCGCGGATCTTCAAGCGGAAGCTGACCGACCCCGACTGCCGGATCCTGGTCGTGGACGCCGGCACCGGCCTGGCCGCCTGCGGTATCGGCACGATCGAACAGTGGTTTCCCGGCCCCCACTCCCGCAACGGGAGGATCGGCCACGTCATCGGCATGGTCACCGACCCGTCGTACCGGCGGCGCGGACACAGCCGGGCGATCATGCTCGGTCTGCTCGACTGGTTCCGCGACCGCGACGCCGTACGCGTCGACCTCACCGCCTCCCACGAGGCGGAACCGCTCTACCGGCGGCTCGGCTTCTCCGACCACCCCGACCCCCTGTTGTGCTGGAAGCCGTGAGGACGTCGCGGTACCGCTGGGTCGTCCTGGGTATCGCGACGTTCACTCAGGCCGCGGCCGCGTTCTTCGTGCAGGGCATCGGCGCGATAGGTCTCCACCTGCGACGAGACCTGGAGCTGAACACGACCCAGCTGAGCCTGCTGCTGTCGGCGGCTCAGCTGCTTCCTCTGGCCGGACTGCTCGTGGCGGGACGGCTGCTGGACCGCCACGACGAGCGCTGGGTCGTCGGGATCGGTGCTCTCGTGGTCGCCGTCGCGCTGGCCGCCGGCGGCGCGGCCCCGGGGTACGTCTCCTTGCTCGTCGTCCTGCTGATCGTCGGTGCGGGGTACAGCACCATTCAGCCGGGCGGCGGCAAATCGGTGGCGTCCTGGTTCGACACCTCGCAGCGAGGCTTGGCCATGGGCATCCGCCAGGCGGGGCTCCCGCTCGGGGGCGTCCTCGCCGCCTTCGCGCTTCCCTCGCTGGCGACGGTCTTCGGGTGGCGGTCGACGCTCGTGGCCGGCGCGCTCGTCGCACTGTCGGGCGCCGTCGCCTTCATGGCCTTCTACCGCCGCCCACCGGACCGGCGCCCGATGCCGGCCACGTCCCGCGTGCGGCTGGACCTGCTCCGCGAACCGTACATGAAGAAGATCATTTGGTCCGGTACGAGCATGGTGTCGGTGCACAGCGGCGTGGGCCTCCTCACCGTGCTGTACCTGCACGAGGTGACGTCCATGGCCGCCGACTCGGCGGCCTTGGTCTACGTCGCGGTTCAGTGCGCGGGCGCGCTGGGCCGCGTCTGCCTGGCGGCTTGGAGCGACCGCAACAGATCCGGCCGCTATGCCTGCGTCCTGACGTGCCTGGCCGCCGTGATCATCGGGATGGCGATGCTGACGACGCCCATCGGCCGATCCCCCGTCGTGGCCTGCCTGCTCTTCGTCTGGCTCGGCTTCTTCGGAATCGGCTGGTACGGCCCCTGGGTCGCCTACGCCGCCGAATCGGCGCCGCCGGACCACACCGGATTCGCCCTCGGCCTGGCCATGGCCGTCAACCAGGTGGCGGTCATCCTGGCGCCACCCGTGCTCGGCCTGCTCACGGACCTGACCGGCGGTTTCGCGTCCGCCTGGGCCCTGCTCGCCGCGCTGACCGCCGTCACCCTGACGACGACGGCCCGGCTGTGACCGGTTCGGACGGCAGCCCCTGGAAAGACCTCGGTGATCCTGTCGCCGGGGTGGGGGCGCCGGTTCCGCGTTCCTCTACCTCACTCTGGCCCGGTTCACCGTGGAGTGGCCGACAGGGGCACGGCGTGGTCAGTGGGTGCCTGGTCTGGGGATATGGATGCCGGCGGCGCGGAGCTTGGTCTCGACGAGCGCGACTCCCTGGGCCGTGGCCGATCCCTGCTCTTCGCCGTGGAGGGCGATCAGCTTGTACCGGGTCGTGGCCTCGGTGCGGGCTTGCAGACCGGTAACGATCTTCAGGTGTGCGGGGTTGGCGAGGAAGTGGTCGGCCATGGCGGTGGCGAGTTCGGCGATGCGCGGGTCGTCTGGCTCCCAGGCCGCGGCTTCGGTCGCGCGCTTGATCAAGGCGACGAACCGGGTGTCTTCGAGGGCGTGCTCGACATGGGTGAGGTAGTCGTCGAAGCCCTCGGGGACCAGTGCCCTGGCCAGGACCCAGCCCTCCCTGGCGGCCGCCACCTCCTCCGCGGCGAAGCCGAGGCCGGATAGCCGCTCCAGCAGCGCGACAGCGCGGTCGGGCAGCAGAGCCCGGTCGCCATCGGCAAGCCGGTGCAGCGTGTCACGCCGCGCGATCAACTCCTCTATCTGTCCGGTGAGCTGCCGCTCGACGTCGGCGAGTGCGGCCGCGAACAGCGCGGGGTCGGCGTCGAGCATCGGCCCGATCTCGGCCAGCGGCACTCCGGCGGTGGCCAGCGTCCGGGCCTGTACCAGCCGCAACAGCTCGGCCGATCCGTACCTGCGGTAGCCGGAGCCGTCGCGTTCCGGCTCCTGCAACAGGCCCAGCTTGTGGTAGTGCCGCACCGTCTTCACCGTGACGCCGACGAACGCCGCCGCCTGCCCGATCGTGACCCCGTTCATCTGCGAAATCCTGCCTTGTTGTGCTCGAACTCGGCGACCGGGCAGACCACAGCCGGGCATGTGGACGGGCCACATTGAGCTCGCTGTGGCCCCGGTTCGCGTTCTCCCTGGTGCACGACCGTATGGGGTCGTCTCTTGAGGCGTACGGGTCATCGGTGCTCAGCCCATCGGCTGAGCCGGATCGGCCTGTCCACCGCAGAACACCTCGTTGAGGAGCCTCTGCTGCACCCTCTGGAATGCTGCTGCGATGGACAAGTCGGCGTCGTCCACGCAGTTCAGCGCGGCGGTCAGGGTCTTGCGGCCGTCGGGGGTGCTGTACATCAGCGCCGCGTGGCCCGCGGCGGCGCCGTTGTGGGAGATGACCGTGCCGCCGCCGTCCGTGGCCAGCACGAACACGCCCAGGCCGTAGTCCATGTTCGGGATGCCCGTCGGGTGCGGGGTGCACATTTCGGCCAGCAGCGGGGCCGGCAGGAGCTTGCCGCCCAGCAGCGCGGAGATGAACGTGTGCAGGTCCTGGGTGGTCGAGATCATGTCACCGCCGGTGGAGATCCAGGAGGGGTTCTGGCGGGTGATGTCGATCGTCTTCTGCTCGCCGTACTCCTCGTAGCGGTAGTAGGCGTGCGCGTGCGGCTCGGGGATCTCCGGCGAGGCGTCCGGCACCACGGTGCCCGACAACCCGAGCGGCCCCAGGATCAGCCGCTGCATCTCCTCGGCGTAGGTGCGGCCGGTGACCTTTTCGATCACCAGCCGGGCCAGCACGTAGTTGGTGTTGGAGTAGCTCCAGCCCATGCCCGGCTCGAACCGCGCCGGCTTGGACAACGCCAGCTCCACCAGCTCCTGCGGCCGGTAGGCCTTGAACCGGTTGTCCACCCACTCTTTGCCCGTGGTGCCGTAGGGGATGGGGATCCCCGGGACGATCGTCCCGTCGTCGTAGACCTCGCCGCTGAAGTTGAACACCCCGCTGGTGTGCTGCAACAGCATCCGCACGGTGATCCGCGGGTCCAGCCCGAACTCGGGCAGATAGTCCGCCGCCGGGACGTCCAGCCCGATCTTGCCCTCGGCCACCAGTCGCAGCACCAGGGTCGCGGTGAAGGTCTTGGTGTTGCTGCCGATCCGGACGTGCCCGTTGATCGGCGGCTTAGCGGTCCCGCCCAGCTCGGCCGCCCCGGCGCTGCCGGCCCACTCGCCCCGCTCATCGTGCACGCGCAGAGACACCCCGACGAAACGGGAATCGACCATCTCCTCGATCGCCTTCTGCAGCTCCGGGCGATCCTGCCCGGCAGCGGCTTCCGGCACGGCCCCGCTGTCCGCGGCGGCTGCCCTGGCGGTGTCGAGGGCTCCGGTGATCTTGCGGACCATCTCGGCCGTGGTGGGGCTCGGCTGGCCCTGGTGCATCTGGGCGGTTTCGACAGCGACGAGGACGGTGCGGCGGAAGTTGTCGGCCTCGGCCGGATCCTGCCGCTTCAGGAGGTTCATGGCCGCGGTCAGGGCCGGCAGCACGCGGTCGGCGATCTCGGCCACGGACTTGCCGGCCAGGTCGTTGCCCTTGGGGTGGTCGGCGAGCACGTGCCCGATCAGGCCGGTGGCCGAGCCCAGCGCGATGCCGCCGTTGGTGGCGATCTTGTGAGGCTCGCCGGCGGTACCGGCGGCGGCCATCAGCGACACGGCGCCGTACGCGGCGATCCGCAGGGTGCTCTTGTCCTGGCCGGAAAGGGTGATCGTCATGATGCTGTACTCCGTCGAATCTGTTATGTCCGGGTCGGCGTCGCGCCGCTGCGCCGAGCTTTCACCCTGCCCCGAGGTCAACCTCAACCGTGATCTGGCTCACAGCCACTTTCAGTGGTGTTCCACGTTCCGCAAGGCGACCGGCCACCGGAACACCCGATCTTGAGTGTCCCGGCCACTGGCCGTTCCGTCGTCGATCACACCCCGAGATCCACGAGCCGGTGGACGCCGATGTCCGGTCGTGGGCGGATGCCGCATGATCCGGTGAGGCGATACCGTCCCATCATGCAATGGACTGGAGGGCGGCTCGGCGGAAGGGACGTCACCGACGCGGCGGTGGCGGTCGCCGTGGCGCTGCTCATCGGATACGCCATCGTCGATCCGCCGGGGCCGTCGTCACCGTGGTCGGCGTGGTCGGCCTGGCCGGTGGCGGCGGTCCTGAGCCTTCCGATCGCCGTCCGGCGGCGCCGGCCGCGGGCCATGCTCGCTGTCGCGTGCGCCGCGGGCGCGGGGGTGACCGTCGCCGGCGCCGTCGCGGCGGGCGCGATCTGGCTGACCTTCGTGCCGACCGTGCTCGTGCTGTACCTGGTGGCCGCCACCGCCTCGATCGCCTGGTCGGCGGCGGCCCTGGCGGTCTGCCTGTCCGTCGCGGTGACCGCGATCCTGATCTTCTACGCGCAGGTGTTCCCCGGTCTCGCGCTCGCGGGGGCGCCCAGCGAGATGCCGGCGGCCTGGCCGATCGAGATCGGTACGATCGGTGTGCTGCTGACCGTCGCGTGGGCCCTCGGAACGGCCGTGCGCTGGAAGCGGGACACGACCGCCCGCCTCGTCCGCCACCTCGCCGACGCCGCGGTGATCGACGAGCGCAGGCGCATCGCGCGGGAGCTGCACGACGTCATCGGCCACAGCATGAGCCTGATCGCCGTCAAGGCCACCGTCGCCAACCACGTCGCCGACTCCCGCCCGCAGGAGGTCCGCGCCGCGCTGGCCGTCATCGAGCAGACCAGCCGCAGCACGCTCACCGAGATCCACCGGGTGCTCGACCTGCTGCGCTCCGACGGCGATCCCCGGCAGGACCCCGTGCCCGCGCCCGGCATGGCGGACCTGCCCGAGCTGGCCGCCCATGCCCGCTCGGCCGGAGTCGAGGTGGAGCTGGCCGTCCGTGAGGAGGCGGCCCTGCCCGCCGCGGTCGCGATGTCGGTGTACCGGATCGTGCAGCAGGCGCTGACCAACGTCGTCACCCACGCGGGGCCGACCCGCTGCGCGGTCACCGTGGACGTCGACGGGCGGGAGGCCGTGATCGAGGTCGTCGACGACGGCTCCCGCCACGGCCGGCCGCCGCGCCCGGGCCACGGCGGGCACGGCCCGAACGGCGGGCACGGCCTGATCGGCATGCGGGAGCGGACCAAGATGTACGGAGGCACGTTCGACGCGGGGCCTCGGCCCGAAGGAGGATTTCGCGTGTCGGCTCGACTGCCCTACGCCCCGGACGGCACCGCCGCATGAGCATCGAAGACATGAGCGTCGGCGCCGCGGCGCACGACTCGTCCCCGCCCGTCCGGGTCCTGCTCGCCGAGGACCAGGTCCTGATCCGCGACAGCTTCAAGGTCCTCATCGACGCCACCCCGGGGCTGGCCGCCGTGGGCGAGGCGGGCACCGGCGCCGAAGCCGTGCGCCTGGCCCGCGGGCACCGGCCCGACGTCGTCCTGATGGACGTACGCATGCCGGACATGGACGGCATCGAGGCGACCCGGCTCATCAGCGCCGACCCCGCGTGCGCCGGCGTGCGCGTACTGATCCTCACCACGTTCGACCTGGACGAATACGTGTACGCGTCGCTGCGGGCCGGTGCGAGCGGCTTCCTGCTCAAGAGCGCCACGGCGGCCGAGCTGCTGGCCGCCATCCGGGTCGTCGCCTCCGGTGAGGCGCTGCTCGCGCCCACCGTCACCCGCCGGCTCATCACCGAGTTCCTGCAGGGCGCTCCTCCCGCCCAGGCCGTGCGGGACCTCGATGACGTCACCCCGCGCGAGCGCGAGGTGCTCACCCTCATCGGCAGGGGAATGTCCAACGCCGAGATCGCCGGGCACCTGCACCTCACCGTCGGCACGGTCAAGACCCACATCGGCCGCCTCCTGGCCAAACTGCAGGCCCGGGACCGGGCCCAGCTCGTCATCGCCGCCTACGAAGGCGGACTCATCACCAACCCGGACGGCCGCCGGTGACCGGTCCGGCGTATCACCGGCCTGGGCCGTCATCCTCTCGGGCCGAAGGCCGACATGAGGACGTGCACGGCGATGAGCACGGCGACCCAGACCATGGCGCGCCTGGTCGGCGGGGGGCCGCCGCGCAGCAGCGAGATGCCGAGAGGGATGAAGGCGACGCAGAGGCCGCCCACGGCGATGAAGGACTGCGGTTCGGTGCCTTTGAGCGTCCCGAGCGCGAGCGCTGACATCAGGCCGAGCGCGATCGAACGGCCCAGCCCCAGGGTGCCGGAGCGGTAGGCGCCGATGGCCAGCACGACCCAGCCGAAGAAGGCCGGCCCGGACATGGACCTGAACGGGTGCCAGACGGTGTCCCGCCACGCCAGGTAGTAGCCGTCGATGCCGTCGAGCACGGTCTGCAGGCCGAGGCTGTCGGTGAAGTGGAAGGCCAGGTGATCGGTGCCGAACTGGAAGGTCCGGGTGAACAGGCCGACCATCACCAGGCAGCCGCCCCACATTCCCCACAGCGGGCTGGTGGTGGTGATCCTCTGGGCCAGCGTCATGACCGCCGGCCACAGCAGCACGAACCCGCTGGCGAAGCAGGCATAGGCGGCGGTGATGAGGGCGGGATGCTGGGTGTAGGCGACGAGCTGATAAGGGACGAAGTAGTAGAACGGGGAGCGCAGGAGAGTCCCGGCCATGATCAGGGTGGGGCCGGCGATCAGCGAGATCGCGCTCACCCATCGGCCGGGAAACGGGGCCTGGCGGTCCAGGTTGGCGGCGGCGTTGACGGCCCGCCGGTCCGCGTTGGTCTGCCGCCATCGCGTGATGCGCCCGCGAAGATCAGTGCTCATGGATCGCTGCCCGTCCTGTCCGTGTCGGTGCGCCCGGACCGGTACGCCTGGGCACATCAGCATGGTGAGGGGTGACGCGGGGGGCACGCGTCTGGCTCGGGTCGCATCTTGGCGGGCGGGCACGAGCGGGTGGTGCGACCCCGGACGGACGGGCATGTCCGACCGTGGGCAGATGCCGGGCGATCCGCCGAGGCGGTAACTTCGCGTCGTGGTGTGGCGGCGGTGTAGAGGTGTGGGGCAGGTAGCGTGCAGGCCGTCGTGCGGATGAGGCACGGCCCCTACCGTCGGAAAGTATGCAGACCGTGGATGTACTGGTCGTGGGTGCGGGCCTGGCCGGCCTGCGCACGGCCCGCCTGCTCGCGCGGCGGGGACTGAACGTGATGGTGGTCGACCGTCGCAGGTCGCTGTCGGCGGGCATCCGCACGACAGGGATCTTCGTACGCCGCACCCTCGACGACTTCGACGTGCCGGATCACCTGCTCGGGCCGGCCGTCCGGGACGTGCTGCTGTATCCGCCGTCGCGGCGGGCGCCGATCCGGCTCACCAGCGACCGGGACGAGTACCGCGTGGCCGACATGGCGGCCGTCTACGAGCACGCCCACCGCGCGGCGGAGTCGGCCGGGGCACGGGTCCTGTTGGGCGTACGGTATGTCGACGCGTCGATGGGGCTCGTGCGGTTCGCGGGTGCCGAACCGGTGACGGCCCGGTTCATCGTCGGCGCGGACGGCGCCCGTTCCCGGGTGGCCCGTGATCTCGGTCTTGACGTCAACCGGCGCTTCCTCGTCGGCGCCGAGGTCGCCTACCCGGTCGCGTCGGGCACGACCACCCCGGCGTTCCACTGCGTGCTGGATCCCCGGATCGCCCCGGGGTACCTGGGATGGGTCATCGACGACGGCCGGCACGCGCATGTCGGCGTCGCGGGATATCCGGACGCGATGCGCACCGGCATCCGCCACCTGCTGGACGCCTTCGCGGCGGACGCGCCCGGCGGTACCCCGCCGGGCGGGCCGGTCGAGCGCCGAGGCGGTCCGATCCCGGTCGGCGGTGTGCTGCGACGGTTGGCGTGCCCCGCCGGGCTGCTCGTCGGAGACGCGGCGGGCGCGGTGTCGCCGCTGACGGCCGGTGGGTTGGATCCTTGCCTGCGCATGTCCGGGCTGGCCGCGGCGGTCACCGCCGAGTACCTGCGAACCGGCGACCAGAGCACGCTGCGCCGGTACGACGGGAACGCGTTGCGGACCCGGTTCCGAGGCCGGCTGGTGCTGCGCCGCGTGTTCGCCGGCATCCGATCCCCTGCCGCGGCGGAGGCGGCGGTGACCGCGCTGCGCGGTCGTGCCGGTCGTGCCCTGGCGGCGCGGGTCCTGTTCGGCGACGGCTCGTTCCCCGACGTCGGCCCACGCCTCGCGGACCTGGCGGTCGACCGCCGGTGAGACCGTGTCCTGCATGGGGCATTCTGTACGGGTGTTCATCAGGGAAGCCCGCGCGGACGACTGGTCCGCCATCTGGCCCTTCTTCCACGCGATCGTCGCCGCGGGGGAGACCTTCACCTATCCCTTGGATCTCGGTGAGGATCAGGGGCGTGACTGGTGGCTTCTTCCGTCCCCTGGTCGTACCGTCGTCGCGGTGGACGACCAGGGGACGGTTCTGGGCACGGCGAAGATGAACCGCAACCACATGGGCAACGGGTCGCACATCGCGAGCGCCAGCTACATGGTCGATCCGGCGCATGGTGGGCGGGGCGTGGGGCGCGCGCTGTGCGAGCACACGCTGCAGTGGGCGCGCGCGGCGGGCTACCGTGCGATGCAGTTCAACGGTGCGGGCTGGTCTTGATGGTTGGGGGGTTGTCCGGGTCGTACCATCCGGCCTGGCTGATCGCCTCCATCAGCCGGGTGCGCCTTTCGAGGTCCACCCGGTCGAGGAACAGCACGCCGTCCAGGTGGTCGGTCTCATGCTGGACGCAGCGTGCGAGCTGGCCGCTTCCGACGATCTGCACCGGGTCGCCGTAAGCGTTGTAGCCCTTGGCGACGACGTTCATCCGGCGCCTGGTGTCGAGATAGACGCCGGGGATCGACAGGCAACCTTCAGGTCCGTCCTGCTCTTCTTCGTCGGGGAAATCCACCACCGGATTGACCAGGTGCGCGAGTTCGCCCTCGGCGAGATCGGGGTGGAAGACGAACACCCGCAGGCCGACGCCGATCTGCGGGGCGGCCAGGCCGGCCCCGTGCTTCTCGAGCATCGTCTCGGTCAGATCGGTGATCAGCTTGCGCAGCTCGGCATCGAAGTCGATCACCGGCTTGGCCGGCTCGCGCAGTACGGGGTCGTCGAACAGGCGGATGGGTTGAATGGTCACGCTGAGACTCCGTCGCCGAGGGGCATGATCAACAGGACGATACGGCAATGTCAAGTCTGCCACGGAGTCCAGCCGCAGGCGGGACCGCTCCCGGCACCCTCGCAGGCACGCGGGTCGCGTCCAGACCCCCGGGGTGAGGCCGACCGAGTGAACCCCGGGGGACTCCGGCGCCGGAGGCCGGTGACACCGTCCCGGTGAAAGTTTCGACGGGCACGTTCGCGCGCGCCGGTGCCATCAGGCTGTCGAGAGCGACCGTGCGGCGAGGCGCGCGTGTTGTGTTGACGCCCTTCCCGCTCCTTCACAGACTGGCTCGCGAGTGGTGCGCCTCCGGTCCGCGGCACATTCGCAGCTCGGCACCGTTCTCGATTCCTCGTGTCGAAGGCCGCTGCGCCGTTCGAAGTCACTTCCTCGATCCATGTTCCAGTGGAGGAACAGGCATGATCGAAAACATCGTCTCGCACGGCGGGCGCAGGAAACGACGATCAGGTGCCCGGAGCGCGCTCGTCATCGGCGCCGCCGGCGCCCTCGGCGCGGGCTTGCTCGCTCTGTCCACGCCCGCCGTCGCGGCGAGCACGCTGGGCGCGTCGGCCGCGGAGAGGGGGCGTCACTTCGGTGCGGGCGTCCTGGCGGCCCGCCTCGGCGAATCCGATTACGCGACCGTGCTGAACCGCGAGTTCACCATGGTGACGCCGGAGAACGAGATGAAGTGGGACGCGGTGGAGCCGGCCCGCGACTCGTTCACCTATGCGACCCCCGACCGGATCGTCAGCTCCGCGCAGAGCCACGATCAGCAGGTGCGCGGGCACACGCTGGTGTGGCACTCCGGGCTTCCCGCCTGGGTGGCGAACCTGCAGTCGGCCGACGACCTGCGCGCGGCGATGAACAACCACATCACCAATGTGATGAACCACTACAAGGGCCAGATATACGCCTGGGACGTGGTGAACGAGGCCTTCCAGGACGGCACCGGCGGCGCTCGCCGCGACTCGTTGTTCCAGCGGCGGCTCGGCGACGGCTTCATCGAGGAGGCCTTCCGCACCGCCCGCGCGGCGGACCCGGCCGCCAAGCTCTGCTACAACGACTACAACATCGACGACGCGGGCCAGGCCAAGACCCGCGCCGTCTACGACATGGTCAAGGACTTCAGGTCCCGCGGGGTGCCGATCGACTGCGTCGGACTGCAGTCGCACTTCAGCGGCCAGACGCCCGTGCCGGGAAACTACCGGCAGAACATCGAGCGGTTCGCCGCGCTGGGAGTCGACGTCCAGATCACCCAGCTCGACGTCGAGGGCGCGGGCTCGGCCCAGGCGGACGGGTACCGCAAGGTCGTCGACGCCTGCCTGGCGGTCTCGCGCTGCACCGGCATCACCGTGTGGGGCGTCACCGACAAGTACTCCTGGCGCGGCAGCGCCACTCCGCTGCTGTTCGACGCCGACTACGGCAAGAAGCCGGCCTACGACGCGGTGCTCGCCGCGCTGAACAGCGACACGCCGCCGCCTTCCAGCCCGCCGCCTTCCAGCCCTCCGCCGTCGAGCCCGCCGCCCACCGGTGGCCGGACCTGCGGCGTGACCGCCACCACGCTGAGCCAGTGGCACGGCGGGTACGTCGTCCAGCCGGTCAGGGTCACCAACACCGGCGCCTCGCCGATCACGAGCTGGACGGTGACCTTCACCCTGCCCCCGGGCCACGCCGTCACCCGCTCGTGGAACGCTTCGCCGACCACCAGCGGACGGACGGTGACCGTGCGCAACACCGCCGCCAACGGCTCCCTAGGAGGGAACGCCGGCACCACGTTCGGCTTCCAGGGCAGCCGTCCCCGCGGCGACGCCTCGGTGCCGTCGGGCTACACCTGCACCGCCTCCTGACCGGCCAGGACGAAGGCTCGCCTGAGCGGGTGACGTCGTGCGCGTCCCGGACATCGGGATGCGCACGGCGGTCACCCGGGGAAGGCGGAGCTTTCCCCGGCCTGCCCGGCCCCCCGCGGACGCGCCGCGTCCGCTCGCCTGCTTGCCCGCCTCGAGCGGGTGCAACCCTGTGGCGATTTTCTATGTATTGAACATTTTTCGTGAAAGGTCACTCTTACCGCAGGGGATGCGATCAGACCGAGAACGGGGAAGGACCGACATGCCAGTGAACCTCGCCAACGGCACGCCGCTCAGCTGGGACGCGCCGGAGCTGGACGCCGACACCAAGGCGATGCTCGACAACCTGCAACCCAACATCCTGCAGGCGCACGTACGGGAGCATCTGTCGGTGCTCCTGATCGGCTTCGGCGACGGCGCCGACGGCAAGCGGTTCCTGCGCGGCCTGGTGCCGCTGATGAAGTCGGCCAGGAAGCACCTGGAGGAGACCCGCGCCTTCAACGCGACCAAGGCGCCGGGCACGCCGTACGTGGGGGTCGGCATCAGCAAGCTCGGCTACCTCAAGCTCGGACACTCGACCGCGAAGTTCACCGACGACGCGTTCAAATCGGGGCTCAAGCGGCGTAAGGACACCCTGAACGACCCGCCGGTGAGCGCCTGGGAGGAGCCGTACCGGAAGGAGATCCACGCGGTCGTGCTCATCGGCGACGCGACCGAGGCGCCGGTGGCCGCCACCCGTGAACGCGTGCTCGCGCTGCTGCCCGCGACCGCGACCGTCGTGGCGGAGGAGACCGGGCGCGGGCTGCGCAACGCCCAGGGCAACGGCATCGAGCACTTCGGCTACATCGACGGCCGCAGCCAGCCGCTGTTCCTCGCCGACCAGGTGGCCGCCGAGCCGGGGCGCAACTGGACCCCGTTCTTCCCGCTGAGCCATGTGCTGGTCGAAGATCCCCTGGCGCCCAGGCCCGCCCGGCACATGGGCACCTACCTCGTGTACCGGAAGCTGGAGCAGAACGTGCGGGCCTTCCGGCAGGCCGAGGAGGACCTCGCCGACGCGCTCGGGCTCACCGGGGCCGATCGGGCGCTGGCGGGCGCCATGCTGGTCGGCAGGTTCCGCAACGGCACGCCGCTGCGGCTGCACGGCAAGCCGAGCTCGGACGGCCATCCGGTGCAGAACGACTTCAGCTACCGCGACGACCCGGACGGCGCCAAGTGCCCGTTCAGCTCGCACATCCGCAAGACCAATCCCCGCGACTCGCGTGACGGCGGCCTGGAGCGCCTGCTCGGGGTGATGATGGCCAGGCGCGGCCAGACCTACGGGACCCGGACCGACCGGCCGTGGGACGAGGCGCCTCCGCGGACCCGCCCGACCGGCGGGGTGGGCCTGCTGTTCATGGCGTTCAACTCCAGCCTGCAGGCGCAGTTCGAGTTCACGCAGCAGTCGTGGTCCGACAACGCCGGCTTCCCGGCGGAGGGGACCGGCCACGACCCGGTGATCGGTCAGGGCCCGCGGGACGGCAAGGTGACCTTCCCCAAGGCGTGGGGGAACGCCCAGCAGGGCGCGCCGCAGCCGCAGGCGCCGCAGACCGTGACGATGAAAGGCGGCGAGTATTTCTTCATGCCTTCCTTGGCCTATCTCAAGAGTTTGTGAATCGCCCGAGCCGCTTTTCCGATTACCGGGTGAGGGACGCGCGCGGCGTGCCACAGTGAGAGGCGCGCCGCCTTCGCGGGGCGCGATGTCCGTGCAATTCACGCCGCCGCGCGTCGCGGCCAGCCGGAGGTCCGAGTGGCGACAGCCGACGACGGAGGCCGTGGGCGATCGGGTCTGCCGCGCGTCGTCGTGCCGATTCTGGTCGGAACCGCCCTCATGCTCATCGTCTCGGCCATCGGCTATTCCGCCACCACACGCACCGATCCCGTTTCCGCGGTGCCGTCCGCGTCCGCGCGCTCGTGCGAGCAGCCGCCGTCCCGGGCCCTGGTGCGCCCGGGCGGCGGCGCCGTCACCTTCCCCGACGTCTCCTACGCGATCGAGGACGTTGGCGGGCGGCCGCGCATCGACCTCGCGGGCAGCTACGAAGGCGTCATCGACGAGGGGGAACGCGTCGCGGTGATCGTGCGGGCGGACATCGGCTCGTACGACTCGGCGTCGGGCGGCCCTCCCGGCGAGGGCCGCTACTACTTCCAGCGGGAGCTCCAGCTCGACGAGGAGGCGCACTGCTGGACGGCGCTCTCGCTCAGCCCGGCGCTCTCGCTGAGCTCGGCCCATCACGGGGCCGAGGGGCCGCTCTGGCATATCTACCTTGTCTTGGTCCCGGCCGACTTCGCGGTCACGTCGGTGTCGACGCGCGGCCAAGTCGAGGGCGGCGTCTTCACCACTCTGGAAGTGCTCGCCGATTTCATCGTCACGGCTTAGAGCCTTTTACCCCCGATAAATCCAGCCCAAGGCGGTAATGTTCCGGCAAATCCGACGTCTAGGATGAGTGCCTTTTATCTCCTTATCCGCGCCTATCGTTACGAGCCATGACGAAGGGTAAGAAGGTAGCAGCAACACGCCGCTATCAAGGGGGGCATATGATCAGGACACTCCACAGGATGGGCATCCGATCCGGAATGATGTACACGGCCGGCATCATCTCGGTCGGCGCGTCGTTCGCCTCGTGGCTGCTCTCCAAAGAGGTCGAGCAGGACATCGCCCGCGCCGACCGCTGGGGCCTGTTCGTCGGTGAGTGGGCGCCCACGTTCTTCGCCATGGGCGTCGCCCTCAGGATCGAGGAGACCCGGCAGGAGATCATCTCCGGGCGCCCCGAAGAGGAGAGGCGCGAAGAGGAGCGCATGGGCCGCCGTCTGAGCGGCCGCATGACCGCAGGGGTATAGCCCCCGCCCGCCAAGGCAGAGGCCGGCCGCGCGCGTCACCGCGCGTGGCCGGCCCGCCCTCGGCGCTCAGGCGATGGTGAGGTACTTGCGCGGGCGCAGGGCCTGGCCGCGCAGGGCGGTGAGGGCCGCGGCCCGTCCGGCCGGGGTCAGGGTGACGGCGGCGGCCTCCGAGGACGGCCGCTCGCAGGCTTCGCACAGGTGCAGCGCCTCCAGGCGGTGGCGCAACTCCACCAGCGGCGCCACCACCTCGGCCGCGGTGGTCGTGCGCCAGCCCTCGCCGACCACGACCTCGGTGACGCGCTCGCTGAACGAGCCGCACGGCAGATCGTCGCGGTCGAGCAGCAGCATCAGCCCGACCTCGCGCACCGACGTCTCCATCTCGCGCTCGCCGGTCGCGGGCGTCAGCAGAACCGGCGCCGCCGCCGCCCACATGGCGGCCGGGTCGTCCAGCAGCCGGCGGCCCTCGGGCGTGATCACCAGAGCGCCGCCCTCGCGGGTGACCGCGCTCATCTCGTGCTCGGCGATGCGGCGCAGGGCGCGCAGGGCCGTCACGCCGCTCTCGCTGCGCGTGCCCGCCATCTCCCAGCCGAACCGCTCGGCGGCCTCGACGACGACGGAGCGGGCGATGTTGTGCCGCCTGGTGAGGGGCACGCCGCCGGGCAGGGCGGCCAGTTCGAGCAGCCAGCGCAGAGCGGGGAACCGCGGCCCGTCCGGGGCCGGGATCGGCGCGTGGAGGCGTACCTCGAACGGCTGGGCGAGCTCGCGGCGGGCCGCGCCCCGGCCGAGCACCCAGCGGTTGAGCCGCTCGCCGTGCACGCGGTTGACCCAGTTGTCGCCGCCCAGCTCGGTGCGCGGGGCGGTCAGCCAGCGGCGGGTGAGCGCCTCGGCCTGCGACTTCCACGCGCTCGCGGCCGGCACGAGCTCGCCGGAGACGACGGCGAGCTCGAGCGCCGCCGAGCAGGCGATGTGGGCGCCCATCTCTTCGGGCCCCATGATCGAGCTCCAGTGCAGTTCGGGCACGTCGGGCGGCAGGACGCCGGTGGCGTTGAGCGCGCGCTGGTAGGCCGCCGTGCCGGCCTCCTCGCCGCCGCGCGCGTAGGTGCGCAGGATGCGGGCGGTGACCGGGGACGAGCACAGCTCGGCGTAGCGTTCCATTCCGCCGAGCCGCAGCAGCCTGCCGAGGGCCAGGGCCAGTGCGCCGTGCTCGCCGGTCACCTTGAGGGGGAGCGTGTACCAGAGGAACTCGCACACGTCGAGCTGGGTGATCGTCTCTAACGGCTCGCCGCCGGTCAGCCACTCGACGGCGACCCTGGCGTCGTCGGCGACCTCCGGATCGGAGCGCTCGAGCTCGATGAGGAGCGCGGCGACGTCGGGTGCGGGCATGCCTCGCAGTCTGCCGTATAGGGCCGGGCCCTGACGACGACCACCGCCTCGGACGATTTCCACGTCACCTACCTGTAAGAGCAGAAAGAGCAGAAGGGCTGGGTTGTAGTGATAGAGGGCGTCATGCCCGGGGTCATATCCAGCGATCGAACAGCATGCGCCGGTGCCAATCGTCGTAGTGGATGATGTCGGCGGAGATGACGGGGTACAGCCACCAGAAGTTAATCAGTGCCAGGAGCACCAGGGCACCCGAAAGCGATGCTCCGACGAGCCTGCGCATCGGCCGAGGGCTCTTCGCGGGCCCGATGAGCAGCCCGGCGGCCAGCACCAGCGCGAGGATCATGAAGGGCACTATGGGTGCCATGTAGAACAGGAACATGGTGCGGTGGTCGGTGATGGCGTAGTACACCCACGGCAGCAGTCCCACGCCGTAGGTCAGCAGCACCGCGCCGGCCCGCCAGTCGCGAGTGGCCACATACCAGGCCACCAACGCGATCAACGCGATCAACGCGCCGTACCAGATCACCGGCGTGCCCACCCCGAGCACCGCCTGGGCGCACTTGGCGGTCCCGCAGGCGTTCGGGCTCTCGTAGAAGAAGGCGACCGGGCGCTGCAGTAGCGGCCACTCCCAGGGCCACGACTGGTACGGGTGGGTGGTGGTCAGCCCGGTGTGGAAGCTCAGGACCCCCCACTGGTAGTCCCACCACGAGCGCAGCGAGTCGACGATGAAGTACCGCCATCCGCTGGAGGTGGCCTGGTCCCAGTTGCGGCCGTACCCGTAGGCACTGGCGAACCAGCCGGCCCAGCTGGCGGTGTAGGCGATGGCCGGAGCCGCCGCCAAACCCAGCAGACCGGT
>NZ_JBHSFP010000048.1:0-38025 GCF_042654065.1 Sphaerisporangium dianthi | reverse complement strand
CCACCGCCGCCGCCGCCGCGACCGGCCGCCCCCGCGTGCCGAGCCGGGAAGCGCGCCGGGCCCGCGGGCGGAGCCGGGCGGCCCGCCGGGAGCGGCGCCCGGCTCCGGCGCCTGGACCGGGAAGGGGACCGGGCCCGCGCCGGATGCGATGTCCGGACCGGGGACCGGCGGAAGCTGGCGCACCAGGCCGATCTCGGCCATGACGCGCTCGCGGAGGCGGGCGGGCGGCTCAACGGCCGGCGCGGCGCCCAGGCGGGCCGCGGCCTCGCGCAGCCCTCGCGCCTCCTGCTCGCACTCGGGGCACCGGCTCAGGTGCTCCTCGAACCCCAGACGCTCATCGGCGTCCTCGACGGCGTGCAGCGCGTACGCGCCGGCCAGCGTGTGCGGGTCGCCGCTCATCGCTCCACCCCCAGGCAGTCGCGCATGCGGATCAGGCCGTCGCGCATCCGGGTCTTGACGGTCGCCAGCGGCACCTTGAGCAGCTCGGCGACCTCGCGGTAGGTGTACCCGCCGTAATAAGCGTAGGTGACCGACTCGCGCTGCAGCTCGGTGAGCCCGCTCAGGCAGCGGCGCAGGCGTTCCTGTTCCAGCGTCGACTCGACCGACTCGGCGACGTCGTCGTAGGGCCGGCGCACCTCCAGCCGGGCCACGCGGTCCTCGCGGTCGATCGCCGCCTGCGCCGCGCGCACCCGGTCGACGGCGCGGTGGTGGGCGATGGTCATCACCCACGACATCCCCGAGCCGCGCGAGGCGTCGAAGCGCGCCGCGCCGCGCCACACCTCGATCAGCGCCTCCTGGGCGACCTCCTCGGCCTGGGCGGGGTCGCGCAGCACCCGCAGGGCGACGCCGTACACGGCGGGCGCGACCATGTCGTAGACCTGCTCGAAGGCCGCGCGGTCTCCGCGCGCGACCTGTCTCAGCAGCTCCTCCAGACCCGGCCGGTCGTGCCGGCCTCCGTCCAGAGGCAGGGCCCGTGTCGGCCTCATGCCTTCTCTCCCCAAACCGTCGGCGTGGACGCGGACACCACTACTTCGGCCCAGCCGGGCCCGTGGATTGCGCGAAGGCCGGCGAATTCGCCGATTCGGCGGCGGCCTGAGCCGCGATTGGAAGACCCGCCCGTCATGGCGGCATCATGGCTTCCAGCACCGACGACCGAGGAGAGGCACGTGACCAAGCGCCCGCTTGTACTGCTGGACGTGGACGGGGTCCTCAACCCCGCCCGGCGGCACACGCTGCGGCTCCGGCGGTACGAGTGCGTCCTCGACGGCCAGGTCTACAGCGTCCTGCTGAACGCCCGGCACGGCGCCGAGCTGGCCGCGCTGGCCCGCGACACCGGGGCCGAGCTGGCGTGGGCCACCACCTGGGAGCACCACGCCAACGAGCACATCGCCCCGCGCCTCGGCCTGCCCGCCCTGCCGGTCGTCGCGGTCAACGGCGACCCCGGCAGCCGGGCCGGCGAGCACTTCAAGACCCGCCACGTCGCCGAGTACGTCGCGGGGCGCCCGTTCGTCTGGTTCGACGACAGCCTCGGCGCCCACGACTGGCAGTACCTGAAGGACCATCCGGCGGTCGGGGAGTTCCTGCTGGTGGAGGTGGACCCGCGCACCGGGCTGACCGACGGGCACCTGGCGCGGGCCCGCGACTGGCTGGGCGGCGCGGGCGCGCCCGGCGCCGGGCTCAGGCCCCTGCCTCCGTGACGCCGCCCCCCGCCTGCCCGATGTGGTCGCGCAGCCAGCGGTAGCTCGCCTTGGGGGTGCGCCGCTGGGTCTCGTAGTCGACGTGGACCAGCCCGAAGCGCGCCGCGTAGCCGCGCGCCCACTCGAAGTTGTCGATCAGCGACCAGCAGAAGTACCCGCGCACGTCGACGCCGGCGGCGATCGAGCGGCGGGCCGCGGCGAGGTGGTCGCGAAGGTAGGCGACGCGGCCCTGGTCGTCCAGCTCGTCCCGCCCTCCGTAGCCGTTCTCGGTGATGTAGACCGGCGGCAGCGCCGGGTAGCGCGAGGCCAGGCCCGTGAGGGTCTCGTACAGCCCGTCCGGCTCGACCGGCCAGCCCAGCCCGTTGGTGGCGCCGTCCTTCGGGACGACGCCGGCCACGCCGAGGTCGAAGGCCGAGCGCCGCGCCGGGTCGGGCTCGTCGTGGGGCGCCGCGGCGGCGTGGATCCGGTAGTAGTAGTTGAGGCCGAGGAAGTCCAGCGGGGTCCCGATCACGGCGAGGTCGCCCTCCCGCCGGAAGGAGAAGTCGCTGATCCGGCCGAAGGTCTCCTCCATGTCCCCGGCGTAGGCGCCGCCGAACAGCGGCTCGGTGAACTGCCTGTTGACCAGCAGGTCCATCCGCCGCGCCGCCGCCTGGTCCTCGGGGGACGGCGTGGCGGGCTCGGTGGGCGACATGTTGATCGTCACGCCGACCCGCTCGTCCCCCCGCGCGCGAAGCCGCGGCACGGCCAGTCCGTGGGCGAGCAGCAGGTGGTGGGCGGCGGCGAGGGCGCCGTGCCCCTCCTTGGCGCCGGGGGCGTGCCGGCCCTCGCCGTAGCCGACGATCGACGAGCAGTACGGCTCGTTGAGGGTGATCCAGTGGCGCACGCGGTCGCCGAGCGCGCCGTGCACGATCTCGGCGTAGTCGGCGAAGCGCTCGGCGGTGTCGCGGGAGCGCCAGCCGCCGAGGTCCTCCAGGGCCTGGGGCAGATCCCAGTGGTACAGCGTCACGAACGGCTCGACGCCGCGTTCGAGCAGCCCGTCCGCCAGGCGCCGGTAGAAGTCGAGGCCGCGCTGGTTCACCTGGCCGGCGCCGGTGGGAAGCACGCGCGGCCAGGCCACCGAGAACCGGTAGGCTCCGGCGCCGAGGCCGGACATCAGCTCGATGTCCTCCTCCCACCGGTGGTAGTGGTCGCAGGCCACCTCGCCGGTGTCGCCGCCGGCCACCGCGCCGGGGACGCGGCAGAAGACGTCCCAGATCGACGGCCCGCGGCCGTCCTCGGCGGCCGCGCCCTCGATCTGGTACGCGGCGGTCGCCGTGCCCCAGACGAAGCCGGGCGGGTAGGCGCCCGACGGCGCCGCCTGTTCCTGTGCCACGCTCATCCCTTGATCGCTCCAGACGTGATCCCGCCGATGGTCCCCCGCCCCGGCGCCGCGGACGCCCGGCGGCGGGACGGTCGCCCAGAACCGTACCGGCCCCGCGCCGCGGAACGGCGAGGGGGCGGCGCGGAGCCCCGGGCGGGGCGCGCCGGGAGGGCCGTTAACCGCCGCGCCACTTCGGGTACAGATCTTGGCATTAGCGTGCCCCGCGACTACGAGAGAGTGGGGTGTGCCCGATGGTGAGGAAGACCTTGGCCGGTGCGCTGGCCGTCCTGGCGGGCGGGGTGGCGCTGGTGGCCGTGCGGCCCGACATGGCGACGGCCGACAAGGGAGGGCGTGAGCGGCACGGCGCCGTCGTGATCGCCCACCGCGGCGCGAGCGCCCTGCGGCCGGAGCACACGCTGTTGTCCTACGAGGCGGCCATCAAGCTGGGGGCCGACTACATCGAGCCCGACCTGGTGTCCACCAAGGACCGCGTGCTGGTGGCGCGGCACGAGAACGAGATCTCCCAGACCACCGACGTCGCGGCGCATCCGGAGTTCGCCGGCCGCAGGACGACCAAGACGATCGACGGCGCCCAGGTGACCGGCTGGTTCACCGAGGACTTCACGCTGGCGGAGCTGCGCACGCTGCGGGCCAAGGAGCGCATTCCCGACCTGCGGCCCGGCAACACCGCGTTCGACGGCCTGGCGCCGATCCCGACGTTCGAGGAGGTCGTCCAGCTCGCCCGGAAGAACGGCGTCGGCGTCTACCCCGAGACCAAGCACCCGACCTACTTCGCCTCGATCGGCCTGCCGCTGGAGGAGCCGCTGCTGGCCACCCTCAGGCGGTACGGCTGGGACGGCGAGCGGGCGCCGGTGTTCGTCCAGTCCTTCGAGACCGGCAACCTCAGGCGGTTGCGCTCGCTGACGCGGCTGCGGCTGATCCAGCTGATCAACGCGAGCGGCGCCCCCTACGACCTGGTGGCGGCCGGTGACCCGCGCACCTACGACGACCTGGTCACCCCCGGGGGCCTGCGCGAGATCGCCAGGTACGCCGACGGGGTGGGTGTGGCGACCAACCGCGTGGTGCCGACCGGCGCCGACGGCCGCCTGCTGCCGCCGACGACTCTGATCAAGGACGCGCACCGCAGCGGGCTGCTCGTGCACACCTGGACGGTCCGCCCGGAGAACTCGCAGCTGCCGGTCGACTTCCGGCTGGGGAACCCGGCCGGTCCCGCCTACGCCGGGGCCACCGGCGATGTGATGGGCTGGCTGGAGCGGCTGCTGTCGCTGGGCCTCGACGGCGTCTTCTCCGACGACCCGGGCATCGCCCGCGCCGTCCGCGACCACCTGCTCCAAGACTGACCCGGCGCTCCGGAGCCGTCCGCCGTTCCCGGCGCCCGGCCGGGGACGGCGCATTGCGCTTATGCTCCAAATATCTCCGTAGATCATAGTCTTTGCGTCGATCGTCCCTTTTGTACTTTATTTCGGGTAGTGGCCGGGTACGAGACGCTTAGCAGCACACCGCGGTGATCGGAGACACGGAGGTCCGCGGGCGGTCAGCCCATCCCATCGATCCGTTCGATCTCGCTGAGGCCGCCGGGCGGCCCGGCCGCACATCGCCACCCCGCGAGGCCCCACGCCTCCACGAACCCTTCAGCCCTCTCCAAGGCCCCATCGTCGTGCCCGGCGCCGGGAACCTCCGGCCGCCCGCGCCCCGCCATGCCGTCCGAGCCCGTCCGCCCGCACCCCGCCACACCACGCCGTCCGCCGCCCGCGCCGGCCGCTCTCTCGCGGAAGCAGGAGGCCACCGCAACGTCGCCGACCGTCCACACCTCAGCGTAGGAGGGCCCATGACCGGCACGGAGAACAGCGAAGCGCGCGTCCGCGGCCCGGCGGACGTGGAGGAGTTCGCGCGGCGGTGCTTCCAGGGCACCCCCGGCGACCGCATCGGCGTCGAGCTGGAGTTCCTCGTCTTCGACCGCGAGGAGCCCTCCCGCCATGTCCGGGTGGAGCGGACCGCCGGCGCCCTCCCCGCCCTGGCCGGCGGCAGCGCCGTGAGCTTCGAGCCCGGCGGCCAGCTGGAGCTGGCCGGCCCGCCCGGCCCCCTGCCCGGCGCCGTGCGCGCCCTGGCCGCCGACGTGGAGTGCGTGCGCGCGGCACTGCGCGAGGAAGGGCTGGCCCTGGCCGGCATGGGCCTGGACCCGCTGAGGACGCCGCTGCGCCAGCTCCGCCAGCCCCGCTATGAGGCGATGGCCGAGCTGCTCGGCGAGCCTTACGGGCCGATCATGATGTGCCTGACCGCGTCCGTCCAGGTCAACGTGGACTTCGGCGAACGGCCCGCCGTGCGCTGGGAGCGGGCCTGCGGCCTCGGCCCGCTGCTCAGCGCCTGCTTCGCCAACTCCCCCATCCTCGACGGCCGTCCGTGCGGGTGGATGTCGGGCCGCCAGGCCGTCTGGCTGCACCTGGATCCGACCCGCACCCGCCCGGTCGGCTCCGGAGGCGACCCTGCCGCCGCCTGGGCGCGCTACCTCATGGACGCCCGCCTCATGCTGGTGCCGGAACGGCGCCCGCGCCGCCACACCCCGCCGAACCGGGCCACCTTCGGCCACTGGACGAAGGCTCCGCGCCTCGGCGGCCACCCGCCCACGACCACCGACCTCGCCTACCACGCGACCACGGTGTTCCCGCCGGTCCGTCCGCGCGGATGGCTGGAGATCCGCTACCTGGACGCCGTGCACCCCCGGTGGTGGCCGGCCTGCGTCGCCGTGACCTCGGCGCTCCTGCTGGACGACCGGGCCGCCGACGCCGCGCTCGCCGCCGCCGAGCCCTTCGCCGGCCGCTGGTGGCAGTCGGCGCAGGTGGGCCTCGGCGACCGGCGGGTCCGGCGGGCCGCCGAGACCTGCTTCCGCGCCGCGGCCGAGGCGCTCCCCCGGCTCGGCGCGGGGCGGGACCTGGTCGCCGCGGTGGAGTCCTTCGCCGAGCGCCAGGTGGTCCCCGGCCGGTCGCCGGCGCTGGACCTGCTGCGCGCCCGCGACGGCGGCGCCGGCCCGCTGGACTGGCTCGGCGAGGAGGTCCCGGCATGACCGGCCTGAAGGAGCGGATCGCCGCCGGCCTGGAAGCGGGCCGGGCCCGTTCGCTTGCCTACACCGACCTGGACGACGAGGTGCTGGTGCGCCAGCACTCTCCCCTCATGTCGCCCCTGGTGTGGGACCTGGCCCACGTCGGGAACCACGAGGAGCTGTGGGTGCTGCGGGAGGCCGGCGGGATCACCCCGCTGCGCCCGGAGATCGACCAGATGTACGACGCGTTCGCCCACCCTCGCGGGGAGCGGCCCGCGCTGCCGCTGCTGCGCCCGGACGAGGCGCGCACCTACATCGCCGGCGTGCGCGGCAGGGCGCTGGACGTGCTGGACGAGATCGACCTTTCCCGTCCCGACCCGCTGTGCTCGGACGGCCTGGTGTTCGGGCTGGTCCTGCAGCACGAGCACCAGCACGACGAGACGATGCTGGCCACCTTGCAGCTGTGCGGGCTGCCGGGCCTGGTGCGCGACGGCGACCTGCCCGCCGCGCGGCCCGCGGCCGCCGGCGAGGTGCTCGTGCCGGGCGGGCCGTTCACCGCCGGCACGAGCACCTCGCCGTGGGCCTACGACAACGAGCGGCCCGCGCACCGGGTCGAGCTGCCCGCGTACTGGATCGACCGGTTCCCGGTCACCAACGGCGCCTACATCGCGTTCGTCGAGGACGGCGGCTACTCCCGGCCGCGCTGGTGGACCCCGCACGGCTGGAGCTGGCGGGCCCGGCGGGACATCCGGGCTCCGCTGTTCTGGACGCGCGAGGCCGGCGCGTGGTGGCGCACGCGGTTCGGGCGGGCCGAGCCGGTGCCCCCCGACGAGCCCGTGCAGCACGTGAGCTGGTACGAGGCCGACGCCTACGCCCGGTGGGCCGGCCGGCGGCTGCCCACCGAGGCCGAGTGGGAGAAGGCCTGCGGATGGGACCCCGGGGCCGCGCGCGCCCTCGCCCACCCGTGGGGGGACGCCGAGCCGGGACCCGAGCACGCCAACCTCGGGCACCGGGCGTCGCGTCCCGCGCCGGTGGGGGCCTTCCCCGCCGGGGCGAGCCCGTGCGGCGCCGAGCAGATGTTCGGGGAGGTGTGGGAGTGGACGTCCTCGTGGTTCCTGCCCTATCCCGGTTTCCGCTCCTTCCCCTACCGCGAGTACAGCGAGGTGTTCTTCGGCGAGATCTACCGGGTGCTGCGCGGCGGGTCGTGGGCCACCCATCCCGCGGCCGTGCGCACCACGTTCCGCAACTGGGACCATCCGCACCGGCGGCAGATCTTCGCCGGGTTCCGGTGCGCCCGCGCGGCGACGCCCGGGGAGTCGTAGGTGTGCCGCCACGCGGCCTGGCTGGGCACCCCGCGCCCCCTGGCCTCGCTGCTGCGCGACTCCGAGCGCGGCCTGCTGCGGCAGTCGTACGCGCCGCGCCTGCAAAGGTGCGGCCGGGTCAACGCCGACGGTTTCGGCGTCGGCTGGTACGACGCGCACCGCAGGGAACCGGTGCGCTACCGGCGCTCGGTGCCCATCTGGGCGGACGCGAACCTCCCCGGGCTGGCGTCGGTCGCCCGGTCCGGGTGCCTGATGGCGGCGGTGCGCTCGGCCAGCCCCGGCATGCCGGTCGAGGAGTCGGCCACCGCGCCGTTCACCGAGGGGCCATGGCTGCTCAGCCACAACGGGCGGGTGTCGCGCGCGGTGGTCAGGCCGCTGACCGGCGGCCGGGAGCCGGAGAGCGCCTGCGACTCGGCCTGGCTGGCGGCGGCGGTGTTCGCGCGGCTCGGCGCGGGCGGCCCGCTGTGCGACGCCGTGGCCGAGGTGGTGGCCCGCACGGGCGCGGCCGACCCGCAGGCACGGCTGAACGTGCTGGTCAGCGACGGGAGCGCGGTGGCCGCGACCGCCTGGAACGAGACCTTGTTCGTCCACCTCGGCCAAGGGGTGCTGCTGGCAAGCGAGCCGCTGGACGAGCGGCCCGGCTGGGAGCCCGTCCCTGACCGGCATCTGGTCCTCGCCACCCCCGACGGCATCCGCGTCCAGCCCCTCTGACCCGCCTCGCTCCATCTCGACCAGGAGGCCCGCGTGTCCGTCACCCAGATCCCGCTGCCGTTCCTGTATACGGTCAACCACCTCGGCCCCGACCATCTGCGCCGGGCGCTGGCCGAGGACGTCCGGACCGGGCTCACCTCGACGCCCAAGTGGCTGCCGCCGAAGTGGTTCTACGACGCCACCGGCAGCGAGCTGTTCTCCCGGATCACCCGGCTGCCGGAGTACTACCCGGCGCGCCGCGAGACGGCGATCCTGCGCGAGCACGCCGCCGAGATCGCCGTGCTGTCGGGCGCCGACACGCTCGCCGAGCTGGGCTCGGGCACCAGCGAGAAGACCGGCCTGCTGCTGCGCGCGCTCGCCGACGCCGGGACGCTGAAGACCTACATGCCGGTCGACGTGGACGCGGCCACCCTCGGCGCGGCGGCGCACCGGGTCTGCGCCGCCCACCCCGGCCTGGCCGTGTGGGCGGTCTGCGCCGACTTCGAGCGCCACCTGGCCCGGCTCCCCCGCATCGGCCGCCGGCTGGTCGCCTTCCTCGGCGGCACGATCGGCAACCTCGACGACCGGGCGCGGGCGTCCTTCCTCACCGAACTGCGCTCCACCCTGTGCCCCGGCGACGGCCTGCTGCTCGGCGCCGACCTGGTCAAGGACACCGGGCGGCTCGTGGCCGCCTACGACGACCGCGCCGGGGTGACCGCGGCCTTCAACCGCAACGTGCTCACCGTGATGAACCGCGAACTCGGCGCGGACTTCGCCCCGCAGGCGTTCGAGCACGTGGCCCTCTACGACGGGCGGCTGCATCGCGTCGAGATGCGGCTGCGGGCCACCCGTTCCATGCGCGTCCACTTCCGCGAGCCGGCCATGACGGTGCCCTTCAGGGCGGGCGAGGAGATGCGCACCGAGATCAGCGCCAAGTTCTACCGCTACCGGCTGGAGCGCGAACTGCAGCGCGCCGGTTTCGCGGTCTCCCGCTGGTACACGGACCCGGCGCAGGACTTCGCCCTCGTCCTGGCCTTCGTCCCCGAAGTGCGGGACGGCACTGAGCGCCACGACACATAAACTCAGTGGAATTTTCCTGACATTGACTACTCTCGACGGTTTCCTGGGAAGAAACCATAAGAGGCTGGGATTCCCCGCACGCAGGGAAAACCATGGCCTTCCACCGGCCTCCGGTGGAAATGGCGGCGGCCCGCGCCTCGCCCCTGGTGAACGGGCATCCCTTCGCGGGTCGCCCCATGCGGCCTTTGCCTCCTACCGGATATATGCTTTGAGATCAATCTGGCGTTTTGCCGTCGGTATCCCTCGACGCGTATACCGCAACACTGGGCGAGGAGGTTCGCAGGGTGTCGGCGCAGGAAAGACGCCTCTCGGCGATCGGGGAGGCCGCGGCCGGTGTCCTCCGCACCACCTCCTACCACCTCGTCCGCGCCGAGGACGTCGCGGCGGCCGTGCGGCTCTCCCGTGAGGGCCACAGCGGCCGGCGCAGCGCGGTCTGGCTCTACAACGAGGTCAAGAGCCGCAGGGTGCTGGTGGCCCTGGCCCTGCACCACGCCTTCGCCGAGTTCGCCGAGCGCAACGGCCCGCAGGAGTGGCCCTCCGTCCCCGGCAGCCTGGTCGAGGCGCGCGACCAGGTCACCCAGGCGCTGCTGCTGGTCGCCCGGTTCCACCGCGCCGAGTCCTTCCTCACCCAGCAGGTCCAGCTCGGCATCGGCGACATCGCCACCTCCGAGAAACGCCAGTCGGCGCCGCAGGAGCCGCCGAGCTGGCCGGACAGCCCGCTGGGGCGGACCGCCTCCGCCGGCTGGGCGGGGCGCGTGCTCGCCTACGCCCGCCACCTCGCCCCCGTGCTGTCGGCCGCGGCGCAGGCGGTGTGCCCCCCGCCGCCGGGATGGGCGGAGTCCTGCGCGGAGAAGCTCTCCGACCTGGCCTTCGACGCCCTCACCGACGACCCGGACGGGCCGGTCGACCGGCAGGCGGCGGCACTCGGCGCCCACTGGTACGAGCGGCACCTCATCCCGCTCGCCGGGGCGTGGATCAACGACCTGGACGTGGCCGAACGCGTCCGCGACCTGGCCCGCCGCTCCTCCCCGGGCACGCGGGCCGAGACCGACGCCCAGGCGGGCGTCCTGCGGTCGGTCCTGGACACCGGCATCCTGCTGCACCGCGCCGCCGGCGAGGCCGCCGAGCTGTCCCGGCTGCTGCCGCCCGGCGGGGCCGGCGAGCCTGAGCCCGGCTCCCGCTCCCAGTGCGACGTGCACGGCCGTCGCGGCCTGGCGCTGCTCAGGTACGGCGATCTGGAGGCCGCCCGCACGAGCCTCATGGAGTGCCTGGCGGTCGCCGAGAACGACCTGGCCGCCCGGCGCCCGGCCGACGCCGTCCTGTACGCCGCCCGGGCCCGGCACAACCTCGGTGAGCTGCTCATGGAGGCGGGCCGCCCGCTCGAGGCGGCCGAGCTGATCGACAAGGCCCTGTCGGCCCGCGCCGCGGGCGCCGGCCCGGGCGCGGGCCTGTCCCCGGCCTGGCGGCGCTACACCGTGACCGCCCAGGCGGCGGCCCGCGCGGCCGCGCGCTCCGGCAAGGTCGTGGCGGGCCTGGGCATGGCCGAGGCCGTGGTGGCCGACCGGCAGGCCCGCCTCGGCGAACCCGGCGACATCAACGTGGTGGCCGCGCGGGTGTCGCTCGCCGAGACGCTGCTGGAGGCGGGCCAGCCGATCGAGGCGCGCCACCTGCTCCAGGAGGCCCGCCGCCACCGCGCCGAGCTGCTGCAGCCGATCGCCTACTGGCCGAACTACGACACCGTGCGGCTCGCCCAGGTGGAGCTGGCCCTGCGCGAGCCCGCCACCGTCCTGCGGCTGCTCGAACGCTCCCCCGTCCTTTCCGAGTGGTTCGCCCGCCACGTGTCGTTCCGCCTGTGGGCGGAGGGGCGCATCGCGCACGGCCTGGCGACGGCCCTGGCGGGCGACACCGAAGCCGCCCGCGGCGCCCTCGGCGAGCTGATGGGCCTGCTGGGGACGGCGCCGGGCGACGCGCTGCCGGCCGCGGCGCGGCGCGCCCTGGCGGAGGTCGAGCTCATGGCCGACGACACCGCGGCCGCCGCCGCCACCCTCGCGGAGGCACGGGCCGGCGAGACCGTCCCGGGCGATCCTCCGGGCCGGGCGCGCACCCTGCTGCTCGCCGCCCGCTGCGAGGACGCCCGGGGGGACGCCGCGGCGGCCCTGCGCCACCGCGCCGCGCTCGCGGCCCTGACCCGGGACGGGCTGGACCCGGCCCATCCCCTGCTGCTCGAGGGCCGCTACGACGAGGCCCTGCGCCGGTTCGAGACGGGCAGCTTCGAGGGGCTGGACGACCTGCTCGCCCCGCTGATGGACCGCGCTCCCCTCGCCCACGGCCGGCCCGCCCTCGGCGAGGGCCACCCGCTGCTGCTCAAGGCCGTGGCCCTCGCCGACCGCAGCGGCGCCGTCCACCTTCCCCGCACCCCCCGCCAGGTGCTGTGGGAGGACGCCTGACCGCCGCGGCCGGCCGCGTGAGGCCCCCGAGGGAAACACACCGTGCCGCCCCGCGCCCGTGCGGGCTACGCCGTGACGGGGCCGGCCGGCCCGACCGGCCGGTCGCCGCGCAGGGTGATGCGGTGCATCACCCTGCGGGCGGTGCCGTAGTCGCGGTTGGCGTAGTGGGCCGTGCTGCGGTTGTCCCACATGGCGACGTCGCCGGCCCGCCACCGGTGGCGGACGATGTGCTCGGGCTTGGTCAGGTGGGCGTACAGCAGGTCCAGGATGGCGCGGCTCTCGGCGTCGGAGACGCCGACGATGTGGGAGGTGAAGCCGGGGTTGACGAAGATGCCCTTGCGGCCGGTCTCGGGGTGGACGCGGATGACGGGGTGCTCGGCCGGGACGAGCCGGGTGACCGTCTCGCCCTCCCAGACGTTGCCCTTGCCGCCGCGCCGCTGGGCCAGGTAGTAGCCGAACTCGCGGTTGCCGTCGTGCATCGCGGTCAGCTGGTCCACCAGCTCGCGGACCGGCCGCGACAGCGAGTCGTAGGCGAGCTGGCCGTCGGCCCAGCTGGTGTCGCCGCCGGACTCCGGCAGGGTCACCGCGCGCAGGATGGACCCCAGCGGCGGTCGCGGCATGAAGGTGACGTCGGTGTGCCACACGTCCGCGAAGCCGTTGTCGGCGCTGTCGATGGCGTAGATCTCCGGGTGCGCCTCGTCCACGCCCTCGACCACCGGGTGGGAGGGGGTCAGCTCGCCGAGCCGCCACCCGAGGGCGATCTGGCCGTCCTCGTCGAGATCCTGCCCTCGGAAGAACAGCACCTTGCGGTCCACGAGCGCGGCCCGCACGGCGGCCAGCTCGGCGTCGGTCGCGCTCGCCAGGTCGAGCCCGCTGACCCGCGCGCCGAAGCCGGGGCCCAGCGGATCGAGCGTCAGCGTGGCGGGCGGGTGTTCGGTCGTGGATGTCATGTCCTGCTCCTTACGGTTCTGCGGCGATTCGCTCTGCGGCGACGGGACGGGTCATCGCCGCGTCAGGCGGCGGTGCGGACGGCGTGGCCGATCTCGGCGCGCAGCGCGGCGTACCGTGGAAGGCCGCGCAGCTCGTCGGGTTCCAGTCCGGTCCTCGGCAGGTCGACGTCGACGTCGAGGGCGACGCGCCCGGGACGGGCGGTCAGCACGATGACGCGGCTGCCGAGGAACACCGCCTCGTCCATGCTGTGGGTGACGAACACCGACGTGCGGCCGGTCTCGGCGCTCATCCGGCGCAGGTCCTCCTGCGGTCCCTCACCGCCCGGGGCGGGGGGATGAAGGAGGGATTGCGCATCGCGGCGGCCACGAGCTGCCACAGGACCAGCAGCACCGC
This sequence comes from Sphaerisporangium dianthi, assembly GCF_042654065.1. Classification (NCBI taxonomy): domain Bacteria; kingdom Bacillati; phylum Actinomycetota; class Actinomycetes; order Streptosporangiales; family Streptosporangiaceae; genus Sphaerisporangium; species Sphaerisporangium dianthi. Next base: position 25,027 of record NZ_JBHSFP010000048.1, on the reverse strand, counting down.
CAGGGACAGCAGGCGCACGCCGAACCGGCGCAGCCGCCCGGTCCCTCGGCCCGGCGCCACGGGCGAGGCGGGACCGCGCCGCGTGCCGGCGCCGGGCGCGGCCGGCTCGGCGGGATCGGAGCGAAGGGAGACCGGGGAGCTCACCGGCGCCCCCGAGGACACACCCGCACAAACATAGATATTTCCTACCGTAAATACATGAATACTGCAACAGCCGTCACCGGCGCTCCACGCGGATGCGAAGCCGCCGGGCGCGGGCCGGCGAGGCGCTCAGGAGTAGACGACGAGGTCCATGGTGCTGGTGACCGGGCCGGTCGCCGGGGAGCGGACGGCGTCGCGCATCAGGCGTTCGAGCCCCTCGGCGAACCGGTCGTCGCTCAGGCGCCGCAGCGGGCTGTGCGCGCGCAGCGCAACCTGGGCGGCGAAGTCCGCCAGCGTCGGGGCCGACGTCTGCACGACCGTGTCGTGGCGCTCGGCGCCCATCCCGGCCCGCTCCAGCGCGCGCGTCAGGGCCGCGAGAGCCCGGCCCCTCTCTTCGGCCAGAGCGACGAGGTCGGGGAAGTAGGTGTGGAACAGGGTCGGGCGCCCGGCGTCGTGGAAGGCGCCCCGGACGATGAGCCGGCCCCCGGGGAGCAGGACCCGCCGCACCTCGGCGGCGCACCGGTCGAAGTCCTCGATGTGGTGAACGACCTGGGACGCCCAGATCGCCTGGAAGGCGCGGGACGCGCAAGGTATGGCCTCGGCCCGGCCGCCCACGACGCCCACCTCGGGGCCCGCGCCCGCGGCCGCGTCCATGCGCATCTCCGAAGAGGGCTCGACGGCGACCACCCGCACGGAATAGTGCTCGGCCAGCGCGCGGGAGAAGCGGCCCGTCCCCGCGCCGAGGTCGAGGACCGTGCCGCCGGAGACGGTGACGAAGGGCGCCACGGCGCTCATCCACGCGGCCACCGTGCCGGCGGGAAGCCGGCGCCCGTCGGAGTAGTTGCGCGCCAGCTCGCCGCGGAAGCGCATCACCGCCGCGCCCATCGCTGCAGGGTCGACTCGACGGCGTCCTCCTCGGCCCGCGGGCAGACGCCCCAGTGGCGGTAGGCGTTGTTGAGCTTCTCGGTGAGCTTGGCGACGAGCTCGGGCTCGGGCTCGGGCGCGGAGGAGGGGTCGACGAACAGCTGGGCGTAGCGGACGGTGTCCACGATGGCCGACTTGATCTGCTCATGGGCGAGGTAGACGTCCAGGTCGTGCTCCCAGCCGAGGATGTGCTCCGCGGGGAGGGCGCGGAGCCAGAGTTCGACGACGCGGTCGCGCTCGTCCGGCAGGTAGCCCATCTTGTGCAGGTGCACGGCCATCTCGTACACGGGGTCGCCCCACAGGGCGAGTTCCCAGTCGAGGAAGACCGTGCGATCCTCCTCCACGATCATGTTCTTGCGGTGGATGTCGGCGTGCACGCACACCAGCGGGCGGGCGGTCAGGGTGGGCCAGAGCGCCTCCGCCGCGGCGACAGGGTCCGCCGGGACCTTGAACGCCGAGTACAGCCACGCGTAGTCGGCGGCGAAGGTGGAGTACACCCACCGCGTCAGGTCGGAGAGCCTGCGCCCGAACCCCTGGGTGTCCTCCCCCGCCGGCCAGCCGGGCGGGAGGGGAGGGAGCTTCTCCCGCGGGATCTCTATGAGCTGGGCGAGCAGCCGCACGACGTCGCCCGGCACGTGCGCGGGAACAGGGACGCCGCGGGGCGCGAGGTCGTTGAGCACCCGGCCGTGGATGAACTGGTGCACCTGGAACAGCGGGTCGGCGGAGGTGTGCAGCAGCCGCGGGGCATGGGCGACGTAGGGCGCGATCGCCGGCAGGACCTCGTCCTCGTGCCAGACGCGCAGGTCCATGACGTCCGCCCCGTCGATGGGGATGCGAACGTTGACCGGCCCGTCGGGCGTGGGTACGCGGACGTTCTTGTTGTAGTAGCCCGCCGCGGCCTGCAGGTGCGCACGGGCCGTCTCGTACAGTTCGATGGTCATGAGTGTCCTCCCAGGACCGATTCGATCAGATCGGCCAGGCGGGACTCCAGTGCCTCCAGCGAGTCGAGCGGCTCGATCTGGCCGCGCGCCCGGTCGGCGGCCCGCCCCACCTGGTCGTCGGGCAGGCCGATGCGCTCCAGTATCCGGCTCGCGGCCACGATCAACGTGGGGTAGACCTCCGTCGCGGCGAACTCGTCGGCCACCCAGACCAGAGAGCGGGCCGCCCGTTCGGGCGAGCCCTGCAGGACGTGCAGGAGCGCCCAGAACAGTTCGGCCCTGGCCCGCCCGGACCGGTAGCCCGCGCGGTCCAGGTATTCGGCCGCCAGCGCGAAGGAGTCGGAGGCGGCCCGGAGTTCGCCGAGCCGCATCTGGGCGACCGCGAGCGCGGTGTAGGTCTTGCCGAGCTCGTGCAGGGCGGTGAGCTGCTGCTGCTGCCCGATCGCCTCGCCCGCGAGCCGCACGGCCGCCGCCGGATCGGCCCACGCCGCGAGCTCGACCCGGTTGGTGGCGATGTTGGCCAGCCCCACCACCGACCCCGACCGCGTGTAGCAGGCGTGGGCCTCCTCCAGCCGCTCGGCGGCCTCGGCGAAGTCGAGGTGGAACCGGTGGCCGAGGTGCATGAGCCGCAGCACGTCGCCGCGCAGCACCCAGTCGTCCTCCAGGGCGTCGCTCAGCACCTGCTCGGCCAGCGAGAACGCGGTGGCGAACCGCCCCTGCCACATGGGGACCTCGGCCACCCACAGCCCGGCGATCGGGCGGACCGGTCCGGCGTGCCGCTCCCAGACGAGGGTGTAGACGCGGCCCGCCTCGGTGGTGTCCCCGGCGATGCGCATGGCGTGCGCCGCCGCCATCGCCAGCCGTGCCGCGGCCGTGGTCTCCACGGCGGGGGACGGCCTGAGGCCGGCCAGCGTGGCGGCCTGCCCCGCGTCGCCCATGATGATCGCGGCCTCGGCGGCCAGGCAGCGGGCGGCCTCCGCGAGCTCCCCCTCGAGGGTGAGTTCGGCCAGGTCGGCGAGGATGCCGTCCCCCGCCTGCTTGCCGCCGCGCCGGATGCTGCGGTCGGCGTAGCCCAGCAGGTCGTCGGCGTCCAGCACCTCGGCGCGGACCCCGTGGTACACCGCCTCGCGGAGCGCCGTCCCGTCGTCGGCGCCCGCGCGAAGGTCCCAGGCCGCGCGCAGGTGGGCGTGCACCTCGCGCGTCGCGGCCGGGCTGAGCCTGGCCCGCAGCGCGACGACCATCAGCTGGTGGAGCCTCAGGCCGTGCTCGCCGGCCGGGTACACGAAGGAGTAGGCGGTCAGCGACTCCCACGTGAAGCGGTCCGCGGGCAGGTCGTAGGCCTCCGCGAGCGTGTGGAAGATCTCGAAGTCGAAGGTCCTCGCGACGCTCAGCAGTTCGAGCAGCCGCACCTCCGCGGGGGCGACGTGGTTGAGGAACCGCTGCAGGATCTCCTCCATGGACACCGCCCGGGCGTTGCCGGCCTGGGTGTCCAGCGCCAGGTGCAGGTAGAAGGGCAGCCCTTGGGAGGCGTGCGCGATCGCGGCCCCATCGGAGATCCCCGCCTGCCGCAGCAGGTTCAGCCGCGCGGCCATCGGCAGCCCGTCCATCTTGCATTCGCCGATGACGCCGGCCCATTCGGGGTCGTGGACGTGCCATCCGAGCGGCTCGCGGCTGCCCACCACCACCAGCCCGCGGTCGAGCTGGGCGATCAGGTCTCGCAGCCAGGCGTCGGCGCTGGAGACCCGCCCGGTCTTCACCGGGATCGGGACCAGCGCCTCGTAGGCGTCGACGAAGACCACGCACGGCTTGTCGCCGGCGGCCCGCAGGTCTTGGGCGAACAGGTAGGTGACCGCGTCGAGCACATCGGTGTTCGACAGCTCGTCCAGCCTCTGGAGGATCTCGTCATCCCTGATCACCCGGCGGTTCCGCGCCGAGGACCGCGTGCGGTGCGCGAGCCGCAGCAGCCCCATCGCCGTGCCGAACACCGGAAGGCCGGTGGTGTCGTCGAGGATCTGGGTGAGGATCTCGCTCTCGTCCGCGAAGGGCAGGTCCGAGCGGCTGATCTTCAGATGCGGGTGCAGCCGCTGCCACAGGACCGCGTAGGCGATGTCGAAGTGATCGAAGTTCACCCCCTGGCGGCCGAGTTCCATGCGCAGGACGGCGAGCGCGTCCTCCTGCTGCCGCATCGCGGGCACCTGCAGGTCGAGCAGCGCCGTCCTGCACCCGGCCTCGGCCGCGCGGCTCTTGAGCTCGCGGAGCAGCCGGGACTTGCCGATGCCGCCCACGCCGGTCACGTTGAACACACGAGGGCCCCGCCGATCGGTGGCCTCGCGCAATTCACGCGTGAATGCCTCCAGCACGTTCTCCCGGTCGACGAACCGCCGGTCGAGTGCGGCCACCCGCCGGAACCTCGGCGCAAGTGACATGGGTTCTCCTCGGGGGAAGGAGTGAATTGGCGGCGCCGTACCCGGCGACCACATCCTAACCTCGGTTTCCCTTCGCCGCGATCGCGCGCGCATTAACGCGTCCGCCGAGGTGGCGCGCCGGATGTCGTGCTCCGTTCGGGAAACACGGCAGTGTGGGAACCGGCCGGCGCCGCGCCGGCGGCGGGACGCCATTACTCGGATGCAGGACGGGGCAATTCGACCAATAAAAGCGTCAGATACCGATATTTCCACTTAATTGATACAAAGTCGGATGCCTTGGCGGCCAGGGCAGGGCCACGGGAGCCGGTCGCGGGCTAAGCGCCACCGCTGGGAGCGGAGAGGGTGTCACGCAGGCCGCGGACGGCCTGGGCGACCGGCGCCAGGGCGCCGTCGGGGGGCAGGCCCGCGCGGTCGGCCACCGGCAGGCCGGCGCGGACGTGTTCGGCGATCTCCTCCAGCGACGCGGCGACCTCCTCGACCTCCTCACGCGACGGCGCGGGCCGGCCGTGCTCGGTCAGCGCGGCCGTGGCCGCGGTCGCGTCCGCCACCCGCTGCAGCGCCGTCATGGCGGGCATCCAGGTGGTGACGCGCCTGCTGATCACCGGCGGCTCGGTCAGCGCCCGCTGGAAGACCGTGCGCAGGTCCGCCAGGGCGTCGAACGCCTCCCTGTGCGGCAGCGCGGACGGCGGCCCGCCGTGGAACGCCTGCCGCAGGTAGCGGGCCGTGGCGGCCACCGCGTCGGCGAAGGGCGGCCCCACGGGCGCCTGCCAGCTCGCGGGCCAGGGCAGGTAGCCGAACACCAGCACGATGGCGCAGCCGATCAGCGTGTCGACCGCGCGGATCTCCGCGAGCCGTGGTCCCGCGCCGGTCAGAAGGTCGACCAGCAGGACGACCAGCGGCACCTGGAAGGTCGACATCAGCCCCCAGTTGCGCTGCTGGCCGTAGGGCAGGAGCGCGGCGAACAGCGCGAGCGGGATCAGGATCGCCGGGCCGTACGGCACCACGTAGAGAACCACGGTGCCGAGCACCGCGCCGACGACCGTGCCGATGCCGCGCTGGAGCGCCCGGGCGAAGACCGATCCGAAGTCCGGCTTGAGCACAAGCGCGACCGCGAGCATGACCCAGTAGGAGCGCTGGATCAGGTGCAGCTCGCTCAGCGCGGCGGCCACCCCCATGCACAGCGCCAGCCTGACGGTGTAGACCCGGGCGAGGTGCCCGAACCGCATCAGCTCCCACACCCGCGCGATCTCGGCGCCGGGCACGGCCTTCCGGCCGGCCTGCGCCTGCCCGGCGGGCACCTCGCCGCCGCACACCAGGTCGAGGGCCTCGTTCACCGCCGAGCACACCGCGCGCAGCGCGGGAGTGGACGCCTGCAGCCGGCGCGGCCGGATGGGCGGACCGCCGCCGGCCAGCGCGCCGGCGATGGAGCCGACGGCCTCCGCCAACTCGGGGTCCGGCTCGCGCCCCTCCGCCGCCAGCGAGATCAGCGCGTTGCGCACGCGGATGGCCTGGTTGAGAAGGACGATCAGGCGGGTTCGCTCCTTGTCGGAGCCGAGCGCCGCCGACCGGGCGCTGAGCACCGTGTCGTAGGCGTTCTTCAGCGCCGCGTCGAACGCGGCCACGGCCTCGGCCCTGCCGCAGTCCCACCGCTCGAGCAGGGCCGCGAGCGCGCCGTACACCCCGGCGACGGCGGACTCCTCGGCGGCGCGCGGGCGCAGCGGCCAGCCCGCCACCGACAGCAGCAGCGCCCATGCCGCGCCCGCCGCGTACGCCGCCGCTCCTGCCACGGGTCCTTCGGTGAAGGAGACCCCCATGCCGAGCACCGTCATCACGAGGAGTTGGAGCCCGCCCAGGGAGCCGGCCGCGCCCGAGACGCTGACCAGCGCGGACAGCACCGAGACCGCGACGATGACCGGCACCGTCCACCAGCCCAGCCCGCGCACGGAGTGTCCGATCACGTACCCGGCCGACCCGCCGGCCGCGGCGCAGGCGATGCGGATGGCGCGGGCGCGGTAGGAGCCGCCCCGGTCGGCGAGGGCCGCGGCCATGGCGCCCATGGCCGGCAGCAGACCCAGCGTGATGCGCCCGGCGGCGAGGCCGGCGAGCAGGGGGCCGGTGATGGAGGCGGCGCACCGCGCCATCGCCGTCCAGTCCGGCCGCGCCGGCGCGGGCCTGACCGTCTCGACCAGCCAGCCGGGAGCCGCGCCGGCCAGGCGGTCGGCGGGATGCCGGGACAGCCAGGGCATGGGAGCGGGCGCTCAGCGCAGCAGCTTGTCCAGGCGGATGGGAAGGTCGCGGATCCGCACCCCGGTGGCGTGGTGGACGGCGTTGGCGATGGCCGCCGCGGTGCCGACGATGCCGATCTCGCCGATGCCCTTGGAGCCCATGGGGTTGAGGTGCGGGTCCTCCTCCTCCAGCCAGAAGGCGCGCACGTCGCGCACGTCCGCGTTCGCCGCGATGTGGTACTGCGCCAGGTCGCGGTTGAGATAGTCGCCGAACTCGCGGTCCATGATGCTCTCCTCCAGCAGGGCCATCGACAGGCCCATGACCATGCCGCCGACGAACTGCGAACGAGCGGTCTTGGGGTTGAGGATGCGGCCCGCGGCGAACACGCCGAGCAGGCGCCGCACGCGGGTCTCCCCGGTGTCGGCGTCGACGGCCACCTCGGCGAACTGCGCGCCGAACGCGTGGCGGGAGTATTTCTGCTGTGCGCCCACCTCCTTGGTGGTGTCCGCGGCGGCCTCCAGCCCGGCGGCCGGGACGACGCCGCCCGCCGCGTCCAGCCGTTCCCTGAGCGCCTCGCACGCCCGCACCACGGCCGTCCCCCACGAGGCCGTGCCCATCGACCCGCCCGCGACGGCGGCCGCGGGCAGCGCGCTGTCGCCGACCTCCACCACCACCAGGCCGGGCATGGTGAGCAGGGCGTCGGCCGCGATCTGGGTCAGGACGGTGCGCGCTCCGGTGCCGATGTCGGCGGCGGCGATGCGCACCGTGTAGCGGCCGTCCGGCTCGGCCCGGGCGGTCGCCGACGAGGGGGCCCGCGAGACCGGGAAGGTGGAGGAGGCGACGCCGGTGCCGACCAGCAGCCGCCCTTCGCGCCGCATGCCCGGGCGCGGGTCACGGCCGGCCCAGCCGAAGCGCCTGGCCCCCTCCCGCAGGCAGCCCACCAGGTTCCTGGAGCTGAACGGCAGGCCGCTCTCGGGGTGGACGGCCGGTTCGTTGCGCACCCGCAGTTCGACCGGGTCGATCCCGCAGGCGATCGCCAGCTCGTCCATCGCCGACTCCAGCGCGAACATGCCCGGGCACTCGCCGGGCGCGCGCATCCACGACGGCGTCGGGACGTCGAGCCGCACCAGCCGGTGGGTGGTGCGGCGGTGCGGCGCGGCGTACATCGTCCGCGTCGGCACGGCGGCCTGCTCGGCGAACTCGGCGACGGTGGAGCTCTGCTCGAAGACGTCGTGGGTGACGGCGATCAGCCGTCCGCCGGGCTCGGCGCCGAGCCTGACCCGCTGGATCGTCGGCGTGCGGTAGGCGGTGGCCGCGAACATCTGCCTGCGGGTGACGGCCATCTTGACCGGGCGGCCGACCTGCTTGGCGGTCAGTGCGGCGAGGATCACGTGCGGGTGGACCTTGGCCTTGGACCCGAACCCGCCGCCGACGTAGGGCGAAAGGACGTGCACGTGGCCGGGAGGCATGCCGAACAGCGAGGCCAGGGTCGCGCGCAGGCCGCTGACGTGCTGGGAGGGCTCGTGGACGGTGAGGCCGTCGCCGTGCCACTCGGCGACCGTGGCGTGCGGCTCCATGGGGTTGTTGTGCTCGGCCGGGGTGCTGTAGACCTCGTCGACCACGACCGGCGCCGAGGCCAGGGCGGCGTCGGGGTCGCCCTGCTCGGTGTCGGTGGGATACCCGGCGTTGACGCCGTCGGGCCGGTACAACTTGGGGTGGTCGGCGCGCAGGCCGACGTCGTGCTCTTCTGGCGCGTACTCGACGCGCAGCGTCCGGGCGGCCTCCCGCGCGTCGTCGAGGGTCTCGGCCACGACGACCGCCACGTACTGGCCCCGGTAGGCCACCCGCCGCGACTGCAGGACGGCCAGATCCTCGTCGGCGGTCGCGAGCCGGGGCGCGTTCCCGTGCCAGATCGCCGCGAGCACGCCGGGGAGCTTGAGCATGGCGTCCACGTCCACCTGGACGATCTCGCCGCGTGCGATGGACGCCTCGACGGGCACGGCGTGCACCATGTCGGCGGGGCCGTGGTCGTAGGCGTACTTGGCGCGGCCGGTGACCTTCTCCAGGGCGTCGACGCGGTCGAGCGCCGCGCCGGTGTGCCGGGCGCCGGTGGTGGTCATCGCGCGCCCGCCAGACCGGCCAGCGTGCGCACCATCAGGTTGCGGGCGAGCGGCACCTTGTAGCCGTTGAGCGGCAGCGGGCGGGCGCGCTCCAGTTCGGCGTCGGCCGCCAGGGCGAACCGCTCCTCGGTCGCGGGCGCGCCGCGCAGCGCGGCCTCGGCGGTCTCGGCGCGCCACGGGACGTGGGCGACGGAGCCCAGGGCGACGCGGCAGTCGCGCACCACCCCGTCGTCCACCTCCAGCGCCGCCGCGACCGCCACCACGGCGAAGGAGAACGACGCCCGGTCGCGCGCCTTGCGGAAGGCCGAGCGCGCGGCGAGCGGCAGCGGCGGCAGTTCCACCGCGGTGATCAGCTCGCCGGGCGACAGAACGGTGTCGCGGGCGGGGTCGTCGCCGGGCAGCCGGTGCAGCCCCGGCATGGGCACCTGGCGCGTCCCGCCGGGCCCTTCCACGTGTACCAGCGCGCCGAGGGCCGCCAGCGCGACGGCCAGGTCCGAGGGGTGGGTGGCCACGCAGCTCTCCGAGTGCCCGAGGATGGCCAGGTTGCGGTGGTCGCCCGAGCGGGCGGGGCAGCCGGAGCCGGGACTGCGCTTGTTGCAGGGTTTGGTGACGTCCTGGAAGTAGGAGCAGCGGGTGCGCTGGAGCAGGTTGCCGCCCACGGTCGCCATGTTGCGGAGCTGGCCGGAGGCCCCGGCCAGCATCGCCTCGGCGAGCACCGGGTAGCGGGCGCGCACCAGCGGATGGGCGGCGAGGTCGCTGCCTCTCACGCCCGCGCCCACGCGCAGGCCGCCGCCGGAGGTCTCCTCGACGGTCGCCGGGACGGCGTGGGTGACGTCGACGAGCGTGCCCGGGCAAAGGACGCCGAGCCGCATGAGGTCGACGAGGTTGGTGCCGCCGGCCAGGTACATGACGTCGGCGTCCGCGCCGGCCGCGGCCACGGCGGAGCCCACGGTGAGGGGACGCTGGTAGTCGAAGGGTCTCACCGCGCCACCTCCGCCGCGCGCGCCACCTCGGCTATGGCGGCGACGATGCCCGGGTAGGCCCCGCACCGGCACAGGTTGCCGCTCATCCGCTCGCGGATCTCTTCTTCGTCCAGGCGCTGCGGGCCGGCGGCGTCGCCGCGGGTGACCATGCTCGGCCGGCCCTCGGCCGCCTCCGCCAGCATCCCGGCCGCCGAGCAGAGCTGCCCGGGGGTGCAGAAGCCGCACTGGAGGGCGTCGTGGTCGATGAACGCCTGCTGCAGCGGGTGCGGGACGCCGGAGGAGCCCAGCCCTTCGACCGTGGTGACGCTCTTGTCGTCCACCGACACCGTGAGCGTCAGGCACGACACCACCCGCCTGCCGTCGAGGAGGACCGTGCAGGCACCGCACTGGCCGTGGTCGCAGCCCTTCTTGGCGCCGGTCAGGTCGAGATGCTCCCGCAGGGTGTCGAGCAACGTCTCCCTGATATCCACCGTGACCGGATAAAGCTGGTCATTGACGGAAAGCTGGAGGTCGACGGTGATCGGTGCGGGGACCGGGTCGTCGCCGGAGGTGCTGGCTTCGCCTTTCACCCGCGCTGCCCTACCCCCGCGTGCACCCCGGTTATCCCATGGTTGGTTCATCATTGCCCGTCTCGGTCATCGGCCGGGCAATGCGCCTTCCCGAAAGGGCCGTTCGACAGGACGCGGATGGCGGCCGGTTGGCACCTGGGCGGCGCCTGAGGTGAAATAGGTTTGGTCTTTACCCGCAAAGCGGCCGCGCCGCCCGATCGAGGAGGTCGTCCGGTGGTCACATCGGAGCGCCAGGGCCGCGGCGACGACGACGAGCGCGACCGGCAGGACGCCGTCGGGGCGCGCATGCGCCGGTTCCGCAAAGAGCGCGGCATGACCCTGCGCGGGCTGTCCACCCGCTCCGGGCTGTCGATCGGCTTCCTCTCCCAGGTCGAGCGGGGCATCTCCTCCATCGGGCTCACCGCGCTGAACGGCGTGGCGGCGGCGCTCGAGCGCGGCGTCGCCGACTTCTTCGACGACGAGCAGCAGCAGGGCGACGACCGGGCGAGCGTCGCCCGCCTGCCCTCCCACTTCACGCTCACCCGGGCCTCGACCGCGGCCACCGAGTACGTCTCCGGGCAGCAGACCTACCGCATGCTCTCGGCCCGCGGCCCGCACCTGGTGCTCGAGCCGCTGCTCGTGCACATCGCCCCGGGCGGGCGGCGCGAGGACGCCTACGGCCACGCGGGCGAGGAGTTCGCCTTCGTGCTGTCCGGCGAGCTGCTGTACGAGGTCGACGGCGTCGAGCACCGGCTGTACCCGGGCGACAGCGTCCACCTGCGCTCCACGGTCCCGCACACCATGTACAACGACACCGACGCCGTCACCACGGTGGTGTCGGTGGTCACCCCGCGCCTTTTCTGACCTCGCCGGACGTCCGTGGACTTTCGCAGGGCGCCCGCGGTCCTTCGCCGGTGCCCGGTCCGCACCGTTCAGCAGAACGGCATCTTGTTACGTGGGACGAAAACCGGTGAACACCTGCGCCGAATCACATCCGCGTGCGGGCCGACCACAACTCGGGGAAGACGTCGCGGCGCAGGCTGCGCTCCAGCCAGGTGAGCCCGCTCGACCCGCCCGAGCCCGGCTTGGCGCCCATCGAGCGGCGCACGGACATCAGATGCCGGTAACGCCAGTCGGAGAAGCGCTCGGACACGTCGGTGAGCGTCTCGGCCAGCGCCCACAGCTCGTCCCCGGGGCCGCGCTCGGCGTAGACCTCGACCCAGGCGTCCTCCACCAGCGGCTTCGGCACGTACTCCTCCGCGGGGTCGCCCGGCGAAGGCATCTCGTAGCCGCGCCTGGCCAGCAGGGCGAGCACGCTGTCGTACAGGCTGGGCCGCCCCAGGGCCTCGAGCAGCTCCTGGTACACCTTCGGGCTGCGCCGGTGCGGGCGCGTGAGCGGCTCCGACTTGTTGCCGAGCAGGAACTCCAGGTGCCGGTACATGGCCGACTGGAAGCCGGACGCCTCGCCCAGCGCGTCGCGAAAGGCGTTGAACTGGGCGGGGGTCAGCCAGCTCAGCGCCGCCCATGAGGCGTTGAGCGCCTCGAAGTAGCGGACGCTCCGGCCCAGCACGGCGGTCGCCGGCACCACCTCGTCGGCGTCGAGCAGCCGCTGCGCCAGCCACCACTCCGACCTGATCAGCCCGAAGTAGAGTTCCATGACCTGCGTCGTCACCAGGAAGGCGCGTTCCTCGGGCACGTCGGTGAGCGGCCGCTGCAGCCCGTGCAGCGCCTGGGCGGCCACGTAGTGGTCATAAGGGGTGCCGTCCGCGAACTCCAGGGTGGGCGCCACATGGTCGGCCACCGGCTGCTGGGCGCGCACGCGCCCTTCCAGTGACCGCGCCCGGCCCCCGCCGGCCCGCCGTCTGCTCGTCATCACGACTCCTTAGTTCACCTCCATGTTCACTTAGATAGAATTTTAGTGAAATGATGTGCCGGTAGCGATTCGCCCCTTTCACCTTCGGAACGCAAGGTGAAAGACGGTTTCCGGTTTGCGAATGACGGAGCGTGACCGTGGACGCGATGGACTGGGCCTTGCTGGCCGAACTGCAGGCGGACGCACGGCTGTCCTACAGCGAGCTGTCCCGGCGGGTGCACATGTCGGCCCCCGCCGTCGCCGAGCGGGTGCGGCGGCTGGAGGAGTCCGGCGTGATCGTCGGCTACCACGCCAGGGTCGATCCGGCCCGCGCCGGCCGCAAGGTCAGCGCCCTGATCCGCATGTCCTGCTATGGGGTGCGGTGCGTGCTGCGCGACAAGCAGGCGCTGGCCTGGCCGGAGATCGTCGAGGTGCACCGCGTCACGGGGGACACCTGCTGCCTGCTGCGCGTCGCCGCCACCTCGATGACGGCCTTCGAAGAGCTCATCGACCGTCTCGCCCCCTACGGCCAGCCCTCCAGCATGATGATGCTCTCGAGCCCCCTGGCCTGGCGTCCCCTCAGTCCCGCCGACGAGTGACCCGCCGAGTCCCCGCCGAGTCCCCTGCCCGGCCTCCTGCCGCTCCGGCCTCCCGCGCGATCACCGCGTCACTGTCGGCGATGGTATGGTCACGTTAAGCGCACGGTAATGGCCGGCTCACGAGACTTAGGCAGGCTCATGCAGGCTTTCCAACTGCCCGACTTCTACATGCCGTATCCCGCGCGGCTCAACCCCCACCTCGAGCGCGCGCGCCTGCACAGCACGGCCTGGGCGCGGGGCATGGGCATGCTCGACACCCCCCGGCCCGGCGGGGGCGTGATCTGGGACGAGGCCGCGCTGGACCAGATGGACTACGCGCTGATGTGCGCCTACACCCATCCCGACTGCGACGGTCCCACCCTCGACCTCATCACCGACTGGTACGTCTGGGTGTTCTTCTTCGACGACCACTTCCTCGAGCTGTTCAAGCACTCTCGCGACCTGGCGGGCGCCAAGGCCCACCTCGACCGCCTCGAACTGTTCATGACCGCCGAGGGCGACACTCCGCCCGAGCCCGCCAACCCGGCCGAGGCCGGGCTGAAAGATCTGTGGCGGCGCACGGTGCCGGCGATGTCCCCCGGCTGGCGGCGGCGCTTCACCACCAGCACGCACAACCTGATGGTCGAGTCCATGTGGGAGCTCGACAACATCGACCTCGGCCGCGTCGCCAACCCCATCGAGTACGTCCAGATGCGGCGCAGGGTCGGCGGGGCGCCGTGGTCGGCCGACCTGGTCGAGTACGCCGCGCGCGCCGAGATCCCCGGCCGTCTCGCCGCCACCCGGCCGATGAAGGTCCTGTCCGACACCTTCTCCGACGCGGTGCACCTGCGTAACGACCTGTTCTCCTACCAGCGCGAGGTCCAGGAGGAGGGCGAGAACTCCAACGCCGTCCTGGTCTTCGAGCGCTTCTTCCGCTGCTCCACCCAGCAGGCCGCCGAACTGGTCAACGACCTGCTGACCTCCCGGCTGCAGCAGTTCGAGACCACCGCGCTGACCGAGGTGCCCGCCCTGCTCGCCGAGCGGGCGGCGGCCGCCCACGAGCAGGCCGCGGTCGCGGCCTACGTCAAGGGCCTGCAAGACTGGCAGGCAGGCGGCCATGAGTGGCACGCGCGCTCCAGCCGTTACATGAACGAGGGCGCCGCCCACGGCCCCGCCCCCGGCGCCCTGCCCGGCCCGACCGGCCTCGGCACCTCCGCGGCCCGTTCGCTGCTGCCCACGCTGCGGCTCGGTCTCGACCTGCGCTCCCGTCAGCACTCCTCGAGGCCGTTCCGTCCGGTGGGGCACCTCACGCTGCCCGCCCTGCACATGCCGTACACGCCCCGCACCAGCCCGCATCTGGACACCGCGCGGCGCCACGCGGTCGGCTGGGCGCGCCAGGTCGGCATGTTCGACGGCCTGCCCGGGACGCCGGCCGGGGCACTGTGGGACGAGCGGCGCTTCCTCGGCTTCGACTTCGCCCACTGCGCGGCGATGATCCACGCCGACGGCGACGCCGAGCAGGTCTGCCTGAGCTCCGACTGGCTGGCCTGGGGCACCTACGGCGACGACTACTTCCCGCTGGTCTTCGGCGCCACGCGCGACCTGCCGGCGGCGCGGGTGTGCCAGCGGCGGCTCGGGTCGTTCATGCCCCTGGACATGGGCGTGACCCCCGAGCCGCTCGACGCGCTCGAACGCGGCCTCGCCGACCTGTGGCGGCGCACCGCGACCGGCATGGACGCGCGCTCCCGGCAGCGGTTTCGCGCGGCGGTCGACGACATGACCGAAAGCTGGCTGTGGGAGTTGGCCAACCAGGCCCAGCACCGCGTCCCCGACCCGATCGACTACGTCGAGATGCGCCGCAAGACCTTCGGCGCCGACATGACGATGAGCCTGGCGCGGCTCGCCCACCCTGACGTGGTGCCCGACGAGGTCTATCAGCACCGGGTGCTCCGTGAGCTGGACACCGCCGCCCAGGACTACGCGTGCTTCACCAACGACCTGTTCTCCTACCAGAAGGAGATCGAGTTCGAGGGGGAGGTCCACAACCTGGTGCTGGTCGTCGAGCACTTCCTCGGCGTCGACCGCTGGCAGGCCCGCGACATCGTGGCCGACCTGATGACGGCGCGCATGCGGCAGTTCGAGCACATCGTGGCGAGCGACCTGCCCGCCCTGCTGGACGACCTCGACCTCGGCGAGCAGGCGCGCGAGTTCCTCACCGGCCACGCCGACTCGCTCAAGGACTGGATGTCGGGCATCCTCGAATGGCATCGCGAATGCGCCAGGTACACCGAGTCCGAGCTGCGCCGGCACGGCTCCGCCACCGCCCCCCGCGGCCCGGCCTCCCCGGCGGCCCGGCCCGAGTGGCGGCCGTCCCCGCCGGGCGGCCTCGGCACCGCGGCGGCGCGGCTCACCCCGCCCGAACCGACGGAATCGCGGCTCACTCCACCCGAGCCGCTGGAATCGCGGCTCACCCCGCCCGAACCGGCGGAGGCGCCCCGATCGGTCACCGCGGACAGGTGAGGTCGATGAGAGCGGCCGGAGCTCGCACCCTCCGGCCCTCACCGATGCGGTGTCCGACGACTTTCACCGCCTCGGTGAACCACGACCGCCGAGGCGAAGGGGTCCATCGCCCCCTCGACCCGAGGAAGGTCCGCGGACGCCGCGCGAGCATGCGCGCCCGGGTCCTCACAGATGCAGCAGGCTGCCCTGGTGGTCGACATGGTCGGCGGTCTCGTCGTCGAACCACAGGCCGGCGGTCGCCAGATACCTGAACCGATGGACGCCCGCCGGGAGGATCACCGAGACGGTGCGTATGCCGTTCCGGCGGCGGCGCAGCTCGTGGCGCCCCGGGGACCAGTCGTTGAAGTCGCCGACGACGCTGACCACGCCCAGGGGCTGGTCCAGCGGCAGACAGAAGGTGACGCGGGTCTTGCGTCCGAAAAGCATGGTGCGCTTGAGCATTGGGGGGGTCCTCCGGATCGTGACACCCCCAGCTTGGCGCACCGCCGCGCCCCCCACATACGGACACGCCACACGTAACACACTGTTCACCCCTGATCCGTCCGGCCGGCCCCGGCACTCCGGGAAGCCCGTGCGTGAGGGCTCAGGGGCGCAGCTGGGCGGCGAGGTGGTCCACCGTGGCGTTCCAGATGGGGGCGCCGGGGTCGATCACCGCGAAATGGTCGCCCGGCTGTTCGATGTGCACCGCCTCCCGCCCTGCGGCGCGCGCGTACCTGCGGCCGATGTCGACGAGGTCGGGGTCGTCGTCGGCGCCCTGGACGACGAGCTGCGGCACGCCCAGCGGCAGCCGCTCCAGCGGGCTCGCGGCGGCGTACACCTCGGGGATGTCGTGCACGGCGCCGCCGAGCGCGGCGGCCACGGCGCCCGCCCCCATGCGCCGCCGGTCAGCCTCGGCCAGGTCCAGCACCCCCGCCAACGACACGGCGACCGCCACCCGCACAGGCATCCGGCCCCCCTCGGTCCAGGCCTCCCCCGCCGCGTCGGCCTCCCCACCGCAAGACGCCGCAACCACCTCGGCGCCCCGGCCCGAAGACGCCGCAGCCGTGCCGGCGTCCCGGCCCGAGGACCCGGCGGCCGTGTCCGCGGCGAGGCGCAGGGCCAGCTGGCCGCCCGCCGAGTGACCGAGCACCGCGACGCGCGCCAGGTCCAGCGGGGCGCCGATCGCCGTCAGCGCGGCCAGCCCGGCCGCCACGTCGCCGGTGGTGGCGTCCCATCCGTGCAGGTCGGGGCGGCGGTACTCCAGGTTCCAGGCGGCGTACCCCCGGTCGGCGAGGTCGATCGCGAGCGCGTCCATCAGGTCGGCCTCCCAGATGGACCTCCAGTAGCCTCCGTGCACCAGCACCACGACCGGCAGCGACGCCTCCCCGGAAACGGGCGGCGAGCCCCCGGCGGACGCGGCCGAGGCGCCGGCGAAGTCAGGTGAGACACCGGTCGCCCCGGTCGGGACCACGGCGGGTCCAGGCGAGACCCCGGTGACGATGCCGGTCGGGACCACGGTGGATCCAGGCGAGACCCCGGTGACGATGCCGGTCGGGACCACGGTGGATCCAGGCGAGACCCCGGTGACGATGCCGGTCGGGACCACGGTGGATCCAGGCGAGACCCCGGTGGAGTCGCTCGGGACAGCGGCGGAGCCCGCCGGCCCGGTGCCGGAGGAGGGCGGCGGTCCCGCCACGGCCGGCGGCAGTCGTAGTTCTCCCCACTGGTCGGGGTGGTCGCCGTACGGGATGCGGCGGGCGGGCCTGCGGAGCCGGTGCACGGCGTGGCGGACGGCCCATGCCAGGCCCCACACTCCCCTGCCCTGCAGGTGGGCGGCGCCGCCGGCCGCCTGGGTCGGGCCCACGCGGGCGAAGTCGAGCCACACGGTCCGAGGGGAGCACGCCGGCGAGGTGCCGATGAGCCGCCGGGCATCGGGGTCGGAGCCGGGGATCGCGACGACGGCCTGATCGTCACCGGCGGCGTCCAGCCCGGCCCGGAAGGCGTCGGTGCCGGACGCGAGCGCGACCCGTCCCTCGACCCCGAGCGCGGCGAACTCCCGCGCCGCCATCTCTCGCAGCAACCGCTCATCCGCCGCGACCCCGGGCCCGATCAGGACAATCACGTCCACCTGCGTCGCTCCTTTCCCGAAGTTCCTCATCGTAGCGATCTCGAAAGCCCATGACCGCCAGAAACGATCACGACCGCTGCGGCCGCGCGCGTAGCGTCCGAAGGTGAGCGGCGGACCGGCCGCCACGCGCCCTGTCGAGGTCCTTGCAGGCAGGCTCCCTTGACACGCGAAGCCCCGCGTGTTTGCTTTGTAACTAGTTACTGAAACTAGTTACATCACGGAGGGACCGGACCGCCGAACCGAGGTCACCCGCTCCCTTCACCCGCCCGGCCATCGAGCCCGCCAGAGACGAGGGGGACCTGATCAGCATGGTCGAGCATGTGATCGTCATCGGCGCCGGCGTCTACGGCGCGGCGGTGACCGCCGCGCTGACGCGGCGGGGCGCCCATGTCACGGTCGTGGACGCCGGTGCGCCGGCGGGCGGCACCTCCGGTGCGACGTTCTCATGGACCAACTCGTGCGGCAAGCGGCCGCGGGCGTACCACGATCTCAACGTCGCGGGCATGGCGGCCCATCGGAAGCTCGCCGCCGACGTGCCCCATGGCGACTGGTATCACGAGGGCGGCAACCTCGAGTGGGCCGCCGACGACGCCGGGCGCGTGGAACTGCGGAAGAAGGTCGCGGGCGTCCTCGACTACGGGTACGAGGCACAGTGGCTCAGTCGAGTGGAGGCGCTGCGCCTGGAACCGGACATGGACCCCGCCGAGTTACCGGAAGACGAGATCGCCTACTTCCCGCGCGAAGGCTGGATCGAGCCTTCCCGCCTGATCGGCCACCTGTTGTCGAGCGCCGTGGCCGATGGCGCCGAACTGGTGGCGAACGACGCCGTCACCGGACTGGAGGTGACCGCGGGTACGGTGCGCGCCGTGCGGCTCACCTCCCGCCGGCGGCTTGCCGCGGATGCGGTCGTGAACTGTGCGGGACCCCAGGCCGCCGTGATCGCCGAACTGGCCGGACTGGTTCTGCCCATGCGCAACACCCGCGGTGTGCTCGTCTCCTCCTCCCCGGCCGCAATATCGGTGTCGCGCGTCATCCACGCCCCGCACGTCCATCTACGGCCGGACGGCGGCGGGCGGCTGCTGCTGCACACCCATGAGATCGACGGCGCGGCGCAGGTGTCCGGCACCGGGGAGATCAGCGTCGACCCGTCGGCCGTCGACAAGGTGATCGAGGCCGGTCGTGCGCTGTATCCGGGGCTCCGGGCCTCGACCGTGGAAGGCGTCCGGGTCGGTGAACGGCCCATCCCCGGCGACGGCCTGCCGGTACTCGGCCGGGTCCTCGCGCTCCCCAACTTCCACTTCGCGGTCTCGCACAGCGGCGCGACGCTCAGCGTGCACGCCGGCGACCTGGTCGCCGGCGAGGCACTCGGCGAGAACCACGACGAGGCGCTGGCGGCGTTCCGGTTCGAGCGGCCGGCACTGGCGGCCCGGTAAAGGAGAATCGTGCGCACGATCGTCCTGCATGGCTGTGACCTGGTCGACGGTACGGGCACGGATCCACGGCACGAGGTCGACATCGTCGTCGCGGGGGGCACCGTCCGCGAGATCGTTTCCTCGCGACCGGCCGACACCTACGGCACGGTGGACGAGATCGTCGATGCGGCCGGAATGCTGATGATCCCCGGATTGATCAACAACCACACACATGGCACCGTGTACGGACCGCTGTTTCCCAGCGGACACGAGGGCCTGCGGCACGAGCAGGTCCTCGCCAACCTCGACCGGCACCTGCTGGAGGGGACGACCACGGTGCTCTGCGTGGACGGTTTCGTCACCGCCGAGGCGCTCGCGCGCACCGGCGAAGCGCACCCGATCACCATCAAGCTCGCCTCGTGCAACACCCCGGCGTGCCTGGCGGCGGCGACCATCGCCGACGGCGGCGGCCTCACCGAGGCGAACCGCGTGTTCACCGCGCGCCACGCGGTACGCGCCGGCGCGGTCGCGCTCGGCGAGATCGGGGCGGGGCACACCCTCGGTGGGGGCGGGGCGAGTTACATGTACATCCCGGCCGAGGTCGAGAGACGTACCGGCGTGAAGATCACACCCCGGCAGGCGAACGGGCTGAAGACCGCGGTGCTGGGCCGGCACATCTCGGAGAAGGCGTTCGATCGGGACCGTGTCGAGGAGGCCCTGGCGAGCGCGGGCCTGACCGGCACGCTCTCGGTCGAGGACACCCGTGAGATCGTCTCCGGCGTCGTGCTGCCGGCTTTCGACATCGCCCTGCACGGGCTCGCCGAGGCGGCCGGGCAGGCGCGCGAGGCGGGCGTCCCGGTGCTGGTGCACAACGCGGCGGCGTCGATGACCCAGGTCGCCTCCATCGCGGAGACGGACGTGACCCTGATCGCCGGGCACTCCAACCACTCGAGCTTCGAGCTCCGCGAGGCCGTCGAGCACGCCGGACGGCTCAAGGAGATGGGCGCGATCGTGGATGTCTCCACCCTGGACACCTTCGGGGCCCAGCGGCTCACGACGGGGCCGGAACTGCTCTATGCGCTGTTCTCCGCAGGGGTGGTCGATACGATCTCGACCGACTACGCGGGCGGCCACCACGACCCGATCCTGCTGGCGATCGACCGATCCATCAAGGCGGGCGTGGTGAGCCTGCCGGCGGCGGTCGCGATGGCGACCGCCAACGTCGCGGACGCCATCCCCGGCGTGGCACCGCGGCGCGGCCGTGTCGTGCCGGGGATGATCGCCGATCTCGTGCTGACGGACCCCGCGGAGCTCCACCACGTGGGCATCGTCATGGTCGGCGGCGAGATCGTCGCGCGAGCCGGCCGGCGCGTCGCCGCCTGACCGGCGCCGGAACCGTCGAAGGGACCCGGAGGATCATGGTGAAGCGAGCGACCATCGGCGACGTCGCCGCGGACGCCGGCGTGTCCACGGCCACGGTCTCCCGCGTCCTCAACGGCGGCGCCGTCACCGAGGCCGCCGCCACCCGGGTGTGGGAAGCGGTCGCCCGTCTCGAGTACACCCCCAACGCGCTCACCAAGGGCGTTTTCGCCGGACGCTCCAGCACGATCGGAGTCGTCATCCGCGATCTGAGCAGCCCGTTCTACCTCGACCTGATTCGCGGCATCGACGAGGTGGCGGCCGCCAACGACAGCCTCGTCATGCTGGCCAACACGTTCCGTCGCGTCGACCGCGAGGTCGCCCAGGTGCGGACCATGGACGAGCAGAGGGTGCGCGGGGTGATCGTGACGACCGGCGAGGCGACCGACGGCCGGACACGCCGGATGGCCGAGAACGACACCCCCTGCGTGATCGTCGCGCGCACCGTGCCGGACGCGCCGCCCGGCATGCACTCGATCAGCCTGGACAACGCCGAGGCCGGGCGGCTGATGGCCGTCCATCTGGCCGGGTGCGGCCGGTCGTCCATAGGCGTCGTCACCTCGGGACGACGCCCCTCTCAGATCCAGCGCACGGCAGGGCTGCGGCTGGCCCTCGCGGACATGGGGCTGCCCTTGCCCAAGGACGCGGTGACGGTCGCGGAGACCGAAGAGGAGGTGAGCGACGCCGTCGGCGCGCTGCTCGCCCGTGGCCGTGTTCGCGGCGAGCCGTTGGACGCGATCGTCTGCACCACCGGCCGGCTCACCGTCGCGGTCCACACGGCCCTCACCGCTCGCGGCATCGCCATCCCCGGCGACATCGCGTTCATGACGATGGACGATTTTCCGTGGGCCGGCGCGCTCGGGATCACCGTGATCGCGCAGCCCTCCTACCAGATGGGCCTGAGGGCGGGTGAACTCGTCGTCGATCGCCCCAGCGGATCGGTCGAGCTCGTCTTCGCGCCCGCGCTGGTCGCCCGCACCTCGTGCGGTGAGCGCCAGAAAGCCTGATTCCAGCCGAGGCCGCACTCGTCTCCACCACCCGGCACGGCGGAATGATCAACGGGGCCAAGGGCGGGCTAGGGGGCCGAGGTGGGTGGGGAACGGGTGAGGAGGGGGAGGACGGCGGTGCCGAGGAGGTGGACGCCCCGGTCGTCGTCCAGGCCGTGCGGCGTGCCGAACTCCACCCTGCGCGCCCCCGCGTCGATCAGTTCCTGTGCCTGCGCCGCCACCTGCTCAGGTGTCCCGGAGAACGCGAACAGGTCCAGGACGTCGTCGGGGATCAGCTCGCCGGCCGCCCGGTCCTCCCCCGCGGCGACCAGGTCCCGCACCCGGGTGAGCAGGTCGGCGGGGATCTCGGCGGTCGGGTCGAGTTCCGCCACCACCGCCAGGTACATGGCGACCTCGGTGCGGGCCCTGGTCCGGGCGGCGGCCCCGTCGGTGTCGACGACGGTGACCGCGCCGAGCACGACGCCGACCTCGCCGGGGTCGCGCCCGGCCGCTTCCGCGCCTACGCGGATCCGGTCGCGGATCACCGGCACCATGGCGGGGTTGGCGCTGCCGCCGACCTTGACCTCGTCGGCGATGCGCCCGGCCAGTGCCGCGCCCTTCGGCCCCCAGGTGCCGAGCAGCAGCGGCGGGCGCGGCCGGTGGACGGCGTACCGCAGCCGCGTGCCCGCCTCCAGGCGGTGCGCCTCTCCCTCGTATCCGCCGTCGTCGCCGCCGAGCAGCCGGTAGACCACCTCGGCGGTCTCGGCGAGGACGGTCAGCGGCCGGGGCTGGGCGATGCCGACGGCGCCGAGCCAGGTGCCCCGGGCCAGGCCCAGGTAGGCACGGCCTTCTGAGGCGAGGTCCAGGGCCGCGATCTGGCCGGCGATCTCGTACGGGGCCATGGAGTAGGGGTTGAGGCAGGCGGCGCCGAGCCGTACGCGCTCGGTGGCGGCGGCCATCTCCAGCAGCGGGTACAGGGGCGGCTGGTACATCAGGTCGCCGAACACGCTGAGCACGTCGAATCCGTGACGCTCGGCCGCCCGCGCGAGCCGCGCGTAGTCGCCGGGCCTCTTGTCGCTCTGCAGCCCGAGCCCGATCTCGGCCCCTTCCGGCGCCGCTCCCGGCGTGCCCGGCGCGGCGTCCGCCCTCGTCTCCTCCGCTTTCATGTCAGGTCGGCGGAGTTCATGCGGCGGCGGCGGGTGCGTTCGACGCGCATCACCAGGCGCTCCTCGGGGTCGGGGCAGGCGAAGAGCGTGTCCTTGGCCAGCCAGTCGCCGGCGGCGAGGTCGCGCTGCTTGGCGGCGAGGAAGGGCAGCACGGCGGCCAGCGCGTAGACGCAGAAGTGCTCGCCGTCGGGCAGGCGCAGGTGGGCGCTGTGCTCCAGGTCGAACCGGTCGCCGACCCGCATGCCGCAGACCGACCTGCCCTCGATGCGGTCGACCACGACCCGCAGGTCGTACAGCTCCATGTCGCCCTCGGAGTCCGTGCCGGGCTTCGCCTCGCCGGCGGGGGCCGGTTCCTCGGGCGTGTGGTCGTTCATGTGGAGGTCTCCTGAGTCGCCGTACGGTCGTTCACGCGGAGGTCTCCTGGGGTGGCGCCGGTCGATGTGCGGGGGCTCATCGGAGGGGGCGCGCCGCGTGGTCGTCGCGGACGACCTCGCCGCCCTTCATCACCCAGCGGACTCCCCGGAACGCCGACGCGGTGGCCAGCGGGTCGTCGTCCATCGCGATGAGGTCGGCGTACCTGCCGGTCTCGACGGTGCCGAGGTCGCCGTCGGCGCCGAGCCATCGCGCCGGTTCGAGCGTCGCGGCCCGCAGCGCGCCGGCCGGGCCGAGACCGGACTCGGACATGTGCTCCAGTTCCCTGACCGTGGCGTTGGTGCCCTCGAACGGCCAGAACGGGGGCATGTCGCTGCCGAGCATGACGGTCACCCCGGCCGCGAGGGCCATCGCGTAGCTGTCCAGGTGGCGCGGCCCCGCGGCGAGCGAGCGGCACTGCATCCATTCGGGCACGCCGAGTTCGGTGAAGAAGTCCTTGCAGCGCGTCACGAGCAGGGTGGGCACAAGGGCGGTGCCGCGGGCGGCCATCGCGGCCGCGACCTGCGGGGTCAGCTCGTAGCCGTGCTCGACGCAGTCCAGCCCGAGCTCGACGGCCTCGGCGATGACCGCGGCGGGACCCGCGTGCGCGGTGACCTTGCGGCCCCAGGCGTGCGCCGTGTCGATGACCGCGGCCATCTCGTCGCCGAACAGCTGGGGGGTGTCGATGCGCTCGTGCTCGCCGGCGATGCCGCCGGAGATCATGACCTTGATGAGGTCGGCGCCGGCCTTGATCTGGCTGCGCACGCCGCGCCGGAACGCGTCGGGGCCGTCGCATTCGAGGGTGTCGCCGCCCTCGTGGCCGTGGCCGCCGGTGCACACCAGGGCGCGCCCGGCGGTGTAGACGCGCGGCCCGGCGATCCGGCCGGCCTCGATCGCCCGCCGCAGCGCGAAGTCCGCGTGGTCCTTCTCGGCGACGCACCGCACGGTGGTGACCCCGCACGCGAGGGTGCGGCGGGCGCCGTCGGCCATGTAGAGGGCGAGGTCGTGCGGGCCCATGCCCTTGACGTCGTCGCCTCCCTGTCCTGGCAGCGCCAGGGAGAGGTGGGTGTGCATGTTGACCAGGCCGGGCGTCAGGTAGGCCCCCGCGAGGTCGATGGCCGGCGCGCCGGGACGCAGGCGCAGGACCTGCTCGCGCGGCCCGACGGCGGCGATGCGCTCGCCGCGCACGAGCACCGCCGCGTCGGGGAGGGCTTCGGCGCCCCCGCCGGCCCGCCCATCCACGACGGTGCAGTTGACGATGACCACCTCGCCCATCGGCCGGCCTCGATCCATGAGAGAGAACCACTGTTCATGAACAAGAGCGCAACCTGTTCACCCGGTAACATAGCGGCCTGAGCGGCTAAATTCGAGTCCACCTCATCTTGCGTTCTCGATGTTCATGAAATTTCATCGACCAGGGCGACGGGCGGGACGGCGCCGCGGCCTCGCCTCAGCCGCACCCCTCGAACTGCGGCACGGTGTAGGTGAGGGCCAGCCCCGACTTCGCGAACCACTTCTGCAGCAGCCGCTTGGCCGTGCCGTCCTGGTACATCTCGGTGATGGCCTTGTTGACCGCCTCGCAGCCGTCGACGTCGCCGGTGCGGATGCCGATGCCGTACCGCTCGTCGCTGAACGGGGCATTGACGATCTTGGTTCCGGAGGCGGCGAACCCGGTGAGGATCAGGTCGTCGGTCGAGACGGCGTCGACCTTCCCCGAGCGCAGGTCCTCGACGCACTCGCTGTAGGAGGCGGAGGGCACCAGGGTCACCGGGATCTTGCGCTCCTCCTTCACCCGGCGCCAGGAGTTGGACCCGGTGACCTGGCACAGCTTGCGGTCGCGCAGGTCGCGCACGTTGGACACGCCGCTCTGGCCGGCCCGCACCAGAGTGTCCTGGTGCGCCACGTAGTACGGACCGGCGAAGGACACCTTGGTCTTGCGCTCGGCCGTGATCGAGTAGGTGGCGACGACCAGGTCGACCTCGCCGCTTTTGATCATGTTCTCTCGCTGGGCGGACGGCGCGGTGAGGAACCGCACCTGCTTGCCCAGCTTGCTCGCGATGTAGGTGGCGACATCGACGTCGAACCCCGAGTAGCGGCCGTTCGGGGCCTTGACGCCGAGGTTCGGCTGGTCCGCCTTGACCCCGACGACCAGGGAATCCTTGTCGAGGATGGACGTGCCGGCGGCGCAGGACGCGGCCAGCGGCACCAGGGCCGCCACGGTCGCCGTCGCCGCCGCCAGGCTGCGCAGCCGGCCGTCGCCGAGCGCGGGC
>NZ_JBHSFP010000047.1:0-41164 GCF_042654065.1 Sphaerisporangium dianthi | reverse complement strand
GCTGCGCAAGGACCCCTGGGCGCGCATGCCGGCCGCCGAGGCGGCCGAGGCGCTGCGCCGCGTCGCCGCCGGAGAGCCGGCGCGCGCCGGACGCGGCAAGGCAGTGCGGCGCGCCGAGGCCGCGCGCCGCGCCGCGCCGCAGGTCCGGCCGCCGTCCCCCGGGGTCACCGTGCCCGGCACCACGCGGACGCCCTGGTCGACGCTCGACCGGCAGCCGGCCATGGTGGGCGGCGGGTCCCGCCGGGGGCGGTCCAGGGCTGCCCTGCTCGCGGGCGTGCCGCTGCTGGCCGTCGTGGTCGGCCTCGGCGGCTGGTACGGCTACCGGCAGGTCGCCGGCTCGTCGGCCGCGTCGCCGGCGCCCACCGGCGCCTCCTCGGCGGCGGCGCCGACCGCCTCGCCGGTGGCGCCGTCGTCCTCGCCGGCACGCCCGAGCCCTTCGGGCACGTCATCCTCCGTGCCGGAGGGCTGGCGCACCCACGCCGACAAGCTGGGCTTCACCATCGCACTCCCCCGGCGCTGGGCGGCGTTCGGCCGCGGCGCCACCCGGGTGCACTTCCGCCTGCCCGGCGGCCGCGGCTTCCTGATGGTCGACACGACCCGGTGGACGGCCCGCGACCCGCTGACCGCGCTGCGGGAGGTGGAGGCGCAGGCCGTGGCCGAGCGGAGGCTGCCCGATTACCGGCTGCTCTCGCTGCGCGCGCTGACCTACCGCGGCCGGCCCGCCGCCGACTGGGAGTTCACCTGGCGGACCGGTTCCGGCCGGGCGCACGTGATCGACCGGGCCTTCGCCACGGCGGACGGGCGGCAGTTCGCGATCTACTGGCACACCACGGACAAGTACTGGA
This sequence comes from Sphaerisporangium dianthi, assembly GCF_042654065.1. Lineage (NCBI taxonomy): Bacteria > Bacillati > Actinomycetota > Actinomycetes > Streptosporangiales > Streptosporangiaceae > Sphaerisporangium > Sphaerisporangium dianthi. Next base: position 40,319 of record NZ_JBHSFP010000047.1, on the reverse strand, counting down.
AGACGGATTATCCCCTTTTCGAGGCATTCGCGAAGAATTTTCGGCCATCCTGACTGCGAACGCATGTGACCGTAAATTCAGGGTAGCCAGCCTGACATGCCGGATTCCTCCCAGGTCACAGAACGAGTCGTGGCAGGCCGATACCGTCTGCTGGAACCAATCGGCCGAGGTGGAATGGGCACCGTCTGGCGTGCTCATGATGGGATTCTCGGCCGCGAGGTCGCCGTCAAAGAGCTGATCGCGCCACCGGAGCTCACCGGTCCCGAACGCGAGATCTTCGCGACGCGGACGTTCCGGGAGGCGCGTGCCGCCGGACGCGTCAGCCATCCCGGCGTCGCCGCCGTCTACGACGTGTTCGAGGAGAACGGGCACCCCTGGATCGTGCTGCAGCTGGTGCGCTCCGACACGCTGGGCGCCGTCGTCCGCGACGAGGGCCCGCTGCACCCGGTGCGCGTGGCCGAGATCGGGGTGGAGGTGCTCGCCGCGCTGCGCGCCGCCCACCGGGCAGGAGTGCTGCACCGGGACGTCAAGCCGGACAACGTCCTGCTGGCCAAGGGCGGCGGCCGGGCGGTGCTCACCGACTTCGGCATCGCGACCCTGGAGGACGACTCCCCCGTCACCCGCACCGGAACGCTCATCGGCACCCCGGCGTTCATCGCCCCGGAACGGGCCGCGGGCGGGCAGGCCACCCGCGCCTCCGACCTGTGGTCCCTCGGCGTCACGCTGTATGTCGCGGTAGAGGGCCGATCACCGTTCCAGCGCGGCAACCCGCTGGCCACGCTCGGCGCGGTCATGCACGACCCGCCCGCCGCGATGCGGCTGGCCGGGCCGCTCGCGCCGGTGCTGGCGGGCCTGCTGCAGAAGGACCCCGCCGAGCGGCTCACCGCCGCCGAGGCCGAGCGCTACCTGCGCATGGTCGCCGCGGGCATGCAGCCCGATCCGACGATGCCGGCCGTGCCCATGGCGCCCCCGGTGCCGGCGCAGGCGGCCATGCCGTCCCAGGAGCGACTGGCGCCCCCGCCGGTCACCGCCCCGGGAGCGGTGCCCCCGCAGGCCCGGCCGGGCGGCGGGCGCGGCATCGCCCTGGCCGGGCTCACCTCGCTGATCCTCTCGGTCGGGCTGGTGGCCGGCGGTCTCGCCTGGGTGACCGCGAGGTCGGCGGGTTCCTCCACTCCGGCGACCTCCCCGACGGTGCGGGTCACGGTGTCGGTCACACCGACCGCCGAGCCCGTCACCCGGCGCTCAAGCCAGCAGGGATACGCGCCGGAACGCAGCACGCAGCCCACCGTCCACGCCCCCGCCCCCACCTCGGCGCCCCGGCCCACCGGGAGCCGGCCTACACCGGACGGGAGCAAGGCCGGCAAGCCGTCCTCCAAGCCCTCCAAGTCCGCCGACCCCTCCCCGACCAAGCCGCCCAAGCCGACCAAGACCAAATCCGACAAGGGCGAGGACGACCCCGTGCCGCCGGGCAGCAGCAAGGGCGACGGCGGCCCCAAGGACGGCGGTCCCAAGGACGGCGGCGGCCGGAACGACGACGTCACCAACGAACAGGGTGAGGCCGGCGGCCACACGCGCGTCGTCGGCGGCCCGCTGCCGGGCCCCTGACGCGGCGACGCAGGGCCGGATCATCCGGTCCGTACTCGGGCCGCAGGAGCAGGGCCGTCAGGACTCGGCGCGGACGGCGTCCAGGGAGCGGGCCAGCTCTTCGGGGTAGTCGCTGGTGAAGGTCACCCGCTCGCCGCCCGTCGGATGGTCGAACGACAGCGAGACGGCGTGCAACCACTGGCGGGTGACGCCCAGGCGGGCCGCCAGCTTGGGATCGGCGCCGTAGGCGAGATCGCCCACACAGGGGTGCCGCGTGGCCGACATGTGCACCCTGATCTGGTGGGTACGGCCGGTCTCCAGCTTGATGTCCAGCAGCGACGCCGCCCGGAACGCCTCGATCGTGTCGTAATGGGTGATCGACGGCTTGCCGCCCGCCACGACGGCGAACCGGCCGTCACCGGCCGGGTGCCGGTCGATGGGGGCGTCGATGGTGCCGCGCAGCGGGTCGGGGTGGCCCTGGACGAGCGCGTGGTAGTGCTTCTCGACCGTGCGCTCTTTGAAGGCGCGCTTGAGCCGGGAGTAGGCGACCTCGCTCTTGGCCACCACCATGACGCCGGTGGTGTTGGCGTCCAGGCGGTGCACGATGCCCTGACGTTCGGCGGCGCCGCTGGTGGCCACCCGATGCCCGGCGCCGAGCAGGCCGCCCAGCACCGTCTGGCCCGTCCAGCCCACCGTGGGGTGCGCCGCGACGCCGATCGGCTTGTTCACCACGACGATGTCGTCGTCCTCGTAGATGACGCCCATGCCGGGGACCGGCTCGGCGACCGGCACCGGCAGGCCCGGCGGCGGCGGGATCACGACGTCCAGCCACGCGCCGGCGTGGACGCGGTCGGACTTGGCCGCGGCCGCGCCGTCCACCTGGACGTCGCCGGCGGCGATCAACTCGGCCGCGCGCGTGCGTGAGAACCCGAACAGCCGGGCCAGCGCGGCGTCCAGGCGCTCGCCCTCGAGGCCGTCGGGGACGGGCAGACTGCGCTGCTCACCCATTGTCCCGGCCCTCCTCGCCCTGCGGCGCGCCGGCGTCCGGCCGGGCGTCCTGCTCTTCGCCGGCGCGCGACCCGTCGATCTGGTAGCCCCGCCAGGCCAGGAACACCGCGAGGATGCCGCCGCACACGATCGCCGAGTCGGCCACGTTGAACACCGGGAAGCGGGTGACCGGGAAGACCTCGATCCAGTCGACGACGTGTCCCTGGAACGGCGCCGGATAGCGGAAGACGCGGTCGGTGAGGTTGCCGAGCGCGCCGCCGAGCAGCAGGCCCAGCGTGATCGCCCACGGGACGCTGCGCAGCTGCCGCGCCGTGCGCAGGATGGCGACGACCACCCCGGCCGCGATGACCGTGAAGATGATCGTCATGCCGGTGCCGATGCTGAACGCGGCGCCGGAGTTGCGGATCACGCGTAACTGCAGCACCTCGCCGATCACGCGGACGGGCTCGCGGCCCTCCAGCACGTCGACCACGATGGTCTTGGTGGCGAGGTCGAGAGCGTAGACCAGCACCGCGAGGACCGCGAGGGCGCCGATGCGCCTCGGGCGCGGCGCCTCGCCGTGCCCCGTGGCGGGGCCCGGCGGTTCCGGCGAGGGGGGCACGTCCGGCGAGGTGTTCAGCGGCGCTCCTCCCGCTGCTTGCACGACACGCACAGCGTCGCTCTCGGGAACGCCTGCAGCCGCTCCTTGCCGATCGGCTTGTGGCACGATTCGCACTCTCCGTATGTTCCTGCGTCGATGCGGACGATCGCCCGCTCGTTCTGCGCGACCAGATCTCGCGCATTCAGGGTAAGGGCGATCTCGCGTTCACGCTCATAGGTCTTGGCCCCCGCGTCCGCCTGGTCGTCGCCGGCGCTGTCGCTGATGTCGCCGGAGGCGATCTGCGACTCGGCGCGCGCGACCTCGGCGTTCAGCTCGTCGATCTCCCCGATCAGGCGTCCGCGGACCTCGGAGAGTTCCTCCGAGGTCCAGCCGGCAGCGCCACTCGTCTCCGTGGCGGTCTTGTCCGCCCGCGTCATACCGGCCATAGCGGCCTCCTCGCCGTTCCACCTGTTGAGCAGTGCGGGAAGCATAGGTCGGCCATATCGGAAGAACAAACGACGCGCCGACCGTTTACGCCATCCGTAACGCCACGGCCCTTTCGGTCAATTCCTGATCGTTGCCGGTTATCTCCACGACCTTGTCCCTGCTTGTCGCGCCGCTTACGAGCCGTATGTCCGAGCGCCGCACACCGAAGGCGACGGCCACCGCGCGCAGGGCCGCCTCGGTGGCCCTGCCGTCCACCGCGGGGGCGTTCACCTTCACCACGATCGCCTCGTCGCCGTACACGCCGCCGACGGCCTCACGGGCGGCGCCCGGACGGACCCTGATCACCAGCCTCATAATCCTGTCGGATCCTCTCCCCGTCGTGGGATATCGTGTCAGTTTGCAAGGCGTTGATGGGGACGAGTACCTCCGACCCCCTCGCACGAGCGACCCGGGGACGGTGCGAGCCCGGGGCGAGGCCCGGAGAGAAGATCACCCCGGAGCCGCCGGAGGAACGGCAGCGCCCCGATCGACGGTCGCGTGGCCCAGTAGAACCGGCAGCGATGAACAAGAGTGGGCCTCTTTTTCAGGAGATCCTTCCTTTCCGGAGATCTTCGAAGTCGAGGTCAAGGAGGGTGGTACCGCGGGGCCGTGGGCCTCGTCCCTCCACGCCATGAATGAACGCTCGCGTGGAGGTCTGGCCCTACGATGTCCGCACCCTACTTCCGCTCGCTTCCCGCGCAGGTCGACCTGCCCGCCCTCGAGGCCGAGGTGCTCGACCGCTGGCGCGACGGCAAGGTCTTCGAGCGATCACTCGAACAGAGCTCCGGCGGCCCGTCCTGGGTGTTCTACGAAGGCCCGCCCACCGCCAACGGCATGCCCGGCGTCCACCACGTCGAGGCCCGCGTCTTCAAGGACGTCTTCCCCCGCTACAAGTCCATGCGCGGGTTCCACGTGCCGCGCAGGGCCGGCTGGGACTGCCACGGCCTGCCGGTGGAGGTCGCGGTCGAGAAGGAGCTCGGCCTGTCCGGCAAGCCGGAGATCGAGGCGTACGGCATCGCCGAGTTCAACGAGCGCTGCCGCGAGTCGGTGCGGCGCCACGTCGACGCCTTCGAAGAGATGACCGAGCGCATGGGCTACTGGGTCGACATGTCCCAGGCCTATCTCACGATGAACCCGGCCTACGTCGAGTCCGTCTGGTGGTCGCTGAAGGTCATCTGGGAGAAGGACCTGCTGTTCCGCGACTACCGCATCACCCCGTACTGCCCGCGCTGCGGCACCGGCCTGTCCGACCACGAACTCGGCCAGCCCGGCGGGTACGAGAACGTCTCCAGCCCGTCGGTGTACGTCCGCATGCCGGTCACCGCCGGGCGGTTCGTGGGCTCCGACCTGCTCATCTGGACCACCACGCCGTGGACGCTCGTGTCCAACACCGCCGTCGCCGTCCACCCCGAGGTGACCTACGTGGTCGCCTCCAAGGAGGGCGAGCGGCCGGTGATCGTGGCCGAACCGCTGCTCGAGAGCGCCCTCGGCGAGGACTGGACGGCCGGCGAGCGGTTCGCGGGCACCGAACTGGAGCACGTCCCCTACTCGCGCCCGTTCGACCTGGTCGACATCCCCGCCGCCCACTTCGTCGTGCTGGGCGACTACGTCACCGTCGAGGACGGCACCGGCCTGGTCCACCAGGCGCCGGCGTTCGGCGCCGACGACATGACGGTCTGCAAGCGGTACGGCCTGCCCGTCGTCAACCCGATCGGCCCGGACGGGCGGTTCCTGCCCGACGTGCCGCAGGTGGGCGGGAAGTTCTTCAAGGACGCCGACGAGGGCCTGACCGAGGACCTCCGGGCGCGCGGCCTGCTGTTCAGGGGCAGCCACTTCGAGCACGCCTACCCGCACTGCTGGCGCTGCCACACCCCGCTGCTCTACTACGCGCTCCCCTCCTGGTACATCCGCACGACCCGCATCAAGGACCGCCTGCTCGCCGAGAACGACCGCACCAACTGGTACCCCCCGACGATCAAGGAGGGCCGCTACGGCGAGTGGCTGCGCAACAACGTCGACTGGGCGCTGTCCCGGTCGCGTTACTGGGGCACGCCGCTGCCCCTGTGGGTGTGCACGGCCGACGACTCCCATGTGACCTGCGTCGGCTCGCTGAAGGAACTCGGCGACCTCGCCGGACGCGACCTGTCGGCGCTGGACCCGCACCGGCCGTTCGTCGACGACATCGCCTTCCCGTGCCCGGTCTGCGGCGACGAGGCCCGGCGCGTCCCCGACGTCATCGACGCCTGGTACGACTCCGGCTCCATGCCGTTCGCCCAGTGGGGGGCCCCGTACGTCAACAAGGAGGCCTTCGAGGCGTCCTACCCCGGCCAGTTCATCTGCGAGGCGCTGGACCAGACGCGCGGCTGGTTCTACTCGATGATGGCCGTCGGCACCCTGGTGTTCGACAAGTCCTCCTACGAGAACGTGCTGTGCCTGGGCCTGATCCTCGCCGAGGACGGCCGCAAGATGAGCAAGCACCTCGGCAACGTGCTGCAGCCGATCCCGCTGATGGAGCAGCACGGCGCCGACGCCCTGCGCTGGTTCATGGCGACCTCCGGCTCCCCGTGGGCGCCGCGCCGGGTGGGCCACGCCGCGCTGGAGGAGATCGTCCGCAAGGTCCTGCTGACCTACTGGAACACGACCTCCTTCTTCACGCTGTACGCGGGCGCCGAGGGCTGGTCGCCGTCCCGGCTCGGCGAGGCCCCCGCGCACGCCGAGCGGCCGCTGATCGACCGCTGGGCGCTGGCCGAGCTCAACCGCACGGTGGCCGAGGTCACCGAGGCGATGGAGTCGTTCGACACCACCCGCGCGGGGCGGCGGCTCACCGAGTTCCTCGACGACCTGTCCAACTGGTACGTCCGCAGGTCGCGCCGCCGCTTCTGGTCGGGCGAGGCGTCGGCGTTCGCGACGCTGTACGAGTGCCTGGAGACCGTCACCCGGCTGATGGCGCCGCTCGTCCCATTCCTCACCGACTACGTGTGGGACGTGCTGCGCGCCCCGGACGCGCCGGCGTCGGTGCACCTGACCACCTGGCCCGAGGTGCGCGAAGATCTGCTGGACGCCGGGCTGTCGGAGCAGATGGCTCTGGTGCGCCGGCTGGTCGAGCTCGGCAGGTCGGCGCGCGCGGGAAGCGGCGTCAAGACCCGCCAGCCGCTCGGGCGCGCGCTCGTCGGCAGCCCGCGGTGGTCGTCGCTGCCCGGCTCGCTGCGCGAGCTGATCGCCGACGAGCTGAACGTGCAGGCGCTGGAGGACCTGTCGGCGTTCTCGGCCGACCTGGTGTCCTTCACCGTCAAGCCGAACTTCCGCTCGCTCGGCAAGCGGTTCGGCAGCGGCACCAAGGACGTCGCCGCCGCCGTCACCGCCGCCGACCCCGCCGAACTGGCCGCCCGCGTCCGCGCGGGGCAGACCGCGACGGTCGTGGTCGACGGCGCCGAGGTGTCGCTGACCGCCGATGACCTGGTCATCACCGAGCAGCCGCGGGCCGGCTGGGCGGTGGAGACCGGCGCCGCCGGCACGGGCACCGGCGAGACCGTGGCCCTGGATCTCACGGTCACGCCCGAGCTGATGCGCGCCGGCCTGGTCCGCGAGGTGATCCGCCTGGTGCAGGACGCCCGCAAGTCCAGCGGCCTGTCCATCACCGACCGCATCGACCTGTGGTGGACCGCCTCCGGCGACCTCGCCGAGGCCCTGCGCGCCGGCGGCGCCAAGGTCGCCGAGGAAGTGCTCGCGACGTCCATGTCCGAAGGCTCGCCCGCGGCCGGCCTCCCGGCCCACCACGAAGCCGATCTCGGCCTGACCTTCCACCTCACCCGCGCCGCCGGCTGACCTTTCAGCCCCTGCGCGGGGTGGCCGGACGTGGTGCGTGAAGGCTCTGGGACACCCCAGGGCCTTCACGCGTTCCAGGCGCGCCCTTCGGGCGTCCGGCCGGATCTGCCATATTCGACATATCAGCACGAAAAGCGAATATCAGCTTGGCGCTCGATGGCGGCGGGCCGGAAAGCCCCACCTGGAAGCTCTCCCAGGTGGGCCTTTCAGACACCTCTTTATTCGGAAATAGCATGGCGCCCCTATTTCCCGCATGTCGGATGACGGGGACCTGCGGCACCGGTTGTTAAGGTGCGAAGACATGGCGCGTCACGATAACGCCCCATGGACCGCATCACGCCTGAGGAAGAGAGCATCTTCATGACATATCCTGGGCGCCCTCGGCTCATGTCACGGAATTACGTTCGCTCTCTGCTGACAGGAGCCCTCACGATCCTGCTCGCGACGTCCGGCGTCGCCGCGACGTCTCATGGCGCGAACGCGGCCGCGACGCCGATCAACCTGGGCACGGCGGCGAACTTCGCGGTACTGGGCGGGAGCACGGTCACCAACGTCGGACTCACCACCGTCACCGGAGATCTGGGGGTCAGCCCGGGTACCACGGTGACGGGCTTTCCACCCGGCACCGTGGCCGGGACGATCCACGCGGGCGACCCGACGGCGGCGCAGGCCCAGATCGACCTGACCGCCGCCTACAACGACGCCGTCAGCCGGACTCCGGCCACTACCGTGCCCACCGAACTCGGCGGCACAACGCTCACGCCAGGGGTCTACAACTCCGCGGCCGGCACCTTCTCCATCACCGGAGCCCTGACCCTGGACGGCCAAGGCGACCCCAACGCCGTCTTCATCTTCCAGGCGGCGACCACCCTCATCACCGCGGCCGCCAGCACCGTCACACTGACCGGCGGCGCCCAGGCGTGCAACGTCTTCTGGCAGGTCGGCAGCTCGGCGACCCTGGGAGCCGCTTCCACGCTCGCAGGCGACATCCTCGCGCTCACGTCGATCACCGTGGGAGCCGGCGCGAACGTGAACGGCCGCCTTCTGGCCCGCAACGGCGCCGTCACCCTGGACTCCGACACCATCACCGCCGCCACCTGCGAACCCCCCGACCGGTCCACCACCACGACGGTGAACTCGTCGTGCGCCATCGACCAGCTGAGCCCGATCACCTTCACCGCGACCGTGAAATCTCCGTCTGGCATCGTTCCCACCGGCCCGGTCGAGTTCTTCAGCGACGGAGTCAGCCTGGGAACGGCCCAGCTCAATGCCACCGGCCACGCCGAGCTGACCGTCGCGAACCTCCCTGAAGGCGTGCATCAGATCACCGCGGTCTTCACCGGCACGATCGATTTGGACGGCAGCACCTCTCCGCCGTACACCCAGCGCGTCGACGCCCAAGGGTTCTGTCAGATAGCGGAATGCTGGACTTAGGTGCTCCGGGAATCGCGGCGTACGCACGCGGATGAGCGCCTGAGGGTATTACGCCGTGACGTCACCGCCGCCCACCATGTCCCCCTCTGACTTTCACTGATCGATCGAACGATGAAGCCTCGTGACCATTCCCGTGCGTCACTGAGGGCGCCGTTCAAGACCGCGACGACATGGGTTGACATGAATTCAAGTGATAACCGCTACTTCGTAGCCCCGCAGGCCGGCCGAATCGTCAGGACGTGGAGCGTCGCCGTGCTGATCGCCGGCGCTTTTCTGGCGACGTCGTTCCCGCCTCCGGCGAACGCGTTCAAGGACCGGCCGGGCGGCCATCACCCGAGTTCACCGGCGAAAGAGGGCAAGCATGCTCCCGGGTGCCATCACCATCCCAGCTCCCGAAGAGCGCACGGCCATGTGAAGGTCCGGTGCTGGCGGCCGTGTAAGTGCCGGAAGGAGCACTGCGGATGCCCGCACCGGCGGAAGGCCAAGAAGGGGCAGAAACGCACGACTCGGGTGACCGTCCGGTATGGCCCGACAGGCCCGAGAGGCCCGGTCGGACCACGAGGTCCTCTGGGCCTGGAGGGCCCAGAGGGCATGCCAGGCCTCGAAGGACCCGAAGGACCCGAAGGACTCGAAGGACCGACGGGCCTGCCCGGCTTGCCAGGCGCGGCAGGACCGGAAGGCCCGCAAGGCACGACAGGACCAGAGGGCCCGACGGGACCTGCGGGTCCCGAAGGTCCGCAAGGCACGCCAGGCGCGACGGGTCCGGCAGGCCCGCAAGGCACGACAGGGGCGACGGGCGCCGCAGGTCCCGCAGGCGTCGCAGGACCTGCAGGGCCGCAAGGCGCGACGGGTCCACAAGGCACAACAGGCGCGACAGGCGCGACAGGTCCAGCAGGCCCGCAAGGCGCCACGGGATCAGCAGGTGCGACAGGGGCGACGGGACCGGCAGGTCCCGCAGGCGCGGCAGGCCAGCGAGGCGAGACGGGACCGGCAGGCCCACAAGGCGTAGCAGGACCGGCAGGCCAGCAAGGCGTGGCAGGACCAGCAGGCCCACAAGGCATAGCAGGACCAGCCGGCCTCACAGGACCAGCAGGACCGCAGGGCACGGCGGGACTAGAGGGTGCGACGGGACCAGCAGGACCGCAGGGCGTGGCAGGACCGGCAGGCGCGCGGGGGGCGACGGGGGCGTCAGGACCGGCAGGCCCCGCAGGTGCTACAGGAGCACAAGGTCCAGCAGGTCAGCAAGGCGCGACAGGGCCGGCAGGCCCGACAGGTCCACAAGGCGTGGCAGGACCGGCAGGCCCACAAGGCGTGACGGGCCCAGCAGGACCACAAGGCATAGCAGGACCAGCGGGCCTCACAGGACCAGCAGGCCCGCGAGGCGCCACGGGACTAGAAGGTGCGACAGGCCCAGCAGGACCACAAGGCGTAGCAGGACCAGCCGGCGCGACAGGGGCGACAGGCCCCGTAGGTGCGACAGGAGCACAAGGTCTAACCGGTCCCGCAGGACCACAAGGCGCCACAGGGCCGGCGGGACCCCAAGGCGCCACGGGACTGGAGGGCGCAACAGGACCAGCAGGACCACAAGGCGCGGCAGGACCAGCGGGCATCACAGGACCGGCAGGCCCACAAGGCGTGACGGGCCCAGCAGGACCACAAGGCGTAGCAGGACCGACAGGCCCGATCGGTCCACAAGGCGCGAGGGGACTGGAGGGTGCAACCGGACCAGCAGGACCACAGGGTGCGACGGGCCCAGCGGGCCTCACAGGACCAGCAGGCGCGACGGGGGCGACCGGGCCGGCGGGCCCCGCAGGTGCTACAGGACCACAAGGTCTAACCGGTCCCACAGGACCACAAGGCGCCACAGGACCGGCGGGACCGATCGGTCCACAAGGCGCGACGGGACTGGAGGGTGCAACCGGACCAGCAGGACCACAGGGTGCGACGGGCCCAGCGGGACCGATAGGTCTGCAAGGCGTGGCGGGACCGGCAGGCCCCGCAGGTGCAACAGGAGCACAAGGTCTAACCGGTCCCACAGGACCACAAGGCGCGGCAGGACCAGCAGGACCACGGGGCGTGGCGGGACCGGCAGGTCCGCAAGGTGCGACCGGACTGGAGGGTGCGACGGGACCGGCAGGCCCCGCAGGTGCTACAGGAGCACAAGGTCTAATCGGTCCCGCAGGTCCGCAAGGTGCGACCGGACTGGAGGGTGCGACGGGACCGGCGGGACCGCAAGGCGTGGCAGGTCCGCAAGGCGTGGCAGGACCAGCGGGCCCACAAGGCACCACAGGACCGGCGGGACCACAAGGCACCACAGGACCGGCGGGACCACAAGGCGCCACAGGACCGGCAGGAGCGCAAGGCGCCACCGGAGCAGCAGGGGCGACCGGACCGGCAGGCCCCGCAGGTGCTACAGGAGCACAAGGCCTAACCGGTCCCGCAGGTCCAGCAGGTCCGCAAGGTGAGACGGGACCGGCGGGACCGCAAGGCGCTACAGGCCCAGCCGGGCCGATAGGTCTGCAAGGTGTGGCAGGACCACAAGGCGCAATAGGTCCGGCCGGACCCCAAGGCACCACGGGACTGGAGGGTGCAACGGGACCAGCAGGACCGCAAGGCGTGGCAGGACCGGCGGGACCACAAGGCGCCACAGGACCGGCAGGAGCGCAAGGCGCCACCGGAGCAGCAGGGGCGACCGGACCGGCAGGCCCCGCAGGTGCTACAGGAGCACAAGGCCTAACCGGCCCCGCAGGTCCAGCAGGTCCGCAAGGTGAGACGGGACCAGCGGGACCGCAAGGCGCTACAGGCCCAGCCGGGCCGATAGGTCTGCAAGGTGTGGCAGGACCACAAGGCGCAATAGGTCCGGCCGGACCCCAAGGCACCACGGGACTGGAGGGTGCAACGGGACCAGCAGGACCGCAGGGCGCCACAGGACCGGCAGGAGCGCAAGGCGCCACAGGCCCAGCGGGACCGATAGGCCCGCAAGGCGTGGAGGGACCGGCAGGCCCGCAAGGCGCCACGGGAGCCACCGGGCCGGAAGGGCCGGTCGGACCTCAAGGCGCCACGGGAGCTACGGGAGCTACGGGAGCCACAGGGGCCACGGGAGCTACCGGGCCGGCGGGGTCGGTTACCTGTTTTGGTGATTATTGGGGAGTTATCGGCCGCAACTCGGACGGAGGCCCGAGCGCTGTCTACCGGGTCGGCCCCTGGGGCCGGAGCCCCGCCACCAACTCCTCGGCCGACGTGCCGCCACCCTACGGCGTCGGCAGCTTGGGGCTCATCGTCGGCGACAGCCCCGACAAGATCGCCTTCGGCAACGAGACGACGTTCGCCGAGTTGCCGGTCAGCGATCTCATCACCCTGAAGTACTGGGCCTTCGCGGGCACCAACTCTCCGGCGGAGGTCAGGGTGCCGAGCCTGAGCATCGAGGTCGATCCCAACGTGGGCGCAACGGACCTGACGACCCTGATCTATCTGCCGGACACCTCCACCAGCCCGTCGGCTCCAGCCACCCGGCTTCCCAACACCTGGCAGCAGTACGACGCCGGCGCTGCCGGCAGCCAGTGGTACGCCACCGGGGCGACAGGCACCCTGATCAACTGCACGCTCATCGCCCCATGCTCGTTCGACGACCTGAAGGCCAGGCTGCCGAACGCGGTGATCACCCTGAGTCTCGGCTTCATTGAGGACACCGCCTTCATCGGCGCGATCGACGGGCTGCAGGTGAACAACACGGTCTATGACTTCGAGCCCCTCGGGGTGCGGAAGCTGGCCGTGCCGTAGCCCGCCTGCCTGTCGACCTCGTCCACCCTGACGGCGGGAGCAGCCGGTCCCGTCCACCCTGATGACGGGGAGCAGCCGATCCCGTCCACCCTGATGGCGGGAGCAATTGTCAAGAATCGTGGATGGGAGGCGCGCCGACCCAGCGGTGGTAGGCATCCATGTCGACGTTGCCGCCGCACACGATGGTGACCACGTGCCGGCCGGCGAAGCGGTCACGGTCTTCGAGGATCGCCGCGATGCCGAGCGCGGCCGACGGTTCGACGACGAGGCCGGCATGGTGGAGGAGCATCCGCATACCGGCGACGATCGACGCCTCCTGGACAAGGACGGCGTCGTCAGCGACCAGGAGGAGGTCGGCCAGGACGGCCGGGATCGGTCGCCGGCCGGCGACGCCGTCGGCGATGGTGCTGGTCGGGCCGGTGGTGACGACACGCCGTTCGCGCCAGGACAGCGTCATCGCCGGTGCGCCCAGCGGCTGGACGCAGATCACCTCGGCACCGGGCGCGCGGGCCTTGATCACATGACCGACACCGGTGGCGAGCGCCCCGCCACCGAGGGCGATCAGGACGACGTCGAACGACGGCACGGTGTCCACCAGTTCCAGGCCGATGGTCGCCGCGCCCTCGCAGGTCTCGATGTCCAGGCTGTCTTCGACCAGCCGGACGCCGTGGTGCCGCGCGACGGCCGACGCCCGCTCGCGGGCCATGTCGAAGTCGCCGTCGACCAGTTCCACACTGGCGCCCAAGGCACGGATGCGATCAAGCTTGGCCGCCGGCGCGAAGCGGGATGCCACGACGGTGACGTCGAGCCCACGGCCGCGACCGGACCAGGCGAGGGCTTGGCCAAGGTTGCCCGCGCTGGCGCACACCACGGCTCGCGAGCCGCTGCCGGCGAGGAGGCTCGCGATGAGCTCGGTGCCGCGGGCCTTGAAGCTGCGGACCGGGTTCGCCGTTTCGAGCTTGATGCTCACCGTGCACCCAAGGCCGGGCTCCAGCGCCTCGCAGCGGTACAGCGGTGTGTCGAGAAAAATCGGATCGATGACCTCGCGAGCCGCCTGGATCCGAGCAATATCGAGGCGCGTTCTCTGCACGAAAGAGCAGTCTAACCTCGACGATTCCGGGCCGCCGTCGCCGTGAAAGCGTCGAACTTGTCATGGCGAGCGCTATGTCCGCTCTGATGACATCGCCGCCACCTGGAGCGGGACGGACGGTGTCTCGTGGCGCTCGTATGACGGCGCCCTGGTCTTGTCGAGTACTATAACGGATCAATAACGGCTGCGACCAGGGTCACCGGCGATCTCCTCCCGCCTTGAGTCTTGCTACGGATGTGGGGCGCATGAGGAATCTCGTGTCGGCGGCGCTGCGGCGTGCCGGATTTTCGACGCCGGCCAACGACCCGGTGCTGAAGATGAGGCGAACCCCATCCCGGACCCTCCGGCCGAGAATCCTCCCTGAGGCCCACCGACCGAGAATCCTCTCGACGACCCTCAGGACGAGAATCCTCTCGACGACCCGCCCGCCGGGAATCCTCCCGGGAGCTCACCGGCCGAGGGTTTTCCAGTTGGCGGGGTTGGCGTTTCTGCCCGCCGCGGCTGTGCTCATCGCCGTGCCGTCCAGCACGAACGCCGCGCAAACGCCGGTGCAGCTCCAAACCGCTCGCGCTTTCGCGGTCATGGCCGGGAGCACCGTCACCAACACCGGCGCCACCACCGTGACCGGTGACCTCGGGCTCAGCCCGGGCACCGCGGTGACCGGCTTTCCCCCCGGCACCGTGACCGGCACCATCCATGCCGCCGACGCCACCGCCGCCCAGGCCCAGGCAGACCTGACCACCGCCTACACCGACGCCGCCGGCCGGACCCCGACCGCCACCGTGGCGACACAACTCGGCGGAACCACCCTGACGCCCGGCGTCTACAACTCCGCGGCCGGCACCTTCGCCATCACCGGGAACCTGACCCTGGACGCCCAAGGCGACCCCACCGCCGTCTTCATCTTCCAAGCCGCCTCCACCCTCATCACCGCCTCCGCCGGCACCGTGACCCTCACCGGCGGCGCCCAAGCCCACAACGTGTTCTGGCAGGTCGGCAGCTCGGCCACGCTGGGCACCGACTCCAGCTTCGCCGGGAACATCCTCGCCCTGACCTCCATCACCCTCACCACCGGCACAAGCCTCACCGGCCGCGCCCTGGCCCGCAACGGCGCCGTCACCCTGGACACCAACGCCATCGTCAAACCCACCGGCGCCCTGTTCATCAGCGTCCCCTCCAACGCCGACCTCGGATCCGCGACGGCCGGAGCCGCCACCGTGTCCGCCCACCTCGGCGACGTCACCGTGACCGACACCCGCGACACCCCCGTCGCCACCTGGACCACCACCGTCAGCTCCACCGACTTCACCACCGGCGGCGCCACCCCACCGGAAACCATCTCCAAGGGATCGATCGGCTACTCTCCAGGCCCGGCCACCAGCACCACCGGCGACGCCACCTTCACCCCCGCGGCCACCGGAAGCCTCAGCTCACCGCGTACCGCGTTCTCCGCCTCCGACGGCACAGGCGACAACTCCGCCACCTGGAACCCGACGATCACCGTGACCCTGCCCACCGACGTCGTCGCCGGGACCTACACCGCCACCATCACCCACTCGGTCACCTGAGGCTCGGGCCGATCACCGAAGTCCAGGCGAGCGTAGCGACGCAGGCCGGAGCCGAGTTCACGGCCGCACGCGGCGGCGGCCGCCGCCGCGTGCGAGGCCCGCATGCCGTCCCACCCCACGGCAGGTCAGCGGGGTGGGCCTGCCGGCGCCGCGTGGATCGACGAACAGCAGGTCGTGGTCCTGCAGCAGGGCGCGGTACCGCCCGGCGTAGTCGCGATGGTCCATGGGCGCGACGCCTGGTCCACCAGGTCCGAGAAAGACACATCGGTCTCACCCGGTACTGGCTTGATCGGGCCACCCACCCATTGTCCGCACCAGTTCGACCACCACCTCTGGACCATGGCCATGAGGACGTGACCGGTTCAGCAGGCGAACGCGTCGACGATGGTCAATCAGAACTCGTGATGCCCAGCGCTCTGCTCACCTCAAAGTCGATCCCGCCGTAAGCCTGTATACCCCATACACCACATGGCTCGTATCGCTCCTTGAGCTGATTTCCCCATTCATCATAATAGCTATCCCAGGTGATGGAATAGAAGCAGTGGCGCGGCAGTGAATCCGTCTCGGTTGGTTCAACGTGCCCGATCGTCTCAAAGTAGCCCAGCCGCCATGGCATGCTATTGATGAAGAAGGGAGGTATCAGCAGCTCATCCCTCCGCAGGTCGCCTGCGTCCACGGACTTGTCAACCGAACACAAGGAGTAGATGTAACAGAGAAGCGCCGCGGAGGTGTGCGGATGCTCCTCAGGCAGACCAGCCAGCATCACTCGTCCGAACACATACCCGACGCCCTTGACGTCGAGCGCGAAGATGTCGGCCGCCCGCGGACGCACACGCGACGCACGCATCTTCCGAAAATCACCCACAATGACACCTTACCGTCAAAGGTTCGGCTTGTTCTTACAAATCACCACTCACCCTATTGCAGCATTCCGATACGGTACCGGCCTGCGAGTGATTCTAATTTCGAAGCGCGAGAACGGGCGGGACGAGACAAAGATGACCATGCTACGTACGCTGCGGCGGGAGGAGGCCGGGTCGCCTTCGGCGCCACGACGGCCGGGAAAGGCGATGTCGTCGCCATTGATGCCGCTGGCCGGATCCACCACGAGTACGAGCATCTGATGCCGCTGCCCGGCATGACCGGCGAGGTCGCGGACATGGCTCTTAGCGCAGGACAGTCGAGCGGTTTCATCCACGACGTACCTTCGGCGGCACAGGCGGTCGGTGAGGTCGGTGAGGTCGGTGACATCGCGGCGCAGGCCGCCGCCGTGATCGAGCAGATGAGCTGCGCGACGCGGCACGTAACAGATCGGCGCAATGCCGATGAATGACGTCGATCGTGTGCCGGTCAGCATCGTCAACGCCTGTCTGCGTGACGGTCGCGGCGGCAGCCCGACAGCCGTCCTCGGCGAGTCCGCCGCCGGGCCGCCCCGGCGAGCATCACCGACCGGGGCTTCGCCACCTGCGGCTTCACTGACCGACGCCGAACGCAGCCGGGTGCCCGCCCGCTTCGGCACCTCGCATGCCGTCTTCGTGACGCGCCGCGATTCTCGAAGCGCTCTCGGCGCGCCAAAGCAGTGTCAGAGCCTGATCGGCGCCGACGAATCCACAGTCGACGTGCGCTTTTTCACTACCGAGGGAGAACTGCCCGCCTGCGGCCACGGCACTGTCGCCGCCATAGCCTTCCTTGCCGAGCAGTGCGGGGGCGCCGAACACCGGTTCCGGCTGCGTGCTTCGGGGCGCAGCTTCGCCGGTCATGCCGTGCGTGAGGGCGACGTCATTCATGCCGCCTTCGACCCCGGCCCCGTCACGTTACGCGATCCCACCCCGGTCGAGACCGACCGCGTGATCGCCGCCCTCGGCATCGCCTCCGACCTGCTCGCCCCTGGCCCATGCGTCGCCTCGCTGGGCCGGACTCGGATGCTGATTCCGATCACCACACCCGAGGCCGTCGCGGCCCTGGCCCCCGACCTCGACCGGCTTCGCGCCGCCTGCGACCAGCTCGGACTGCTCGGATGCTATGTCCATTCGGCGCCGACGAGCGCCGGCCGGGTCGTGGCCCGCATGTTCGCCCCCTCGATCGGCGTTCCCGAAGACATCGCCAACGCCAACAGCACCGCCTGCCTGGCCGCCCACCTCGCCGACCGCGGTGTCACCGACCTCACCGTTGAGATGGGTGACGCGCTCGGCAGCCCCGCCACCATCACCGCCTCCGCCCGCGAAAGCGCGGGCAGGCTGGAGTTGCTGGTAGGCGGTGCTGCGATCATCACTCGCACCGGCACCCTCTGAGCCATGTGGCGAACATCATGCGTAGCGCGCGGCGACGACCACCGCCCGGCAGACCGGGTCAGGTCAGGGAACGGTCCGGCGGGTGGACGGGCACCGGTGGGATCCGGCGCAGGCAGGCGGGGTCGGCGACGCGCCTGTGGCGGATGAACCACGTTTCCAGGGAGACCACGCACGCCGAGGCCCTCGGGTCGTTGTCGGCGACGTGCCCGGCGCTCGGCACCTCGATCACCTGCGCGCGGCGGTACTGTGCCGCCGCCGCCAGCGCCTCCTCGGTCGGGGTGCCGGTGTCCAGGTCCCCCGACAGCACCAGCACGGGCACGTCCGGCAACCGGCCGGGACGGTGCTGCGGCCGCTCCCTGTGGTCCGGCCAGCGGATGCACAGGTCCCCGAGGTCGACGATGCCGCCGATCCAGGCGCTCGGGGTGAACGGCCGGTAGTCGCGGGAGTCCAGGCGAGCGAGCAGCGCGCCGTACTGCCGGGTCCGCGTGGGGACGGAGGCGTGCCGGCTCCACAGCACCGGATAGTCGTTGCAGGCGATGGTGACGAACATCGGCATGCTGAAGGCGCCGCCACCCGAGAGCCCGCCGATCGGCCGCACCTGCTCCGCCAGCCCCGTCAGCGGGCCGAGGTCCCGGTGGACCGCCATGCGCAGCGCGGACGGCAGCCGGCCGAACAGGTCCACCCTGCTGGAGGTGAGCTTGTAGACCGTGCTCGCCAGCGTGGTCTCGTCCAGGACGGCGCCCCCGGCGTACCGCATAGGACGTGCGTCCAGCCGGGCGGCCATGACCGTCAGGTCGTCCATCACCTCTCCCCCGTCGCACGCGCCGTGCGAGCGGTGGCACAGCAGGCGCACGGCTCTGCGCATGGCCCGCGCGGACGGCCGTCCCAGCATGTCGAAGTCCAGCGGATAGGCGGCGGACAGCACGATCGAGCGGACGTGACCCGGATGCCGCCTGGCGTAGACGGTCATCAGATAGGTGCCGTAGGACTGGCCGAGCAGGTCGAGGCGGTCGATGCCGAGATGCGCGCGGACCGCGTCGATGTCGTCCGCGGCGGCGGCCGTGGTGTAGTGACGCAGGCCGGAGCCGAGTTCGCGGCCGCACGCGGCGGCGGCCGCGACCGCCGCCGCGTGCGAGGCCCGCATGTCGTCCCATCCCGCCGACCGGCAGGTCAGCGGGGTGGACCTGCCGACGCCGCGTGGATCGACGAGCAGCAGGTCGTGGTCCTGCAGCAGGTCGCGGTACCGCCCGGTGTAGTCGCGATGGTCGATGACCGCGATGCCTGGTCCGCCGGGGTTGGGGAGGAGCGTCCCCTTCGCCGCGCGCGAGGTGTCCCGCCGGTACACGAGCCTGTAGGCGACGGTCGTCGTCCCGGCCGACGGGTGACCCCGGTCCAGCGGGACGCGCAGGGTCCCGCAGAGCGTCCCTGGAGGACAGTCCGGGGTCTCGCCGGGTGCGGGGGCCGGGCCTGCGGCGACCCGTACGGTCGCGCTGGCGCGAGCGGGCACGGCCGCGTACGGCGACGGCAGGATCACGGCCCCGGCCACCAGTGCCGCGAGAACGGCTCTCACTTGGCGCATGTCCCGATCCTCCGTCGCCGGTGGCCGCTTCCCCGGCACCGACGCCACCGTCCGTACGTCAAGATCGCCAAATGAACGGCTCGGCCTTACGTCCCGGCCCGTCGTCAAGGCCGGAGACGGCCGGCGGAACGAGACGGCGCCTCCGGGCCAAGACGAGGGAGTGAAGGATGGCGAACGGCCCTCGTCAAGATCGTGCCGGCCCTAGGGTGTGAACCATCCCATTCGCGACGCGGATGCCCCTCGGCTCGGGCGCCGACGCCTGATCCTCGCCCGGCGGGCTCCGCATGACTACCGGCGGAGCCCACCTTGGCGGACTTGAATCCCTCCATCCCGGCGGACATCGACACGACGCGCCCCAGCGTCGCCCGGATGTACGACTACTACCTCGGCGGCAAGGACAACTACGAGGTGGACCGGGCCGCCGTGGACCGCGTGGAGCAGGCCATGCCCGAGATCCGGCTGCTCGCGCAGGAGAACCGCGCGTTCCTGCGCCGCGCCGTGCGCCACATGGCCCGCCAGGGCATCCGCCAGTTCATCGACATCGGCTCCGGCCTGCCCACCGCCGGCAACACCCACGAGATCGCCCAGTCGGTCATCCCCGACGCCCGCGTCGTCTACGTCGACCGCGACCCCATCGTGCTGGCCCACGGCCGCGCCCTGCTCGCCACCGACGGCAACACCCGGGTGGCCGGCGCCGACATGCGCAGCCCCGAAGACGTCCTCGGCCACCCCGACACCCGTGCACTCATCGACTTCGACGCCCCCATCGGCGTCCTGCTCATCGCCATGGTGCACTTCCTGACCATGGAGGAGCAGGCGGGCATCATGGGCACCCTGCACGACGCCCTGGCCCCCGGCAGCCACATAGCCGCCACGCACGTCACCCGCGACGGCCACGCCGCCGAGGCGGTCGAGAAGATCGAGTCCGTCTACGCCGCCACCCCGACGCCGATCTACTTCCGCGAGCACGCCGAGGTCGCCCGCTTCTTCGACCGGTTCACGCTGGTCGACCCGGGCCTGGTCACCATCGACGCCTGGCACCCCGACCCCGACGACCCCGCCCCGGCCGCCACCAAGTGGCTCTACGGCGCCGTCGCCCGCAAGGACTGACCTCCGTCCCTTCGCCCTTCCCCACGGCTACGGACTCCGTATCAGGAGTCCGTAGATCGCACCGTCCTCATGCGGGAAGGCAACGGCCGATCTCCTGCCGGCCGGCCGTTCATCCAGACGTCAGCGGCAGACGTACTGGTCGATCTCTCCTCCGGCGCCCGCCACGACCGGCCACTCGACCACTTCCGGGCTCAGAGATGTGCCCTTCTCCAGCACGTCATCAGCGTCGCGGAACTCCTGAACGATAGGGGAGGCGCTCCCTGGCCGGCGGGCGATGGGTCAGTAGTGGTCGCAGACGGAGCAGTGGGTGAGGCCGGTGGCTTCGGCGTCGGCCTGGGACATCGTCTCCAGCGTTCCGGGGTCCGAGCCCTTGATCAGCGGGCAGGCGGCGCTGTGGTAGCGCCGGGTGCCGGGGATGACCTTGACGATGCCGGGGCGGCGGCGATCACCGGATGAGCCGCCCTTGCCGGACGCGCCCGCGGATCCCTCGTCGCGCTCACCGCCGGACGGGCCCGAGGGCGCCTCGTCGCCCTTGCCGGACGTGGACGTGCCCCTCGGGCTCGCGGGCTTGGTCCCCGTTCCTGTCGGCGCGCCGCTCGCCGTGCCGGACCTGTCGCCGGTCCTGGACGACGCGTCACTCGCCCGGCCGGGCTTGCCTGCGGTCTGCGCCGGCGCCTTGTCCGCCTTGGCGGAGCCGATGGCGGGGAACGTCGTGGTGTCCGCCGACTCGTCGTCGGCGAGGTCGTCGCCCTTCGCGGGAGCGCTGCCGCCCGTCGCGGAACCGGTGGACGGCCTCGCCGTGGCGGCGGGCTTCGCGTCGCTCGCCGGCTTCGTCCCGGATGTCGCTCCGGCGGTCTTCGACTCGCCGGAGCGCTCGGGTTTGGCGTCCTTCGCCGGTGCGCCCGTTCTGCGCGAGGTTTCGTCCCCCGCACGGGACGGGCCGCCGACCACGATCACAGATGCGTCGTCGCCGCCGGAGTCGCCACCGGCCGGCCCGCTCGAAGCCTTGGACGACTCGGCCGCTGCTTTGGACGACCCGCCGGACGCCTTGGGC
Organism: Sphaerisporangium dianthi; assembly: GCF_042654065.1. Lineage (NCBI taxonomy): Bacteria > Bacillati > Actinomycetota > Actinomycetes > Streptosporangiales > Streptosporangiaceae > Sphaerisporangium > Sphaerisporangium dianthi. The sequence goes on along the minus strand of NZ_JBHSFP010000047.1, from coordinate 18,930 downwards.
CGTTCGGCCGCAGGTGCGGACGACCCGCTCGACGGCTTGGCCGGCTCGGTCGCGGGTTTGGCCGGCTCGGGACGCTTGAACGCCTGGAAGGGAGAGGACGCCTCGGGGACCGCCGGAGGCGCGGGGAGGGGGACGGCGGAGCGGGAGGGCGACGTGGACCCGGAGGGGCGGGAGGAGGCGGAGGAGTCGGCGTCGGAGGAAGCGGGCCGGAGAGGGCTCCCGGCACGCCCGGGGGTCTTCTCCTGCTGCTCTTTCGCCGGCTCGCCACGCGGATGGGACACCGGCCGCGTCTCGTCCGGCCGGTAGCCCGGCCCGGGTCGCGAGGACTCCTCCGACCGGGACCTGCTCGCGGGCGAGGACTCGGACGTGCCCGAGGACGGGGACGTGCGGGCCGAGCCGGAGTCCGATGCGCCGGGGGACGTGGAGTCGCGTTCGGACCCGGCTCCCGACGGGCGGGCGGACTCTGACGCGCTCTTGCCCTTGGTCGCACCCTTGTCCGTTTCCGCGCGGTCGCGCTCGGCGCCCGCAGTGCGGGCGGACTCGGACCGCGAAGATGGGCGGTCGGCGGACTCGGACCGCGAAGACGAGGAGGAGGAGTCGGCGGCGCGAGAGGAGGAACCGTCGGGGCGGGAAGCCGAAGGAGCCTCGGACGGGGAGGCTGCGGGAGCGCCCGGGCGGGAGGACGACGGCGCGGCTGGACGGGAGGACGAGGTGGTGGCAGCGGCCTCCTCAGGCGGAGAGGCGGCCGTGGAAGGGCCGCCGGCGCCCGTGAGGCGGTCAGAGGTGGGGGGTGCGGGGGGCTTGTAGCCGTCGGGGAGGCAGGTGGTGCAGGCGGTGAAGCCCTCCTCCAGCGCCTCCTCGTGGGTGAGCTCCTCGGTGTCGCGCCCGGCGAGCTGGCGGCAGCCGGGCAGATGGAACCGCTTGCGTCCGGGCACCACCAGGACGATCGCGTCGGGGGACGGCCCCCCTCGCGCGCCCGCGGCGGCCGGGCCCCGGCCCGGCCCCGCCGCGGGGAATCCCCGCTGCGACCCCAGGGTGGTGGTCTGGTGCGCCAGGTGCGGCGTGGCCATGGGATGGCCGAAGGGAGAGGACGGCCCTCGGGGCGGCCCGGCGGTGGCGGCCATTCCGGATCGCTCCGGGCCCACCGTCATGGTTCGCCCCATCACGCCGCCGCCGACGCCCGCGCCCACTGGAGGCATGGACGAGACCGCTTCCGCCGGCGCGCCACCGGATGGGAACAGCTCGTGACGCCGCAACAGCGCCCCGATCATCAGGAAGAGCGCGGACAGCACGCTGACCACGATCGACCACATGACCAGAACCGCTGTCCCGGTCACCACGCCCGCGACCAGAAGGCCGAAGGCGAGGACGACCAGAATGGCGCTGACGTAGATCACAGGTGCTCCAAGACGCGGGTCGGTGACTGCCCTGACCCGTTACCTTAACGGCGGTCGTTGTGCGGGCCGTCAACTCCCTGGAAGGCGCCGGAGTGCTGCGAGGGCTCGGGGGCGAAGGGGTTGTTCGGGTTGCCCTGCAGCTGCTGCTGACCACCCTGCGGGACCGCGTGGGACATGGCCGGAGCCCCGCCCATCTGCGCGCCCACGACGGGGAAGCCGCCGCTGGCCTCGGCGGAGACGTTGAGCTCGGCGAGCTGGTTCTCGAGGTAGAGCTTGAGCCTGCTGCGGTATTCGCGCTCGAAGCTGCGCAGCTCTTCGACCTTGCGCTCGAGCTCGTCGCGGGTCTGCACCAGCGAGCCCATCGCCTGGCGGTGGCGCTCTTGGGCGTCGCGCTCGAGGGTCTCGGCACGGGCGCGCGCGTCACCGATGATCTGCTCGGCCTGGCGGCGGGCCTTGCCGAGGACCTCGTCCGCCTCGCGGCGGGCGCGGGTCACCGTCTCGTCGGCCTCGCGGCGGGCGTCGGCGATCGCCTGGTCGGCGGTCTGCTGCGCCAGTGCGAGCACGCGGGCGGCGGTGTCCATGTTGTCCTCGGCCGGGGGCATGCCCATGCCGACGGGAACCGGCTCGGGCCTGATCGGCTCCGGCGGCTTCATCGGCTCCGGCTGAGGCATCATCATCTCGGGCTTGGGCTCGGCGACCGGGGCCGGCGCCATGCTCATGCCCATGCCACCTGGCACCTTGCCACGCAGGCACTCGGTGAGTTTCGCCCGAAGCTCCTCGTTCTCCTGGATGAGGCGGTCGAGTTCGGCCTCCACCTCGTCCAGGAAGGCGTCGACCTCTTCCTCGTCGTACCCCGGCCTCAGCCGGGTCGTACTGAACTGCTTGTTCCGCACATCAGCGGGCGTCAGCGGCATTTCGGTCTCCTTGGCGCGCTCGGAGTCTGTCCGGAGGACGGTACCCGATCAAAAACGAAGCGCGGACACGATTTGGATCATGACCAAGACCACAATGAACAGCACTGTGAAGCTTAGGTCAAAGGCCACCGTACCCAACCGGAGGGGCGGAATGAAACGGCGGAGGAACTTGAGAGGTGGATCCGTCGCCGTGTATGTGGCTTCCGCCAGCACCAGGACTACCCCCCGGGGGTGCCAGGAGCGGGCGAACAACTGCACCGCATCGAAGATCATCCTGCCGATCAGCAGAACGAGGTAGATGTACAGGACGGTGACCAAGATGTTGCTAACGATCCCCACGGTCGCGCCCTGCCTCCTCCATCCCGATCTGCCGACCTCGGTCTGGGTGGGCCATGTCTGGCCGTTCACTGCTCATGGTGGAACTCTAGCTCTGGTTGAAGAACCCTCGTTCCGCGATTCGGGCCTTGTCCTCGGCGGTCACCTCGACATTGGCAGGGGACAACAGGAACACCTTGTTGGTAACACGTTCAATGCTTCCATGTAGGCCAAAGACCAGACCTGCCGCGAAATCAACAAGCCGCTTCGCGTCACTGTCGACCATTTCAGTCAAATTCATGATGACAGGTGTGCCCTCGCGGAAGTGCTCTCCGATGGTGCGCGCCTCGTTGTAGGTGCGCGGGTGCAGGGTCGTTATGCGCGCCAGATCGGTCGTACGGCGCTCGACGACGGCGGCCCCCGCCCGAGGGGCCGGAACGGCGCTCTCAACCTCTTCCTGGCCCTCTTGGGGCGTTCCAAGCACCCGCTCGTCACCGCGGCGGCGCTCGACGTAGTCGTCGGTGTAGTCGTCGTCATCGGCGTAGTTGCCGTAGTCCGGGTAGCGGTCGTCCTCAACGAGACCGAGGTAGACCGCCATCTTGCGCATCGCGCCGGCCATCGCTACTTCGTCCTCCTCATGGTCGCCGCACCCACCGCACCTCAAGGCACCGCTGTCGACCTCTGCTCGGATACGCGGACATCAAGGTCCACTCGGGGGGACATTACCTGACGAAGGGCTTCCGGCGACCGAGCAACGCCGTACCGACACGCACGAGTGTGGAACCGCGGGCTATCGCGTGATCGAGATCTCCGCTCATGCCCGCCGAGATCACCGTCGCTTCCGGATGATCCACCCGCAGATCCGATGAAAGTTGCGCGAGCCGGGCGAAAGCCCTGTCTGGATCGCCACCCAGCGGGGCGACGGCCATCACGCCGCCGAGGACCAGCCCCTCGGACGCCGCCACCGTCTCGGCCAGCGCCGCGAGGCCCGCGGGGACGACGCCGCCCCGCGCGGGATCGTCGTCCAGCGCCACCTGCACCAGGCAGGTGACCCGCCGCCCAGCCCTGACGGCCTCGCGGCTCAGCGCCTCGGCCAGCCGGGGGCGGTCGACCGAGTGGACCACGTCGGCGTACGACACCACCGACCTGGCCTTGTTGGTCTGGATCTGGCCGACGAAGTGCCAGGTCAGCGGCAGGTCGGCGCAGTCGAGGGCCTTGGGGCCGGCCTCCTGGTCGCGGTTCTCGCCGACGTCGGCGACCCCCAGCTCGGCAAGGATGCGCACGTCGGAGGCGGGATAGGTCTTGGTCACCGCGACAAGGGTGATCTCGTGGCGGGCGCGCCCGGCGGCGGCGCAGGCGGCGGAGACGCGGCGCTCGACCTCGGCGAGGCCGGCCGCGATCTCGTCGCGGCGCGCGGTGTTCGGGTTCTTCACAAGGGGGTTCGATCACTTCGAAGGGTCGGGACGCACGGCGGGCCGGACGCCCGCGGGAGCCCGGCGGCGCGCGGAGCGGGCGCCGCGCCCGCACGGGACACGGCCACCGCCGAGCTGAGGAAGCGAGAGACACGTGCCGCCGCTCCCCTCGAGAGGGGAAGGCGGCACGTGCCGGGCTCACTTCAGGAAGTCAGGGACGTCCAGTTCCTCTTCCTGCTCTTCGAAGACCACCGGCCGGCGCCGGGCGGGCTCGGAGACGCGGGAAGTGATCGGCGTCGGCGGCTCGGGAGCGGGCCGCGGGATCGACACCGGCCCCTGGGCCTGCTGCTCGCCGTGCGCGGACTGGCCCCCCTGCGCGGCGGAGGCGGCCTGCCCGCCGTGGGCAGACTCGGCCGAGGCCGGCTCGCGGGTGAACGGCGTGGCGGGCGGAGCGGCCGCCGCGGCCGATGCCGCCGATGAGGCCGTGTCGGCGGCCGGAGCCGGCTCGGGCACCGCGGCCGGCTGCGCCGAGGGCAGCGGGCGCACCGGGGCGGGACGCTGCTCGGCCCGCGGCGGCTCGCTCTTGGACGAGTGGAAGGCGGAGGCGGCCTGGCGGGACGGCTGGACGGGCGCCGCCGGGGCCGCCGCGGGCCGCGACGGCGGCTGGGTGCGGGCGGCGGGCTGGGCCGCGGGCTTCTCCGGCGCGGGCTCGTCGAACCCGGCGGCGATCACCGTGACGCGCACCTCGTCTCCGAGGGCGTCGTCGATGACCGTGCCGAAGATGATGTTGGCGTCGATGGCCGCGGCGTTGGACACCAGCTGGGCGGCCTCGTTGATCTCGAACAGGCCGAGGTCGGAGCCGCCGGCGATGGACAGCAGCACCCCGTGGGCGCCGTCGATGCTGGCCTCCAGCAGCGGGCTGGACACCGCCATCTCGGCGGCGGCGACCGACCGGTCGTCGCCGCGCGCGTGACCGATGCCCATGAGCGCCGAGCCCGCGCCGGACATGACCGACTTCACGTCGGCGAAGTCCAGGTTGATCAGGCCGGGCGTGGTGATGAGGTCGGTGATGCCCTGCACACCGGACAGCAGCACCTGGTCGGCCGCCTTGAAGGCGTCAAGGACGCTCACCTGGCGGTCGGAGATCGACAGCAGGCGGTCGTTGGGGATCACGATGAGGGTGTCCACCTCGTCGCGCAGCGTCTCGATGCCGGCCTCGGCCTGCATCGCCCTGCGCCGCCCCTCGAAGCTGAAGGGCCGGGTCACGACACCGATGGTCAGCGCCCCGAGCGAGCGGGCGATGTTGGCGACCACGGGCGCGCCGCCGGTGCCGGTGCCGCCGCCCTCCCCCGCCGTGACGAAGACCATGTCGGCCCCCTTGAGGACCTCCTCGATCTCCTCGCGGTGGTCTTCGGCGGCCTTGCGCCCGACCTCGGGATTGGCTCCCGCGCCGAGGCCGCGCGTGAGCTCGCGGCCCACGTCCAGCTTGACGTCGGCGTCACTCATCAGCAGCGCCTGGGCGTCGGTGTTGATGGCGATGAACTCGACGCCCTTGAGTCCCTCCTCGATCATCCGGTTCACGGCGTTGACTCCGCCGCCGCCGATGCCGACGACCTTGATGACCGCGAGGTAGTTCTGCGGTGCTGCCACGACGAGGGGCCTTTCCGCTCGTTTACTTGCATTACGTGAAGCCCGAAACGGTGCCGGACCTTCTTGTTTAACTCTCACCCTCAAGTTGAGATTTAGAGTTATGTCAACCTGAGGAATGATACGGACAGTAGGGTTGCCCCTCCCTATGGGTCAACTCACCGCGCCGCAAGCTCGTCCGGCGTGTCGCGCCCTGTCCCTTTCGCTCCTGCGGGAGCCCCCTGCGGCCGCGGAGCCCGTGACTCGACCGTCACCACTTCCGGTGAGCTGACGTCGTAGGCGTCGGCCCGGCGTCGCAGCAGCGTGAGCGCCACGCGGGCCTTGTCCTTGGTCCGGTCGGCCCCACCCCACATGATCGTACGGCCGTCGTCCAGACGCAACGACACGTCCTGTGTCGTCGTCGCGCGGATCGTGCGCACCATGCGGCGAAGCTCACCCGGAAGTCCGGCGGCGACCCCGAGCGCGGCCTTGGTGGCCGGGTCGCCGGGACCGAAGCGGTCGAGCTGCAGCGCCGGCAGCCCGGACGGCGCGGTGTCCCTGACCTCGATCACGACGCCGTGCCGGTCGACCACGTCGGCCCTGCCCGCCGCGGGGACCACGGCGACCGGCCGGCGCTGGACGACGCGGACCTTCAGCGTGCCCGGCCAGTTGCGCTCGACGCTCACCGACTCGATCTGCCGCAGCGCGGCGACGCGCCGGCGGACCTGCTCGAGGTCCACGGTCGCGAGCGGCTGGCGGTCGGGCACCGCGGCCGCCCGCCGGACCTGGTCGGCGGCGGGCCCGGCCGCGCCGGAGACCGCGACGCGCTGGACGCCGAGGACGGGCGAGAAGAACACCAGCCATGCGGCGGCCCCCACCACCCCGAAGGACAGCAGGACGACGAAGGCGGTGCGCCACGCCGGGCTCACCGCGAGGCGAGCTCGGCGACGATGTGCGGCCCCAGCTCGGTCACGTCGCCCGCGCCCATGGTGAGCACGATGTCGCCGGGACGTGCCCGCTCGGCCACCATGGCCGCGACCGCGGCGCGGTCGGGCGCGTAGGCGACCCGCTCGGCGGGCAGGGGCACCTTGCCCGCCACCAGCGCGCCGGAGACGCCCGGCTCGGGGTCCTCCCTCGCGCCGTAGACGTCGAGCACGATGGCCTCGTCGGCCAGGCCGAGCGCGGCGCCGAACTCGTCGGCGAAGAATCGGGTGCGGGAGTACAGGTGGGGCTGGAAGACCGCGATCACCCGGCCGGAGGGCCCGGAGAACGTCGCGACGACGTCGCGCGCGGCGCGCAGGTCGGCGGCCAGCTCGGTCGGGTGGTGGGCGTAGCTGTCGAAGACCGCGACCCCGGCGGCCTCGCCCTTGGCCTCGAACCGGCGCTTGGCCCCGGTGAACGCGGCCAGCCCGTCGCCGAACTCGTCGAACGGCACGCCGAGCTCCTCGGCGACGGCCAGGGCGGCGGTGGCGTTCAGCGCGTTGTGCCGCCCCGGCACGACCAGCCGCACGTCCCCCATGCCCTCCACGGAGAACACGACGCCGAAGCCGTCGGGGGCGATGCCGGTGACGCGGAAGTCGGCCCCCTCGGTCTCGCCGTAGGTGCGCACGCGCAGGCCCCTGGCCCTGGCGAGCGGGATGAGCGCCGCGGCGCCCGGGTCGTCGGCGCAGACCACAAGGACCGAGCCGATGCGCTCGACGAAGCGGGCGAAACTGTCGTACACCGCCTGCGGGTCGCCGTAGTTGTCCAGGTGGTCGGCCTCGACGTTGGTCACCACGGCGATCTGGGGGGCGAGCATGAGGAAGGAGCCGTCGCTCTCGTCGGCCTCGGCCACGAAGACCTCGCCCGCGCCCTCGTCGGCGCCCAGGCCGGTGGTGACGAGCTGGCCGCCCACGCAGTACGACGGGTCGCGCCCGCACTTCTGCAGGGCGACGGTGAGCATCGAGGTCGTGGTCGTCTTGCCGTGGGTGCCGGCGACGGCGATGCCCGCGCGCCCGACCATGACGGCGGCCAGCGCCGCCGCCCGGGGGATGACGCGCAGCCCCTGGCGCAGCGCCTCGCCCAGCTCGGGGTTGGAGTCGCGGATGGCGGTGGACACCACGACGGTGTCGACGTCCTTGATGTGGGAGGCGGCGTGGCCGACGTGCACGACGGCGCCGAGCTCGCGCAGCTCGGTGACGAGCTGGGAGCCGCGGGCGTCGCTGCCGGACACCGCCACCCCGCGCTTGAGCAGGATGCGCGCGATGCCGGACATGCCGGCGCCCCCGATGCCGATGAAGTGGACGCGTCCGAGATCTGTGGCGGCGACCGGTTCGATCAGCTTGACCAGGTTCATCGGCGGCCTCCGGCGGAGATGACGTTCATCACCTTGCGAGCCAGCACCGTGTCGGCGTCCTTTCGCCCTATGCGTGAGGCTGCGTCGGACATCTGCACCACCCGTTCGGGGTCGCGCAGGATCGGCAGCACATGCTGGATGATCCAGTCGGCGGTCAGGTCCGCGTTGTCCACCATCAGCCCTCCGCCGGCCTCCACGATGGGGGCGGCGTTGAGCTTCTGCTCACCGTTGCCGTGCGGCAGGGGGACGTAGGCCGCCGGCAGCCCGACGGCGGTCAGCTCGGCGCAGGTCATCGCCCCGCTGCGGCACAGCACGAAGTCGGCGGCGGCGTAGGCGAGGTCCATGCGGTCGACGTAGGGCAGCACCACGTACTGCGGGTCGCCCGGCGGCGGCTCCTCGACGACGGAGTTCTTCGGGCCGATGACGTGCAGCACCTGGACGCCGGCCTGGCGCAGCACGGGCGCGCTGGCCAGCGCCGCCTCGTTGATCGCCCGCGCGCCCTGCGAGCCGCCGAACACCAGCAGCGTCGGCCGGTCGTTCTCGAGCCCGAAGTAGGACCTGGCCTTGTCGCCCGTGGACAGCCGGTCGAGCATGACGATCTCGCGGCGCAGCGGGATGCCGACGTACTCGGCGTGCGGCAGCGAGGCGTCGGGGTGGCCGGTGAAGACGTGCTCGGTGAGCCGGGCCCCCAGCCGGTTGGCCAGCCCCGGGCGCGGATTGGCCTCGTGCACCACGATGGGCACCCCGCGCCTCCTGGCGCCGAGATAGGCCGGCGTGGCGACGTACCCGCCGAAGCCGACCAGCACGTCGGCCTGGACGCGGTCCATGATGCCCGCGGCCGCGTTGATCGCCCCCGCCAGCCTGCCGGGAACCGTCAGCAACTGCGGCGTGATCGCGCGCGGCAGCGGGACCGCGGGCACCAGCGCCAGCTCATAACCCCGCGCGGGCACCAGCCTGGTCTCCAGCCCGCGCTCGGTGCCGAGGCAGGTTATGCCGATGCCAGGGTCCAGCCTGCGCAGCGCGTCGGCCAGCGCCAGCGCGGGTTCGATGTGGCCGGCCGTGCCGCCGCCTGCGAGGACCACCCTCATGTCGGTCCTTTCAAATCCGCGTGCCTCGATGTCGGCCTGCGCCGCTCGGGACGGCGGACCTCCGCCGGCGGGCGACCCAGGCCAAGCCAGCTTAGAGCCCTCGCCGCGGGGCCGGGTCCACGAGCGGCCAGCGCGTCGGCCGCACCGGGCTCGCGTTTGGCGAACGACAGCAACATGCCGAGCGCCGCGAGCGTGGGCAGCAGCGCGGAACCACCGTACGACACCAGGGGCAGCGGGATGCCGGTGATAGGCAGCGCGCCGATCACCGCGCCGATGTTCACGATGGCCTGACCTGCGACCCAGGCCACGGCGGCGGAGGCCGCGAGCCGGATGAACGGGTCCTTGACCCGGGAGGCGACGCGCAGCCCGGCGTACCCCAGCAGGCCGAAGAGGGCGATGACCACGAGGGTGCCCATCAGGCCGAGCTCCTCGCCGAGGATGGAGAAGATGAAGTCGCTCTCGGCGTGCGGCACCCGGCCCCATTTCTGCCTGCTGCTGCCGAGGCCGAGGCCGAACCAGCCTCCCGAGCCCATGGCGATCTGCCCCATGGCCGCCTGGTAGCCGGTGCCGGAGGCGTTGCCCCAGACGTCCAGCCACCCCTCGATGCGGTCGGAGCGGTAGCCCTCGACGCTGATCATGATGACGGTGGCCATGGTGGCCAGGGCCAGGATGCCGCCGAACAGCCGCAGCGGCGCGCCCACCACCCACAGCAGCGCGAGGAAGATCAGCATGAGCACGACCGTGGTGCCGAGGTCGCGCCCGATCATGACGAGGATGGCGATGATCGCGGTGCCGGGCATCAGCGGGAGCAGCAGCTGGCGCCACTCGATCAGCCCGCCCTTGGCCCGGCGCGCCAGCAGGTCGGCGCCCCACAGCATGAGGCCGAGTTTGGCGGGCTCGGACGCCTGCAGGGAGAACCCGCCGATGTCGAGCCATCGCTGGGCGCCCAGCTCGGTGCGGCCGATGAAGATCGTCATGATCAGGGCGATGATCGAGATGGCCATCAGCGGATAACCGGCCAGCCGGAAGAACCGGGGCGGCAGCCGCGAGCACACCCACATCAGCGGCAGGCCGATGCCGACCGACATCGACTGCTTGAGGAACCAGTAGAACGGGTCGCCCTTGAGCTGCAGCGACTTGATGCTGGAGGCCGACAGGACCATCATCAGGCCGAGCGTGAGCAGCAGGGCGCTGCAGCCGAGCAGCAGGTAGTAGGAGGTCAGCGGCCGGTCGAGCAGCTTGCCGAGCGCGGTGAGCTTCTCGTGGCCCCACCCGCGGCCCCCGCCGCCGGCGGCGCCCGCCTCGCCCGTGACGCGGTCGCCCGCGACCCTGCCGTCGGCGCCCGGGGCGATCGTGGCGTCGCTCATCGCACGCCCGAGGCCGCCAGGCGCTGGACGGCTCTCGCGAACGCCTCCCCACGGGCACCGTAGTCGGCGAACATGTCCAGCGAGGCGCCCGCGGGGGCGAGCAGCACGGTGTCCCCGGGGGAGGCCAGCCGGGCGGCTTCGGTGACGACACGGTCCATGACCCCAGTGTCTTGCCCCTCGACCTCCACGACCGGAACATTCGCCGCGTGTCGCGCCAGAGCCTCGTGAATTCGAGCCCGGTCGGCGCCCAGGAGCACGGCGCCGCGCAGCCGGCCCGCCGCCCGGCGCACCAGCTCGCCGACGTCGGCGCCCTTCAGCAGACCCCCGGCGACCCACACGACGGACGGATAGGAGGCCAGGGAGGCCGCCGCGGCGTGCGGGTTGGTGGCCTTGGAGTCGTCCACGTAGTCGACCTCCGCCACCCTGGCGACGTGGGCGATGCGGTGCGGGTCGGGCACGTGGTCGAGCAGCCCCTGCCGCACGGCCTGCGCGGGCACCCCGTACGCGCGGGCGAGCGCGGCCGCGGCCAGCGCGTTGGCCACGTTGTGCGGCGCGAGCGGGCGGACGTCGGCCAGGGTGGCGAGCTCCTCGGCGGCGTTGTCGGGATCGCCGACGAAGGCGCGGTCGACGAGCAGGTCCTCCACCACGCCGAGCTGCCCTCGCGCGGGCACCTCCAGCGTGAACCCGGCCACGCGCGGCGCGGCGCCGCCCGCCGCCGCGACGGCGGCGTACGGGGCGGCCAGGCGGGCGGACCAGGGGTCGTCGGCGTTGTGCACGACCACTCCGGCGCGCTCGAAGACGCGGCCCTTGACGCGGGCGTACTCCTCCATGGACCCGTGCCAGTCGAGGTGGTCGTCGGCGACGTTCAAGATCGCGGCGGCGTGCGGCGCGAGGGTCGCGGACCAGTGGAGCTGGAAGCTGGACAGCTCCACCGCCAGCACGTCGTAGGGCTGCTCGACGGCCTCGACGATGGGCGTGCCGACGTTGCCGACGGCGGCGGCGGCGTGCCCGGCGGCCCTGAGCATGGCGGTCAGCATGCGCACGGCCGTCGTCTTGCCGTTGGTGCCGGTCAGCGCGAGCCAGGGGGCGGCGCCTGCGGGGCGCCGCCGCCAGGCCAGCTCGACCTCGCCGATCACCTCGACGCCCCGGGCCGCGGCCTCCACCAGAAGCGGCTGGTCGGGACGCCAGCCGGGCGAGGTGACCACGAGGGCGGTGTCGTCGGGCAGCGAGCCACCGAAGCGGACCTCGGCTCCGAGCTCGGCGAGCTCGGCCGCCGCCGCCCGCTGCCGCTCTCCGTCCCGCGTCTCGACCACCACGACCCGCTCGCCGGCCCGCAGCAGGCTGCGGGCCGCCGCCATCCCCGAGACCCCGAGCCCCGTCACGACAGTGCTCATCGCGCTCGCTCCGCTCGCGCGGCGCGAGGTCGCCCTTGGGCCGCCGCTCTTGCCTCGTCGCTCACAAGCGCGCGTTCTGGTGCGGTCATCCCTTGGGCATCCACTCGACGTAGAAGAGGCCGAGGCCGGCGGCGGCGCAGAGGCAGGCGATGAGCCAGAAGCGGACCACGATGGTGGTCTCGGCCCAGCCCTTGAGCTCGAAGTGGTGCTGGAGCGGCGCCATGCGGAAGACCCGTTTGCGGGTCATCTTGAAGAACCCGACCTGGATGATCACCGAGGCGGTGATCACGACGCACAGCCCGGCCAGGATGAACAGCAGGAACTGGGTGCGGGTGGTGATCGCCAGCCCGGCCAGCACCCCGCCGAGGGCCAGGGAGCCGGTGTCGCCCATGAAGATCTTGGCGGGCGGCGCGTTCCACCACAGGAAGCCCACGAGGGCGCCGAGGACCGCTGCCGCGACCACGGCGAGGTCGAGCGGGTCGCGCACCCAGTAGCAGTTCGGGCCGAGCTGGTTCAGGCAGCTGTTGCGCAGCTGCCAGTTGCCGATCAGCACGTACGCGGCCAGGACGGCGCCGGTGGCGCCGCTGGCGAGGCCGTCGAGGCCGTCGGTGAGGTTCACCGCGTTCGAGAAGCCCACGATCATGATGAGGACCCAGATCGTGAAGACCACGATGGGGATGGAGGGCCCGAAGTCGCGCAGGAACGACAGCCGCGTCTCGGCGGGCGTGATCGAGTAGGCGTTCTTGAACTGGACCACCAGCACCGCGAAGATCGCGCCGACGACGAGCTGCCCGAGCGCCTTGGCGCCGCTGCGCAGGCCGAGGCTGCGCTGCTTGTAGATCTTGATGAAGTCGTCGAGGAAGCCGACGGTGCCGAGCCCGGTCATCAGGAAGAGCACCAGCACGGCGGAGGCCGTCGGCGGGGTGAGCGTGGCCAGGTGGGAGCAGGCGAAGCCGATGAGCGCGGCGATCACGATGACCGTGCCGCCCATGGTGGGGGTGCCGCGCTTCTCGTGGTGCCCCGAGGGGCCCTCCTCGCGGATGTTCTGCCCGTACCCCCTGCGGCTGAAGAGCCTGATCGCCAGCGGGGTGCCGAGCATCGAGAGCAGCAGCGCCACCCCGGCGGCGACGAGGATGTCCCTCATCGGGCGTCACCGCCGAGCAGGGCCTCGGCGACCCGTTCCAGGCCTTCCGCGCGCGGCCCCTTGATCAGCACCACGTCGCCGGGGGCGAGGCGGGCCGCCAGCTCGGCGGCCGCCGTGGCCGCGTCGGGCGCGTGGACGGCGGGCGCCCCCTTGGCGCCCGCGAGGACCGGCCAGGGGGCCTCCCCCACCACCCACAGCCCCGCCAGGCCCGCCCGTGCGGCGACCCGGCCGACCTCCTCGTTCAGCTCGTCGCTCTCGTCGCCCAGCTCGCGCAGGGAGGCGATCACGGCGTACTTGCGGCGGCCCTTGGCGAGCACGCCGAGGGTCTCGAAGGCGGCCCGCATGGAGTCGGGGTTGGCGTTGTAGGCGTCGTTGATCACGGTGACGCCGTCGGGGCGGTCGGTGACCTCCATGCGCCAGCGGCTGCGCGGCTCGGCGGCCGACAGCTCCTCGGCGATGGTCGCGACCGGCATGCCGAGCTCGTAGGCCGCCGCGGCGGCGGCCAGGGCGTTCTCCACGGCGTGCGCCCCGTACAGGCGCAGGCGCACCTGGGCCGTGCCGGAGGGCGTGCGCAGCGTGAAGGCGGCGCGGCCGCGCTCGTCCAGCGTCTCGTCCTCGGCGCGCACGCCCGCCTCGGGCGAGCGCCCGAACCAGCTGACGCGGGCCTTGGTGCGGTCGGCCATGGCGCGCACGAACGGGTCGTCGGCGTTGAGCACGGCGACCCCGTCGGCGGGCAGAGCCTCGACCAGTTCGCCCTTGGCCTTGGCGATCTGCTCGCGCCCGCCGAACACGCCGAGGTGGGCGGTGCCGACGTTGAGCACCACGCCGACCTGGGGCGGGGCGATGCGGGCCAGGTGGGCGATGTGGCCCTCCTCGCGCGCGCTCAGTTCGAGCACCAGAAAGCGGGTGCCCTCGTCGGCCCGCAGCACCGTGAGGGGGTGGCCGATCTCGTTGTTGTAGTTGCCGGCCGGGGCGATGGTGGGGCCCATGCGGGCGGCGAGCCGGGCGAGCAGGTCTTTGGTGGTGGTCTTGCCCGCCGACCCTGTGACGCCGACGACGGTGGCCCGAGGCAGCTCGGCCACCGTCGCGGCGGCGAGGTCGGCGAGCGCCGTCACGACGTCGCCCACCACCACGCAGGGCGCGTCCACGGGCCTGCTCGCCAGCACGGCGACCGCGCCGGCCTGGCACGCCTGGGCCGCGAAGTCGTGCCCGTCGGACCGCGCTCCCCTGATCGCCACGAACAGCGAACCCGGCTCGGCGGCGCGCGAGTCGATCAGGACGGGCCCGCGGACCACGGCGCGGGGATCGGCCATGCCCGCGAGGGCGCCCGAGGTCACCTCGGCGATCCTCGCCAGCGGCAACGGGATCATTCGTCTTCCCTACTCTCGATACAAGCTGTCCGTGCGTGTCGGGAGGGCCGGCGCCTCGCACGGGGCGCCCGGCCCGGCTTGCGCGTCAGCCTCGCACAAGCACACCGGTCACATATGGTCCCGTTTGCCGATGGCATCCGCGACCACCTGCCTGTCGTCGAACGGCAGCACCTCACCGTCGACGTACTGACCCTGCTCGTGCCCCTTGCCGGCGACGACCACCACGTCCCCCGGGCCCGCGCGGCCGACGGCCAGGTCGATGGCGGCGGCGCGGTCGGGCTCGACGATCACGTGGGCGCGCTCGCGCGGCGGCACGCGCAAGACGCCCTCGAACATGGCCGCGAGGATGCGCAGCGGGTCCTCCGAGCGAGGGTTGTCGCTGGTCAGGACGGCCACGTCGGCCAGGCGCGCCGCCGCCTCGCCCATCATCGGGCGCTTGCCCCTGTCGCGGTCGCCGCCGCAGCCGAGGACGATGATCAGGCTGCCCGAGGTGACCTCGCGCAGCGCCCGCAGCACCGACTCGACGGCCCCCGGCTTGTGGGAGTAGTCGACGATGGCCTGGAAGCCCCGCGCGCCCGGCACCCGCTCCATGCGGCCGGGGACGCCGGTGACCGTCCCCACGCCGTGCACGGCCGTCTGCAGCGGCACCCCGGCCTCGACGAGGGTGACGAGCGCCCCGAGGGTGTTGGCGACGTTGAACGGGCCGGGCAGGGCCACCGACACGTCCGCCTCGACGCCGCCCGGCCCGATCACCCGGAAGGTGCTGCCGTCGGCGCCGAGGCGCACGTCCTGGGCCCGCCAGTCGGCCTCGGCGGCGCCGGCGGCCGAGAAGGTGGTGATGGGCACCTTGGCGATGCCCACGAGCTCCCTGCCGTGCTCGTCGTCGATGTTGACGACCCCGGCGCGGCACAGCTCGGGGGTGAACAGCCGCGCCTTGGTCAGGAAGTAGTCCTCAAGGTCGCTGTGGAAGTCCAGGTGGTCCTGGGACAGGTTGGTGAACAGCGCCACGTCGTAGGACACCCCGTCGACCCGGCCGAGGGCCAGGGCATGGCTGGAGACCTCCATGGCGGCGGCGGTGACGCCGTCCTCGCGCATGAGCGCCAGCAGCCCCTGCAGGTCGCTGGCCTCGGGGGTGGTGAGCGTGGGCGGGAAGACGGTGTCGCCGACGTGGATCTCGACGCCGCCGATGAGGCCGGTGCCGTGACCGGCCGCCCGCAGGCCGGCCTCCAGCAGGAAGGTCGTCGTCGACTTGCCGCTGGTGCCGGTCACCCCCAGGAGCAGCAGGCCCGCGGAGGGCTGCCCGTACACCCAGGCGGCGACCCGCCCCAGCACCGAGCGCGGGTCGGGCACCACCAGGACCGGCACCCCGGTCGCCACCGCGGCCTCCCGGCCGGGGGGGTCGGTCAGGATCGCCACGGCGCCGCCGGCGACGGCGGCGGCCGAGAAGGCGGCGCCGTGGGCGGTGGAGCCGGGCAGGGCGACGTACAGATCGCCGCGCTGGACCTGGCGCGAGTCGATGGTGACGCCGGTCACGGCGGCGAGCGGCGCGCGAGGGCCGCCCGAGGGCGCGCCGAGCATGGCCGCCAGGCCGGAGAGCGGGCGGACCGGGCAGGCCCTTGGACGCATAGACGACGGGGGACGCACGGGCGAGAGCGTACCTTCCCCCGTCACCCGCCGGTGCTCATGCGCACCGATGGAGCGGTCGTGCCGGTCGGCGGGATCTTACGGCTCTTCAACGCGAACGTCATGACATCCTTGAACACGGGCGCGGCGATCTCCCCGCCGAAGTGGCCGTTCTCAGGAGCCTGGAGCACGGCCAGCGCCACCAGCCGGGGCGCGTCGGCGGGAGTGAACCCCACAAACGTAGCGGTATATCCGCAATACCCTCGGCAGCTTTCGTCGTACCGCATCGCGGTGCCGGTTTTACCCGCCACCCGGTATCCCTTGATGGCGGCGAGCGAGCCCGTGCTGCCCTCGGCGCTCACCGCGGCCTCCAGCATGCGGGTGATGTCCTTGGCGGTGCGCGGGGTGATGACGCGGGTTCGCGCGGCCGGCTTGGCCGGGACGAACTTGTGGTGCTTGTCGATCGTGCCCGCGACGATCTGCGGCGTGATGCGCACGCCCCCGTTGGCGATGGTCTGGTAGACGCTGGCCATCTGCAGGGCCGTCACCGAGACGCCCTGGCCGAAGGCGATGGTGCACCGCTGGCTGCCCGACCAGGCCTCCCGCTTGGGCAGCAGGCCGGCCTCCTCGCCGTAGAGGCCCGAGCCGGTCTTGGCGCCGAAGCCGAAGGACTTCAGCATGTTGTACAGCGGCTGGTCGCCGACCCTGTCGGCCACCATGATGGTGCCGACGTTGCTGGACTCGGCGATGATGCCGGTGAAGGTCAGGCTCTCGGGCGCGTGCGGGTGGGCGTCGCTGAGCAGCCGGTCGGCGCAGCGATACTTGTCTGCGACCTCGAACACCGTCTCGGGCCTGACCGCCCCGGCCTCCAGCGCCGCCGCGGCCGTGATGACCTTGTTGGTGCTCCCCGGCTCGAAGACCTCCGACACCGCGCGGTTGCCCAGCGACGGGGTGCGCTGCCATTCGTTGAGGTCCACCTCGGGGGCGTTGGCCATGGCGACCACCTGGCCGGTGCGCACGTCCATGACGATGACGCCGCCGCTGCGGGCGCCGGTGGCCTTGACCTGCTTGGCGATGGCCTCCTGGGCGGCCCACTGGATGTCGCGGTCGATGGTCAGCCGCAGGCCGCGCCCGGCGACCGGCTCCTGCTTGGTGCTGCGCGTCATGGGGATGCGCTGCCCGGTCCCGCCGGTCTCGACGGTCTGCTTGCCGTCCTGCCCGGCGAGCAGCTTGTCGTAGACGTGCTCGAAGCCCACCAGGCCGTGGCCCTCGTCCCCGACGTAGCCGATGACCCCGCCGGCGAGGCTCCCGCCCGGGTACAGGCGCTCGTAGTGCGGCGTCGCGACCAGCCCGTCGATCTTCAGGTCGAGGACCTTGGCGGCGGTGGCCGTGGGGACGTTGCCGGCCAGCAGCGTGTAGCGCGTCTTGGGCTGCGCGAGCTTCGCGGCGATGGCGCCCTTGTCGGCGCCGAGCAGCGCGGCCAGGGCGCCGGCCACCTGGTCGCGCTTGTCCGCCGGCACCTTGGTCGGGTCGGCGGAGATCTCGCGGGCCTCGACGGTCATGGCCAGCTCGTGGCCGTTGACGTCGGTGATCGGCCCCCGGCGCGCGGTCAGCGTCTCTTCGTGCACCCGCAGCGACGCGGCCTTGGCCTCGAACACCTTGGAGTCGAGCCCCTGGAGCTGGACCAGCCGCCCGGCGAACAGCGACAGCACGACGGCCATGCCCATCAGGCCGATGTTGATGCGGCGGGAGGGGTTGCCCAGGCGCAGCGGGGCCGCCGGGCGGGGCGTCCAGGTGATGCGCAGCCCCGGACGGCGCGCGGCGTCGCCGAGGTCCGACGGGCGGCCGCGCGGCGGCACCCGCCGCTGACCCTGCCTGAGCGGGCGCCCGGAACCCTCGCCTCTGGCGCCGCCCGGCCGTGAAGGCCGCCCTGAACCCTCGCCCTTGGCGCCGCCGGGCCTGATCGGGCGCCCGGAGCCGTCCGGCCGTCCACCCGGGACGGGCCGTCCACCCGGGACGCCGGAACGGCCGCCCGCCGCCTCTGGGCGGCCGGAGCCGCCCGGACGGCCGGGACCCTCGGCGCGGCCCGGACCGCCGGCCCTCTCAGGACGGCCCGGAGCGCCCGCACGACCACCGGCCGCGTCGGGACGAGCGGAACCACCGGCCCTGTCGGGGCGACCCGAACCGCCGGCACCGTCGGAACGACCTGAACCGCCGGCCCTGTCTGGACGTTCTGAACCGCCGGCCCTGTCGGGACGGCCGGTGTCGTCGGGCCGCCCGGCCTCCCCGGAGCGGCCGCCCGGCGTGTCGGGGCGCCCGGCGCCGCCGCCCGGGCGGCCGCCCGGCGCGTCGAAACGCCCGGGGCCCTCGGGGCGGCCTTGGCGGCCGCCCGAGCCGGAGCCTCGCCTGGGCCCTCCGGGGCCGCCGCGTCCTGCCGAACCGCCGCCCGGGCCGTTGCGACCGGGCCCGGAGGGACGGCCGCCGCCTTCCCTCACCGGGTCGCGACCTCCGCCTGCGCCCGCGGGTCACCGCCCGCCGGAGCCTGGCCCCGGCCGGCCGGAGCCTGGCCCTGGTTCGCCGTGCGGCCGACCTCGCGCCCCTGCGCGTCGAACTCGACGAACTGCGGCTCGCGCTTGCCCGGCTTCTCGCCGAGTTGCTCGGCGCGTTCGGCGATTCGCTGCGGCTGCGAATCCAGCAGCAGCTTGGTGCGCCTGTCCTGGGCCTCCTGGCGCAGGCGCTGGGTGGTCTTCTGCAGGTCGGTCGCCCGGAAGGAGTCCTTGGCCAGGACGGTGTTGAGCAGAAGCAGGCTCACCAGGCCGCCGCAGAGCAGCCCCACGACGAGCAGCACGAACGGCGTGCGCGGCGCGGCGCGCCTGACGGGCGCCCGCCGCGGCGACTGCACGGCCGGGGCCGCGGGACGCGCGGGCATGGGCGCGGCCTCGCGC
>NZ_JBHSFP010000046.1:0-48113 GCF_042654065.1 Sphaerisporangium dianthi | reverse complement strand
CCCGGCCAACCAGCGGGGGCACTGTCTTTCGGCAGGACTCGAAGTCCAGGACACGCAAGTGCTCACCCACCGGACGGCTACCAACACCGAGTCTGCCGCAAGGCGACTCGCTAACACTGATTAGGACGCGTGAACGGCTGGAAAGGGGTGGTTCGCCATTGCGATCGACACGGGCGGAACCGTGGGCGGCGCTCTCGTCCGGGCCCCCGGCGTCCTAAGCCGCCGGCTCCCGTCGTCCCCAGCTTCCGCCGTGCTTGAACCCGTTGAGCGCGGGGCGGGCGGCCCGGTGGCCGCCCGCCCCGTCTTACCACGTCCAGTTGCAGGCCGTGTCGTACATGCAGGTGTCCTGACAGGGCCACCGGCCGGTGTCCGGGCGGCTCGCCGGCAGGGCCTGCAGCGCCCGGACGTCGGTCTCCATGGTCACGGTCGTCCTCCTCGGTGCGGGCCACGCCCCAGGTGGGGCGTGTGCCCCGGATGTGTCGTGCCGCGCGTCGTCCTCCGCCTCCGCGGCCGTCGTGATGGCGCCGGACACGGGGCCGGAGGGGCGGGCGCGGGCTCAGGCGTTGGTGTCGCCGGTGACCGAGTAGCAGCAGGGAATGGTCTCCCAGCACGGCCACCGCCCGGAGCGGGGCTGCGACTCCGGCAGCGCCTGCAAGGCGTTCACGTCGATCTCCATCGTTGATCACCTCCTCTCCCGTTCATGAGGGCATGGTCGGTCCGCCGCGCCCCCCGGCCGCACCTGGCCGGGTGATCGGGCGCGGACGATCAGGGAGCGGCCGGGCCGGCGAGGACTTCCGGCAGCCACATGCGGGGCCCGCCGTCGCGCAGCCTCAGCAGCAGGGCCACCACTCCGGACAGGCCGACGTTGAAGTCGGCGAACACCTGGGTGCCCTTGTCCGGGGCGATGACCATGCGCCCGTCCCGCAGGGCGTGGCGCAGATATATCGCGGTGGCCAGGTCGAGGGCCCACCCGCGGTGGCGTTCACCGGCGCCCGCCTGGGCGAGGTCCAGCAGGAACTCCGCGTCGCCTGACAGGCCGTGGCACTGGCCGGTGTCGGCGTGCCACCGGGAGCGATGGATCGCGACCGCGGCGCCGGACACCAGCCGCAGGAGCGTCTCATCGCCCGTCTCCCGCCACATCCGCACCAGGAACGTCCCGACGCCGGAGGATCCGCTGCACCAGTGCGTCAGCAGCCGGTCGTCGCCCTCGCCGCTCGGCCAGTACGCGGCGTCGTCCTCTACGCGCGCGACGCGGGTGAGCGTGCCGGCCGCCTCGGCCGCCAGTTCCCCATAGGCCGGCTCGCCCAGCGCCCGTCCGGCGGCGAGCAGAAAGGCGCCGGTCCCGGCGACGCCGTGGGCGAAGCCGTAGTGCGTGAGGCCCGCCAGGGTGGAGGCGAAGTCCCGCGGGACGGGCCACAGCAGGCGCCCGTCCACGCGCACGGCGGCCTCCGCGACCGACGCGGCGGCCTGCCGCGCCCGGGACAGGAAGACCTCCCGCCCGGTGACCTCCCAGAAGCGCAGCTGGGTCATACCGGCGCCCGCCATGCCATGGCAGATGTCGGGATTGGGCCAGCGCACCGGAACCCGCAGGGCCAGGTCGGCGGCGAGCCGATCCAGCTCCTCGTCGCCGAGCACCCGGCCGGCCTCCAGCAGGGCCCATGCCGTGCCCGAGCGGCCGAAGTACAGCCCGGGCAGCATGCGCGGCTCGCGCAGCACCCGGCGGCCGATCCAGCCGGCCGCGGCGGCCACCGCTTCGCGCAGTTCCGGGTCCGGCCGGGCCTCGTACGCCCGGACCAGCACGCCGAGCACGCCGGCGGCGCCGTGCTGGACGTTGAAGGGGTCGGTGGATCGGCCGAATCCCCCGGTCGGCCACAGCCGTTCCGGATCCGAGGGGTTCATGGACGCGACCAGGTGCGCGAGCCCGTCGTCCAGCAGCCTCCCGAGATCGTCCTCCCCCTGCCCGATGTCCGCCCGACCGGACTCGTCCGGCCCGATGCGCGCGGGCGGAACTGCGGCCCAGGAGGGAACGCCGGACGGCGCGGGAGCAACGAACAAGGCGGGGCCGCCGGCCGAGGCGGAGTCACCGGCCAGGGCGGGGCCACTGGCCGAGGCGGGGCCATCGGCCAGTGGGGGATCAGCGGGTGCCGCGGGGCCGCCGGCCGAGGCGGGCGGGGCGGTGGAGGCGGGCGGGGAGGCTAGGGTGCGCCGGACGAGGCCGAGGGCGGGGCGGCGGCCGGGATCCTCCTCCAGCAGGGCGAGAATGAGCGGGGCCAGGCGGGCGGCGGCGGGGTTGCCGCGGGACATGTGGGCGAGCCAGGCCCCGAGGCGCCCGCGCGAGGTCCGTCCCGGCGGGTCGTCGGCGGGCAGGTGCGGGTCGGCGCCGGTGGCCAGGTGGAACAGCGTCGCGCCCAGCCCGTACAGGTCGGCCGACAGCTCGGGGGCGGGACCGTACCCTGGCCGCGCCCCCTGCTCGGGGGCGCCGTAGCCGGGGGTGCAGGCTCGCATCGCCGGCTCGCCGGGACGGGCGAGCAGTTCGAGGTCGATGAGCCGCAGGCCGCCGTCCTCGGTGACCATCACGTTGTTGGGGTTGAAGTCCTGAAGCACCAGCCCCTGGGCGTGGACGAGCGCCACAAGGCGGGCCAGCTCCGAGGCGAGGCGCTGGGCGTCGGCGGGAGGCGGGCCCCAGAGGCCGTCCTCGCCGAAGGCCGTGTTCGCGTGGACCCATTCGCGCAGGGTGACCCCGGCGATCGACTGCTGCACGAGGAACAGGTCGCCCTGCTGCTCGAACAGGCCTCCGGTCAGCGGCGTGACGCCGGATGGCTCCATCAGCTCCAGCATGGCCGCCTCGTGGCGGAGCGTGTCACGGACGTCCAGGCCGCCGGGGGTCGCTCCCACGTGCCTGCGGGCCTGCTTTACGATCACCGGCGCGCCGGTTCGGTCGTCGACGGCCTCGAACACCCCGCCTTTGAGCGCGTGGCGGATCGCCTTGCGGACGACGTACCGCCCTCCAAGCAGCACCGCCGCGACGGTCCCGCCGTCCCTTTCCGACGGCTCCCCCGCCGGTGCCATGACCGCCGGGGCCGCTGCCGGCGCAGCGGACGCGGGCGCCGGCGGGGCCGGGCGTGCCGGCGGCGTCCTCGGTCCCCCTGGTGCGGTCTGGGAGGGAACGAAGGGGTCGCGGGGCGCCCAGGGCGGCGGGCTGTACCAGGGCTTGCGCTCGTCGAGGACCAGGGATCCGTCCGGGGCGACGAGCATCGCCTCGCGCGAGCCGTCGTTGCCGAGCATCACCAGGCCGCGGAAGGCCCCGTACCGGTAGTGCACCAGGCTCCCGGGACGGTAGGGGCGGTCGGAGAGGATCCCCGGCCCGGGCAGCCCTTCGGTCGCGCGGTGCAGTTCCCCGGCCAGCTCGCGTAATCGCTCGTCGTCCACGTCCGGGTAGGCGGTGATGAACTTGCCGCCCCCGGCGCGGTCGTAGCGCGGCGAGGTCAACTCGGCCACCCGTTCCAGGGTGCCGGCGAACTTGAAGGGGCAGCCGTGCCGCGCCAGCACCGCGGCGGCCCTGCCGAGCACCAGCGGGGCCGACAGCGGGGTGGCGGACAGGTGCAGCTTCCATCCCTGTGCCCGGGAGCCGGCCTCGCGCCGCACCGAACACCAGAACTCGCCGGGCTCGACGCGCCAGCCGCCGGCGCCCTCCCGCGCGAGCACGGCCCGGACGATGTCCGGCAGGATCGTCTCGCCGGTCACGTCGCCGCGTGCTGGTCCGTCGCCCGCTGACGGGCCGGGCAGGACGACACCCGCACCCGCTGACGGGCCAGGCAGAACGGCCCCGGCACCCGCCGACGGGCCGGACAAGACGGTGCCAGCTCCCGCTGACGGGCCGGGCAGAACGACGCCGGCACCCGCCGACGGGCCGGACAAGACGGTGCTGGTGCCCGCCGCTCCGGCCGTCACCGGGCCGGCCCCGTACCCCGGCGATGGACCGGCGGCGTTCACCGGCGGCGGGACGGCCTCGTGCCTCGGCGACGAGCCGGTGCCGTTCACCGGCGGCGGGACGGGCCTGTTCCCCGGCGGCAGGTGCACGGCGTCCGGTGTCCCCTGACGGGCGTTCACGAGGCCTCCCCCGGGACCAGGTGGACCGGCGGGCGGGGACGGCGAGGCGGCGAGCCCCCTGCGACCGGCGCGGCGAGGTCCGGGCGGCGGGCGATGCGCTCGCGCGTCTCAGGCGAGCCGAAGCGGCCGTCGATCCGCCGGGTGGCGCGTGCCCATTCGGCCATGGTGCGCACGCCGGACAGCTCCGCGGTCACGAACGGGTCGTCCCAGCGGGCGACGGCCCGCTCCCACAGCACGGTGACGGGCTCGGTCAGCACGTTGCCGACGGTGCCCTCGTACATCGGCATGGCCCGCACGGCGCCGTCCGGCTCGATCTGCATGGCGGAAAGGACCTTCCCCGCCGCCACCCATTCGGGGTGCATCTGCAGGACGCGGTTGTCGGTCATGGTGACCCGCACCGAGGCCGGGGCGAGGTCGCGCAGGCGGCTCATCAGATCGGGGTCGGACAGCCGGCCGGCCTGGTCGTCGGTGAGCAGCTCATGGACGGCGAACCCGGGCCGGCTGGCGAGCCCCGAGGGCACCGCGGCGCCGAAGGCCAGGAAGTCCATCCGGGGGAAGCGGGGCGCGATGGCCGTGCACAGCTCCTCCATCTGGCCGAAGTTGCTCCGCACGAGCGTGCAGTCGATGCCGAACCGGAACTCTCCACCCGCCCGCGGCCCGCCCGGCCCGGCCCGGCCGGCGCCGTCGACCGTGGCGTCGAGGACGCCCAGGGCGTTCATCGCCCGCTGGAAGGACCCGGCGCGTCCTCGGACCCGGTCGTGCACCGCGGCCGTGGCGCCGTCGAGGCTCACGGTGACCTGGGCGCACACCCGGGCCAGCTCGCGCGCCATCGCCGGCCGCAGCGACCACCCGCCCGTGTAGAGGGTCACCGGCACGCCGGCGCGGGAGAGCCGCTCGGCGACGCGCACGATGCCCCGGACGGCGAGCGGCTCTCCCCCCGCCAGGGCCACCCCCTCGGGTTTCAGCTCCGCGAGCGCGTCCGCGACGCGCAGCATGCCGTCGAGGCCGAGCCGGCGAGACTCCCGCCGCCCCGACTCCGAATAGCAGTGCACGCACCGCAGCGGGCAGGCGTAGGTGACGTCCCAGATGACGTACGCAGGGCAGCAGGAAACGCCCATCATGGATCCCCGTTCGTCAGCGTGCGGCCCTCACGTGCTCCCCAGCACCGTGTCAGGGCCGTCTCGAGAACTCCGCCGGCGTGACCCCCGTGAACCGTGTTCCCCGCACCCGTGGGCCCGCCGCACTCATGGAACGCCCCGCCGCCCTCCCCTGTCTGCGTACTAATACCGGCAACCGCACGGCATCTCCGGCCCGGGTGGCGAAGCGGTCAGGAAGCGGTGACGTGGGGGACGGTGTCGTACAGGGACCAGTCGGTGCTGATGGCGCCGGCGGTCTTCAGCAGCAGGGGCAGGTGCTCCTCGGTGAGCTTGTCCACCGAGGTCTCGGCGGCGTGCGCGTTGACGTTGACCGCGGCGATGACGTTGCCGAGGCCGTCGCGCAACGGCGCGGCCACCGAGCGGATGCCGGGGGCGAGTTGCTCGTCGGTCAGCGCCCACCCGCGGGCGCGCACGGCGCGCAGGGCCGCCTCGCGCTCCTGTGGGGTCGGCTGCCAGCGCGACTGGATGCCCGACCTGCTGGGCTGCGCCAGGACGCGTTCGACCTCGGCGGGCGGCAGCGAGGCGAGCAGCACCTTGCCGAGGGAGGTCTGCAGGGCGGGGAACCGGGTGCCGATCTGCACCGACAGAGCGACGATCTTGGGGACGGCCACCCGCGCGACGTAGACGATGTCGGAGCCGTCGAGCTGGGCGATGGAGGAGGACTCGTGCGTCTGGGCGACCAGCCGTTCGAGGTGGGGCCGGGCGACCTCCCACAGCCCCATCGAGCGCACGTAGGACACGCCGAGCTCCAGCACGCGCGGGGTGAGCGCGAAGCCGCGTTCCTCGACTCTCGCGTACCCGAGCTCGCGCAGGGTGAGCAGGATGCGGCGCGCGGTCGGCCGGGCCAGCCCGGTGGCGGCGGCGACCTCGGTCAGCGACATGACGGGGCGCCCCGGCTGGAAGGCCCTGATGACGTCCAGACCGCGGGCCAGCGCCTCGATGAAGTCCGGTCCGGTGTCGCCACGTGCCATGAAGCGCCCTCTCCTGCTCGGATCCACTGGTCCGACTCTAGACCGCCCGCGTGGCCGTCTGTCCGCCTGGCGGCGATCCCGGGCGTATCGGCCACCCCCGCCGCGGCGGGGGTGGCCGCCGGGTTCACCGGGTGTGCGTCGAGGCGCTGTGGTAGTCGGTGTAGGTGTAGGGATTGTCGAGGATGGTCGTCTCGGGGATGTCGGGGTTCATCCCCTTCTGCCAGGCCTCCTCGCCCATGCTCTCCCGCAGGTGCTCGACCGTCCGCTCGACCTCGCGGCGGGCGGCCGCGAGGTCGACGCCGACCAGCCGGTGCTCGTGCTTGACCACCCGGCCGTCGACCAGGACGGTGTGCACATCCCCGCGCTGCGCCTGGAAGGCGACGTGGCCGAACGGGTTGAGCAGCGGGAAGGAGACGGGCGAGGCGTCGTTCTTGATCAGCACGATGTCGGCCTTCTTGCCGGCTTCGAGGCTGCCGAGGTCGTGGTCGCGGCCGATGGCGCGGGCCCCGCCGCGGGTGGCCCAGCCGACGACGTGCTCGGCGCGCAGGCCCGAATGGGTGACGGTGCCGCCCTTGGCGTGCGCCTGCATGTGCTCGCGGGAGCGGTCGGCGCCGAGCGTGGTGCGCATGGCCGAGAACAGGTCGCCGCTCCACCACACGGAGGTGTCCATCGACAGCGACACCGGGATGCCGTGGGCGCGGATGGCCCAGGTGGGCGGGTAGCCCTGCCCGGCGCTCTGCTCGCTCTCGGTCGACACCGAGATCGAGCCGCCGGTGGCGGCGATGCGGTGGTAGGAGTCGGCCGACAGCGAGGCGGCGTGCACGTACACCGTCTCGGGGGTCATGTGGCCGTGGTCGTACATCAGCCGGATGCCGTCGTCGCCGGTGGCGCCCCAGACGCCGGCGTGGGTGGTGACCGCGACGCCGAGCTCGCGGGCGGCCTCGAAGGCGGGCTTCTCGGGGAAGGCCGGGTCGCCGGTGACGTCGAAGGCGAGCTGGAAGCCCAGCATGTCGTCGCCGGAGATACGGCTCACGAAGTCACGGAACTCCGGCGCGGCGGTCCACTCGGCGGGCGGCCGCTGGATGTTGCCGTAGGCGAGCACGAAGCGCCCGGGCACCGAGCGCAGCGCGTCGACGGCGGCGTCGGCGTGGTCGACGGTCCGCAGGCCGTGCGACCAGTCGACGACGGTGGTCACGCCGGCGTCGATCGCCTCTATGGCGCCGAGCAGGTTGCCGGCGTGGACGTCCTCGGGGCGGAACAGCCTGCCGTGCTCCAGGTAGTACCAGACGAAGTACTGGGTGAGCGTCCAGTCGGCGCCGTAGCCGCGCATGACGGTCTGCCACATGTGCCGGTGGGTGTCGATCATGCCCGGCATGACGATGCCGCCGGTGGCGTCGATCACGGCGGCGTCGCCGGGCACCGCCAGGTCCGGCCCCACCGCGGCGATCCGGTCGCCGGCGACCAGGACGTCCGCGCGTTCGAGCACCTGGTGCGCGCCGTCCATCGGCAGCACCGTGCCGCCGCGCAGGACGACGGGCCGTCCCGGCTCGAACCCGGTCCGCTCGTTCATTGGTGAGCTCCTTACCGACCGAACGCGGGCACGGGCAGATTTTCCGAACCATTGTCCGCTGTACGGTCACCTCGTTTGCTTCGCCACTGTGATGACCGGGAGACCGTGTGTCAAGGGCGTGTTTCACGCGGATTTCGCACCTGTACGGCCAGGCATGGCTATGCCAGAATCACGCCAGCGGACATCTGTCCGTCACATGGGCGGGAGGGTGAGGCCGTATGACACTGGACGCCGCGCAGGAGAGGCCGGCCGGGGGCGGGCCGCTGTCCGGCGTGCTGGTGGCCGACTTCTCCCGCGTCCTCGCCGGCCCCTACGCGACGATGCTGCTGGCCGACATGGGCGCCGACGTCGTCAAGGTCGAGGGGCCGAAGGGCGACGACACGCGCGCCTGGACGCCTCCGGTGCGCGACGGCGTGTCCACCTACTACCTCGGCGTCAACCGGGGGAAGCGGTCGATCGCGCTGGACCTGCGCGACGAGGCCGACGCCCGGGCGGCCCGCGAGCTGGCGCGCCGCGCCGACGTGCTGATCGAGAACTTCAAGCCCGGCGGGCTGGCCAAGTACGGGCTGGACTTCGGCGCCGTCTCGGCCGCCAACCCCGGCATCGTGTACACCTCCATCAGCGGCTTCGGCTCCGGCACCGGCAGGCGGGTGCCGGGCTACGACCTGATGGTCCAGGCGATGTCGGGTCTGATGAGCCTCACCGGCGACCCCGGCGGCCCGCCGTACCGGGCGGGCATCTCGGTGTTCGACGTCATGGCCGGCAACCACGCCGTGATCGGCGTCCTCGCCGCGCTGCGGCACCGCGACGCCACCGGGCGGGGACAGCACGTCGAGGTCAACCTGCTGTCCTCCGCGCTCACCGGCCTGGTCAACCACAGCTCCGCCTACGTCGCCGGCGGGGTCGTCCCCTACCGCATGGGCAACGCCCACCCGAGCGTGTTCCCCTACGAGCCGCTGCCGACCGCCGACAACGACCTCATCGTCACCGCCGGCAACGACGGGCAGTTCCGCAAGCTGTGCGAGGTGCTCGGCATCCCCGAGATCGCCGGCGACCCGCGCTTCGCGACCAACGCCGCCCGTACCGAGAACCGCGAGGAGCTGCGCCCGATCCTCGCCGGGCGGCTCGCCGAGCGCGGCGCGGTCGAATGGTTCGAGCTGCTGGTGGAGGCGGGCGTGCCCAGCGGGCCGATCAACACCATCGACGGCGGCTTCACGATGGCCGAGCGGTTCGGGCTCGACCCGGTCGTCGAGGTCGGCGAGGGCGAACGCGCCGTGCCGACCACGCGGCACCCGATCCGGTTCTCCGAGACCCCCGCGGGCTACCGGCTCCCGCCGCCCGAGCTGGACGAGCACGGCGAGGAACTGCGCGCGTGGCTGGCGACCCCGCAGGAGGACGACCGTGACTGAGCACGACGCGCCCGGGCCGGAGCACGGCGAGGACGGCGGGCGGCCCCGCTACCCCACCGCCCTCGGCGCCTCGTCGCCGACGTCGATCACCCTGCTCGGCCACGACCTGGCGCGGGACGTCATGGGCGAGGTCGGCTTCGGCGAGCTGGCCTTCTGGCTGGCCACCCAGCGCCGGCCCACCCGCGGGGAGACCCGGGTGTTCGAGGCCGTGCTGGCCGCGCTGGCCGACCACGGGTTCACGCCCACCGCGATCGTCACCCGGCTGACGTACCTATCGGCGCCCGACTCGGTCCAGGGCGCGCTGGCCGCCGGGCTGCTCGGCGGCGGGTCGCGCTTCCTGGGCGTCACCGAGGACTGCGGCCGGTTCCTCAACGACGTCCTCACCGCCTGCGAGGGCCCGCTGCCCGCGGACGACGCCGGGTGGGACGCGCTCGCCCTCGCGACGGTGCGGGCCCAGCGGGCGGCGGGGCGGCTCATCCCCGGCCTCGGCCACCACGTGCACAAACAGGGCGACCCCCGCACGCCGCGGCTGCTGAGCATCGCCGAGGAGGAGGGCCTGTACGGCCCGCACCTGTCGCTGTTCGCCGCCATCGGCCGCGTCCACCCCGAAGTGCTGGGCAGGACGCTGCCGCTGAACGGGGCCGGCGTGTGCGGCGCCGCGCTCGCCGACCTCGGCCTGCCGCTGGAGCTGCTGCGCGGCTTCGCCCTGCTGGCCCGCACCGCCGGGCTGATCGGTCAGCTCGCCGAGGAGCTGCGCCGGCCCGTGGGCAACGACATCTTCCTGTCGGTGGACCTCAACAACCGGCCCGTCGCGCCCGAGCCTTACACCCCCGCCTTCGATCCAACTGGAGGTTCGCATGGCTGAGCTGGTCGCGGTGATCGCGTCCACCCACCATCCCTTCTACTACCGGGCCAGCACCTCCACCGGCGAGGACCGCCCGCCGTTCGCCGACGAGTGGGTGCGCAAGGTGGAGGCGTTCCGCGAGACGCTGACCAAGGCGCGCCCGGACGTGCTGGTCATGGTCGGCTCGGACCACTTCCACCAGCTCTGGCTGGACAACATGCCGCAGTTCCTGATCGGCAAGGCCCCGTTCTACGACGCCAACTGGTACAACGAGGAACGCGAGTTCGGCCTGCCGAGAATGCTGTTCACCGGCCAGGAGGACCTGTCGGCGTACATGCTGCGCGAAGGGCTGGACGCCGGTTTCGACCTGGCGTTCTCCAACGAGCTGCGCATCGACCACTCGATCACCTGCCCGATCATCACCCTGCGCCCGCAGAACGACCTGCCGATCGTGCCGGTGTACACCAACATCTTCGCCCCTCCCCTGCCCCGGCCCGGGCGGTTCGTCCAGCTCGGCCGCACGATCAGGGAGATGGTGGAGTCCTGGCCCGAGGACAGGCGGGTGGCCGTGATCGGCACCGGGCACCTGTCGCTGGAGCTCGGCGGGCCGCGCCAGTTCGGCCCGCACGGGCCCGACCCGGAGTTCGACCGCAAGGCCGTCGAGTGGATCTCCTCGGGGGACATCGAGGGCTGCCTGGCCGAGGTGACGCTGGACAGCCTGCACCTGCCGGGCAACGCCACCCACGGCTTCATGGACTTCATGCTGATGATGGGCGTCGCCGGCGAAGGCCGCAAGGCCGACTACGTCGACACCTACGACCTGTTCCACACCATGGAGGCGTACTTCACCTGGTACCCCGAGGGAGGCCCGGCGTGAGCAAGTACCTGCTGAACAAGTTCCTGTTCACCGTCGACCGCGACCCCGAGCTGGTCGAGCGCTACCGGGAGGACCCGGCCGGCACGGTCGCCTGGTGGGAGGGCGAGCACGCGGGCCGCATCCTCAACTCGGTCGACGGCGAACGCTCCACCTGGCCGCGGCTTTCGGACGCCGAGCGGGAGGCGCTGGCCGCCCACGACCACCCCCGGCTGTTCGAGCTGGGCGCGCACCCGTTCCTGACGCTGACCCTGTTCATCGCCATGTTCGAGCGCGACCACGAGCCGATGGGGTTCCAGCTGGAGTACGCCAGGCGGCTGGCGCACATGAACCTGCCCTATCCCGACATCGCCACCTGAGCACGGGCACCCCCGAGACCCCCGGCCACGACGCGCGCGGCCGGGGGCGGACGATCGGCACCCGACGGCGAGCCGGCCGCACGGCGAGGCCGGGACCGGGGCCCGGGGCCGACGACGAGCATCGCGGCGTCTTCGCCCGTGCCGGTCTCACCGGTCCAGCAGGCTGCTGATCGCGTTGTTCAGGCGGGCGGTGCGCCCGGCCGGGGTCCTCGCGTTCAGCAGCGGCAGGATCATCCGGTAGCGGCCGGTCTTGCCGAGCGCCTCGAAGCGGGCGGCTGCCTGCGGATTGGCGGCGAGCGCGGCCGCCAGGTCCGGCGGGACGGTGGCGTCGCGCTGGGCGGCGTAGGCCGCCGCCCAGCGGCCGTCGGCCTGGGCCGCGGCGATCTGCGCCAGGCCGGGCGGGCGCATCCGCCCGGCGGCGGTCAGCGCCTCCACCCGCCGGACGTTCGCCTGCGACCAGGGGCCGCCCTTGCGGCGGCGCGAGTAGCGTTGCAGGAAGCAGTGCTCGTCGAGGGCCTTGCGGTGGCTGTCGATCCAGCCGTAGCACAGCGCGACGTCCAGCGCCTGCTCGATCGTGACCGCGGCGACGGGCGACCCCTTCTTGGCGATCCTCAGCCAGACGCCGTCCTCGCTCTGGTGGTTTCGGGCCAGCCATCGCTCCCAGCCGGCGGCGTCCGCGAAGCGCATCATCGTCGTTCCCTCCCGGATCGGTGACGTGTGACCATCCTCCCGCTTGAAGTGCTCATCAACTGAGCACTTTTCCTGAGAGGCTTGCCGGCATGCGAGCCGACCGTCTTGTGGCCGTCCTGCTGCTCATGCAGGCCCGTGGCAGGGTGACCGCCGCGGAGCTGGCCGCCGAGCTGGAGGTGTCCGTCGCCACCGCCCGCCGCGACCTTGAGGCGCTGTCAGCGGCGGGCATCCCGGTCTATCCGCAGCCCGGACGCGGCGGCGGCTGGTCGCTCGTCGGCGGCGCCCGCACCGACCTCAGCGGCCTGTCGGCGGCCGAGGCGCAGGCGCTGTTCCTCCTCGTCGGCCCGGCCGCGGCCGTCTCCGGCGAGGCCAAAGCCGCGCTGCGCAAACTCGTCCGGGCGCTGCCGCACACTTTCCGCGCCGACGCCGAGGCCGCCGCGGACGCCACGCTGATCGACCCCTCCCGGTGGGGCGAGCGCGACCGCGAGCGGCCGCCGATGGTCGATCTGCTGCAGACCGCCGTGATCCGCCGGCGCAAGGTCCGCCTCACCTACGCCGGCCGCGCGCGGGAGCCCGGCGAACGGCTGGTCGACCCGTGGGGCGTCGTCGGCAAGGACGACGTCTGGTACCTGCTCGCGGGCACCGAACGCGGGCGGAGGACCTTCCGGGTCGACCGGATCGCCGAGGCCGAGCCGACCGGCCTGCCCGCCGAGCGCCCGGACGACTTCGTCCTCGCCGCCGCCTGGGACGAGGTCGTCGGCGAGGTGGAACTGCGGCGTTCGCGCACCTGGGCGACCGTGCTGGTCGAGGCCAGGTTCGTGCCGGTGCTGCGCGACCAGTTCGGACGGCACTGCCACACCGGCGGCGACGCCGGCGACGGGCGTGCCCGGGTCCGCCTCGGCGCGCCGACCCCGCTGGACATCGCCCGCCACCTCGCCGGCTGGGGCGCGATGATCGAAGTCGTCGAACCGCCCTCC
This sequence comes from Sphaerisporangium dianthi, assembly GCF_042654065.1. Taxonomy (NCBI): domain Bacteria; kingdom Bacillati; phylum Actinomycetota; class Actinomycetes; order Streptosporangiales; family Streptosporangiaceae; genus Sphaerisporangium; species Sphaerisporangium dianthi. Next base: position 35,152 of record NZ_JBHSFP010000046.1, on the reverse strand, counting down.
GTCCGAGCCGAGCTCGCCCGCATCGGCGCCGAACTCCTCGGCCGCCACACCGGCGGGGACTGACACCATGGCGAGGGCGGCCAGGGGCTTCGAGAAGGCCGGCATGCCGGGTGGCCGCCGGCGGCTCGCTCCCTGGCGGCCGCCATGACCCGCTTGCCCCGATGCGGGGCGTCGCGCCCGTCTGCGACGGGGCCGTCCGCATAGGCGACACCCCAGCTCAGCCCCGCTTTCCCCGGCCCGGAATTGTCGGTGCCGCCCGGCATGATGGACCCATGAGCGACGCGCCCCCGATCACCCTTCTCGCCGACCAGACCGCCTACGCCGAAGCGGTCCAGCTCGCGGTGGACGCCTCCGCGGCCTACTACGGCGACGGCACCTCCACGTTGGACGACGACGCCTACGACCGGCTGGTGCGCGGCATCGCGGCCTACGAGCGGGCCCACCCCGGGCAGGTCCTCCCGAGCTCTCCGACGGGCAAGGTCGCCGGTGGCGCGGTCGCCGGCGACGTCCCGCACACCGTGCCGATGCTCAGCCTGGACAACGTGTTCGGCGCCGGGCAGCTGGCCGACTGGGCCGCCTCCCTTGAGCGCAGGCTCGGCCGCCCGGTCACCGCCTTCAGCGTCGAACCCAAGCTGGACGGCCTGGCGATCTCCGCGCGCTACCGCCGCGGCCGCTTGACCCAGCTGGTCACCAGAGGGGACGGCGTCGCGGGTGAGGACGTCAGCCACGCCATCGGCACCATAGTCGGCCTGCCCGGCCGGCTGGCCGAGCCGGTCACGGTCGAGATGCGCGGCGAGGTGATGATGACCATCGCCCAGTTCGAGGCGGCGTGCGCCAAGCGGACGGCGCACGACGGCACGACGTTCGCCAACCCGCGCAGCGCCGCCGCCGGCACGCTGCGCGCCCAGGACCGGCCCTACGTCTGCGAGCTCACCTTCTTCGGTTATGGGGCGCTCCCCCTCCCCGGCGACGACTCCGAGCTCGCGGCGCGGCTGCGCGAGCTGCCGCACGGCCAGGTCATGCACTGGGTCGCCGAGCAGGGGGTGCAGACCACCGCCGGCACGCCGGTCGCGGGCATGGTGGCCGCCAACGTCGAGGAGGCGCAAGAGCGCGTCGAGCAGATCGCCGCCGCCCGTGCCGGTCTGCCGTTCGGCATCGACGGCATCGTCGTCAAATGCGATCTGGCCGAGGACCAGGCCCAGGCCGGGTCCGGCTCCCGCGCCCCGCGATGGGCGATCGCCTACAAACTGCCGCCCACCGAGAAGATCACCAAACTGGTCGCGGTCGAGTGGAACACCGGCCGCACCGGCGTCATCGCCCCGCGCGCCGTGCTCGAACCGGTCGAGCTGGACGGCAGCATCGTCACCTACGCCACTTTGCACAACGTCGCCGACATCACCCGGCGCGGCCTGATGCTCGGCGACAGCGTGGTCGTCTACAAGGCGGGCGATGTGATCCCGCGTGTGGAGGCCCCGGTGGTGCACCTTCGCACCGGGGCCGAGCAGGCGATCACGTTTCCGCAGGCCTGCCCGACCTGCGGTGACGCGATCGACACCTCCCAAGAGCGATGGAGGTGCGTGCGCGGCCGCGCCTGCCGGGTGATCGCCTCCGTCGGCTACGCCGTCGGCCGCGACCAGCTCGACATCGCGGGCCTGGCCGTCAACCGCATCCAGCAGCTGCTCGCCGCCGGGCTCATCGCCGACTTCGCCGACCTGTTCTTCCTGACCCGCGACCAGCTGCTCGGTCTGGAGCGCATGGGCGAGGTCAGCACCGACAATCTGCTCGCCGCCCTCGAGCGGGCCAAGTCCCAGCCACTGAGCCGGGTGTTCTGCGCGCTGGGCGTACGGGGCACCGGCCGCTCCATGAGCCGCCGCATCGCCCGGCACTTCGGCACGATGGAGGCCATCCGCGCGGCCGACGCCGAGGCCATCCAGGCGGTGGAGGGCATCGGCCCGGAGAAGGCGCCCGTGGTGGTGGCCGAGCTGGCCGAGCTCAGCGACCTCATCGACAAGCTCGTCAGGGCCGGAGTCACCATGACCGAACCCGGCGCCACCCGCCCCTCCGGCGGTGAGCCCGGCGCGACCGGCCCGTCCACCGGTGAGCCGGTCGACTCGGCGGCCCTGCCTCTGGCCGGGATGTCCGTCGTCGTCACCGGCGCGATGACCGGGCCGCTGGAGGCACTGTCGCGTACCCAGATGAACGAGCTGATCGAGCACGCCGGAGGCAAGGCGTCCTCCAGCGTCTCGGCCAAGACCGCCCTCCTGGTCGCCGGCGACAAGGCCGGCTCCAAGCGGGCCAAGGCCGAGAGCCTCGGCGTGAAGATCATCACCCCTGAGCAGTTCGCCGAGCTGCTCGCCGCCACGCCGGAGTCCGGCCGACCGGCGGAAGACCCCCTCCCCTGACGCGGCCGCCGGCCCATCTCCCCCAGCGCCGGCCTGTGGGGCGCGCCAGCTGGTCAGTGGAGAGTTGGCCCGGCCCGCCGGCCTCGGGGCCTCGGCCCAGGCCGTGAACACCACCGCCGCGCCGTACGCCAGGCCGACGGCGACGCCGGACGCCGTCGCGGCGCCGAGTGCCAGCAACAGACCCGCGGTGGTCGACCACATGATCACCCCCATCACCAGGCCGGCGGCGAGCCCGCGCATCAGGCCCGCCGACGGCCTGGCCGCCGGCAGAAGCCGATGATCACGCATGCGCAGGTCGGCGAACCCCGGCGCCTGTTCCGCCCACGAACGCGCGCTGAACGCGACGACGAACCCGGCGATGACGCCGAATGCCATGCCGTAGCCAAGCCCGGGGGCGAGGCCGGCCGCGGCACCATCCGCGATCACGGTCGAGACCGTGGCGGTGAGCACGATCGGCAGCATGACGCAAAGGCCGATGACGAGCCTGATCGTCCGCGTGATGACGTGGCCGTCGGCGGCCAGCCGCCACCAGGCGAGGTCGCGGGTGCGCGGGGAGCCGTCGGGATCGCGGGGGTAGGTGAGCAGTAGGGCCAGACGGGCGAGGCGACGTCGCATCAGTTCCGGGTCGTGGCCGCGGCGAGGCCTGAACAGGTCGGTGGAGCGGGCGCTCGGCGGCCGGCTCTCGATGAGAGCCGGGATGAGCCGGTCGAACAGGTGCGCGCGCAGCGTGGCCGCATCGGGAAAACGGTCCGGGGCCAGCAGCGCCGCGGGGTCGGCGGCCGGGGAGACATAGACGGTGCGCAGCAGCCACAGACCGAGCGGGGTGGCCGTGACCTCGGCCAGCGCGGCGATCGCCCCGGCCGGCCGCGTGGGGGCGGCACGCAGGCAGGCGAGGATCTTCTCCCACTCGGGGCCGGGCCGCGGCGGCAGGCATCGCCGAAGGTATTCCGCCGCGTCGGCCGGCGACAGGGGATCGGGTTCGATCACCAGGCCGGAGGTGAGCACGTCTCCCGCCGCGTGCACCGCGTCGGCGTAGTCGGCGGTGCGACCGGTCACGATCAGCTGGTCGGCGCCGCTCATGGAGCGGTTGAGCGCGACGATGACCTCCGCCCGCGCGGCCGGGGCAGCTCGTCGAGCCCGTCGAGCACCGACAGGATCTTCCCGCGCCCCGCGAGCGTGGCGGGCGCCTCCGGGCCCAGCGCCGTGGCGCGTAACGCGGGATAGTCCTGAGCCAGCCGCTCGGCCAGCCAATCGTGCAGGAGGGGAAAGGCCGCCGTGTCCCAGCCTGCCACCGACAGCAGTACCGGCACCGGCTCGCCGGGGTGCTCGTGCCGGGTGGCCAGCAGCTCGCGCAGCAGCTGGACCGCCAGCGTGGTCTTGCCGGTGCCCGGCCCGCCGAGAACGACCAGCCGGCGACGGCGCATGGCGCGGAACTCTCCCGCGAGGGCGGCGATGTCGCCGCTGGAGGAGTCGAGCAGCAGGGAGGCGGGAGTGAGGTTCCCCGGATGGTCCATCAGACGGTCGTCGCCGGTGAGGCGCCATCGCACCGGGATGGGATCGGGATCGTCCAGCGAGCGCAGTGTCGCCTCGGTCCGCCACTGCTGGTCGACCAGCCCTGCCAGCGTCTCCATGGCCGACGCCAGGACGTCCTGCGTCACCGCCACCGGCGCCCGGCGCCGCCACGGCGAAGGCGTGGTCGCGGCGACCATCGTGGCCTCGGGGTTCGCGCGCCGCAGCCCGGTCACCGTCTCCTCGGACGGCCACCCGGCCGCCGGCCCCTTCGGCGGCCGGGTGGCCTCCGGATCCTTCGGCGGCCGCTCCACCATCGGATCCTTCGGCGGCTCCGCCGCCGCGCGCTCCGGCATCGCCTGTATCCGTCTGGCCGCCTCCGCCGCCAGCCGGTTGTCGCCGCGCACGCCGGCCAGCCGCAGCAGCAGCTCGCGGTAGGCCGCGTCCCACGCTTCGCGCTCACCCAGGCCGCCGGGAAGCGGACGGCCGGACTCCGCCGCGATGCGGAGGCAGGTGTCCACGAAGGCCTCGAAATGCTCCTGCTCCGGACACACCGGCCGGGTTCTGCTCGTCATCCCGGCGATCGTGCTGCGCTTCAGCCGTAGTGGCCGGCGGTCGCCGCGCCGCCGCGGCGTGCGGGCACTGGCGATCTCCAGGTCGCGGAACGAGACGGCGGCGGCGGCCTTCAGCGCCCGGAGCCGCTCGGCGAACTGCGACCGTGGATCCATTTCCTCACGCACCTGAGCACCTCGCCCAAGAAAGCCCCGACCCTCCAGATGCCCGGCGGCGCAGAACATCCCTCGCGATCCGCAGCATAGGCCGCCACCTGCGCGATCACCGGCCGGTTTCCCGAATATGCCCGCCCCCGACCGCCGGACGGGCGCCGGCACACCGGCCGCGCATCCGGCAGGCGATGCGCGGACCGAGCCGGCCATCGCAGAGCGTGGTTCTCACTAGGGAAACTCGGTGAACCGGCGACAAGAAACAATCGGGTGCGGGCGCATCTTCTGCCGCATACTCGGCAGCACGGGGAATTCGTCTGCGAGGAGTCGTCATGGGCTGTGCCTTCGCTGTCGGCGGGCTGGTCGGAGACCGATGGAATGCGCTGGGGGCCGAGAACGGCCCGTTCGGCTGTCCGGTGGGGCCGGAAACGGATCTGCGGGACGGCGCTCGCGGCCGGAGACAGCCGTTCGAGCGCGGGGAGATAGCGTGGATGCCCGGCCAGGAGATGGTCATCAGCGTCTTCCGGCTCGGGAACGAGGCGTGCTTCGAGTGGGCCCTGCTGCCGGAATCAGAATTGCATTACGACTATTTCCGGTTCGACATGCTGTACCGGCGAGACGCGGGAGCGCCGTTCGCGGGGCACGGGCACGCGAACATGAAGATCCATGAATCGAAAAAGGGGCGGCAGTGGCTGTACCTGCCGGCGTTCGGAGAATACGCGTTCCAGGTCAAGGGATGTGACAATCCGCTGGTCGGTTCCGAGCGGAGCCGGCAGGGGTGGACCGGCCCGGTCCACCTGACCGTGGGCGCGGCGAGCACCCCTGCCCCCGGCGACCCGGCCGTCCTGGGCGCGATCGCCGACCGGTGGCAGCTTTTCGGCGGCCTCGAAGGCCCGCTCGGGCGTCCGATCGACACGGAGTCCGACGGCGGCGACGGGGCGCGCACGCAGACCTTCGAGCACGGCGTCATCACGACCTTCCCGCTGATCGGCCCGCAGATGGCGATCGTCGCGCACCAGACCGGCGAGTCCGTCGAAGTGCACTGGGGGCACATCCCGGGCACCATTTCCATGGAGACGCGCTTCGAGGCGACGCCCGCCGACAGCGAGCACCCCGATCCCGAGTTCGGCTCATGGGTCAGGCCGACGGATCTGGACGCCTTCCGCTGGGCCTTCGACGGCTACAGCTCGGGCTACTCCCGGTTCCATCCTGACCGGGGCGGGGTCGGCCCGCGTACTCCGGGGACGCCGCGGCCGTATCGGATCCGGATCACCGACTTCGCCGGCCGCGTCTTCCAGGCGCGGGTCCCGTTCGTCTTTCGCGCCTTGGACGTGTGGCTCGATCCGCCCGCGGTCGACAAAACGCCCCAGCACGCGTTCGCCGCGCATGGCGACCGTCTCGACGCGGTGGCCGAGCACTACCTGCGGACGCGCCCGCTCGACTGGAGGGCGGTGCCGGACGGCGAGGATGTCACGTTCCATCTGCTCGCCCTGTTGCACCGCATGACGCGCGATCCGGCGCATCGCAGCCCCGGACGGCCGCGCAGCGGCATCCTGGTGGCGTTGTGCCTGCGTGCGATCGTCGTCAAGAAGATGGGCACCGACGGCGACTACGACATGACCCTGAAGGGCTTGATGACGGTCGCCGGGCGTTACTCGGCGCTCCTGTCCTCCGGCCAGCTCGCCCACATCATCGACGAACTGGTCCCTGAGGGGCATTACGGCGGCCACGACATCACGACCGAGACCCACCTGGTGACCGGCGGCGGGATGAGTTTCCTCGGCGCGGAGACCGAGAACCACCAGCTGATGATGGAGTCGTGCCGGTTCCTGGTGAACCAGGCGCTGTTCGAGCGCACAGGCGAGCCGATCCACAACAGCCTCGAGAACGGGCTGACCGACTGGCTGCTCACTTTCATGCACAAGATCGCCAAGCATGACTTCATGGAGTTCAATTCGCGCAGCTACCAGCGACTGTCCGTGCACGCGCTGCTGAACCTGTACGAGTTCTCGAAGGACTTCGCCATCAGGACGGGGGCGCGGAACCTGCTCGACTTCGCCGCGGTGAAGTTCGCCGTCTCCAGCAGCCGGCTGCGGCACGTGGGCCCTTTCCGCCGGCAGAAGGAGAATCTCAACCGGCCCGACGTCTGGGATTTCAACGACCTCTACGCGAACAAGGGGCACCCGCAGACCGGTTTCTTCCTCATGTATCTGGGCTTTCCCGAGGCCTCGGGAAAGCCTTCCCAGTGGTTTCCCAACGGCTGGGTCCCCGAGGCGCTCATCGCGGGGACATCCTCCTACCGGCCGCCGGCCGCGGCCTACCTGCTGGCGCTGACGCCCTACCCGGCGAGTCAGCATGTCTTCTTCCAGGGCGGCCGTCCGACATTCACGCTGGGCGAGGAGACCGACCCCGGCGTCGAGATCTACTACAAGTCGCCGTCGTTCGTGGTCAGCGCGGGCGGGATGTTCCTCAACAGCGGTTACGGCAGCGACGAGCACGTCCAAATCGCGACGGGAAGCAACGGCGTCGCCATCGCCCAGTCGACGGCATTGCTCCCGACCCAGGCCGACGTGACGTTCGCCGACCTCATCCGGTTCGACCGCTACCCAGACGTTCAGGACAAGCGCCGTCCGGTCAACACCGGGGTGCACGAGGGGTTCGCCTGCGGGGCCAACCTGCGCATCCCCGACAGGTGGCTGAACGCCACGGGCGTCTCGCCCGCGGGGCCCTGGTACGTGCTCAACCTGAACGCCGACCTGCCGGGCATCGGACCGCTCGGCTTCTACGTGGCCGCCTTCCGGGCGCCGGTCTCCAACGGAATTGACCTGCAGTCCCTGTTCGGCGTGGCCCCCGAGAACGCCGGCTTCTTCTACGCCGTCGAGGCGACCACCGTCGGCATCGACTTCGAGACCTTCCGGCAGCGCACCCTCGGCCAGAACTCCTACCCGGGCGAGCTGGAGTACGGCGAGAAGTACACCTTCCACGCCCCGGACGGGCCGAGATTCACGTTCGTCCTGAGAACCGAAGGCGACAAGTACCAGGCGCGGGTCCTGTCGAAGGACGGCGACGTCCTGCCGGACTTCTCCCAGCGGCTCCGGCTCGTCGACGGGCCGCATCTGCGCTCGCCGAACGGACACGACGGGTACATCGAGATCCTCAACCCCGGCGAGTGCCGGACGCCGCTCGTCCTCGACTACCGCAATCCCGTTCACCCGGTCCGCACCGGCAACTCGGCCGCGTGCCCGCAGTGGGACCTCGACACGATCGCCGCGTTCGGCGAACGGGCCCGTTCCCTGTTCGAGAAGGGCCGCTACGACGACGCCCTGCGGACGACGAAGAACGGCGTCGCCCATTTCCTGGACGTCATCGCGGTCAATCCCGGCATCACCATCGAGCCGTTGCGGACGACGGCCGAGATGTGGCTCGGCATCGCCTCGGCCGCGCATCCCGGAAACGTCCCCGTGCAGCGCGCGGCGGCGGACAACGCCTGGGAGATCCTGCGTTATCTGGCGACCCGGCCGGGCGCGGACGACGCGCAACGCGCGCTCCTGGCCTCGCGCATCGCCGTCCTCACCGGCCTGCTGGCCTTCGGATCACCCACGACGCGCCTGGCGAGCGAGGCCGCCGCGCTGGTCCGCCGCCTCTACGGCGGGCTGACCGACCGCGACCACCGGCTCGACATCGCCGCCTCCTGGACCGGCGAATCCCTCTTCCACCACGAAGTCTCCTTCAACCCGGGCAATCCAGATCCGAAGGCCGAGCAGCTCCTGCAGCGGACGACCGCGGCCGAAGCCGCCGCCGTCGTCTTCCCCATGGCCCGCGGGCTGCCCGACCCGTCGCTGACCGTCCCGGACCTGGAACGCATAGCGGACATGCTGACCCGCCTGCTGGGGCTGCTCACCTTCGGCGGCCCCGACTCGGCCCCCAGCGTCGAGGCGGCCGAGCTGGCCCGGATCGTCTACGCCCACCTGACCGGCCGCGATCACCGCCTGGACACCGCCGCCACCTGGGCCGCTCTGTCCAAGCGCCACCACGAGACCTCCATTCATCCCGACAACCCCGACCCGGGGGCCGAGCAGCTCCTGCAACGCCGAGCGGCGGCCCAGGCCGCCGCCCTCCTCATCCCCCTGGCCGAGGCGCTCCCCGACCCCTCCCTCACCGTCCCCGACCTCACGCGTATGGCCGACATACTCAACGAGCTCACCGGCCTGCTCACCTTCGGCGCCCCCACCCCGCCCGACCCCGAGACCACCACCCTCCAGGCGCTCTCCACCCGGGCGGCCGCCCTCCGCGACCGCATCCGCACCCTCCTCGGCGCCCCCTGAGTCCCTGCGTGGACCGGCCGTTCCAAGAGGCGGCCGGTCACGCCGAAGGCGGTCCGTTCAAGGTCTTCAGCGCGCTGTCGAGACGGAGGGCGTCCGAGGTCTCGACGTCCCAGCCGCGTTCCTTGAGCCGTCGCAGGAGCGGCAGGAGCCGAGGATCGCCGAGCTCCTCCGCCGCCTTCACGTAGAGGTTCCCGACGTCCGGGCCGGCGAGCCTCTCCTCGAGCACGGGAAGCACTCGGGGATCGCCACGTTTCGCGAGCGCCACCGCCGCCTCACCGGCGGTGTCCCCCAGCCGGTCCTCCAGGGCCGCGGCGAGAGCTTCGCGGATCTCGGGAGTGTCGTTCTCGGCCTGGACGCCGAGCGAGAAGGTGGCCCAGTCCCGGACGTCGGGGTTGGTATCGCGCATGAGACCCAGCAGCACCTCGACCGCCTCGTCGGGGAGCAGATCCAGATCGCTCGGCGAGGCTCCGGCGGCCACCTGCCAGCGCACGTCGGAGTCGGGGTCGCGAGCGAAGCGCAGGAGGGGGGCGAGCGCCCGCTCGTCATCGGCGACTCCGAGCGCATGGGCGGCGGACCAGCGGAGATTCTCGCCGGCCGTCCGCAGATCGAGTGCTCCGGCGGCCTCGATGAGCGAGGTGAGCTGCCAGGAGACCTCGGGTGAGCCGATGGCGAGCAGGTCGAAGCCGATCGCTCGCATCTTCTCGTCGGGATCCGTCCACAGCCTCCCGGCCAGGCCGAGGACGGCGGCCGGGCCGTCGAGCGACTCACGCAACCGCCCGATGGCGTCGAAGTACTCGTCGAAGAACTCCTCGCTCCAGGGACCGGGCTGGTCCAGCCGCGTGAGGATCTCCTCCGGGACGAGCGGGAACGTGGGTTCGGACATGACAGAAGTGTCAGCTTCCGAACATCCCACCTACAACAGGTTTACCTCGGGCTTCGTGCCCACACCGGCGTCGCGCTCTCGCCGCCGCGTGACCCCGTGCCGCGCTCGGGTGTGCCGGTGGGGCGCCCCATGCGCCAAAGCAGCCACACGAACCTCCCCGCCCGTAAAAATGACGATCGTTTTCCTTAAAGGGGGATAAAACCACTCACAACGGCATGGCAGCCTGAAGCTCGTGCGTGAACGCAACGTCATCACCGGCATCTGCGGGGCCGTGTTCGCCCTGGTCACAGGGCTCTCCTCCCCCGCGCTCGCCCAGTCCGCGACGGCGACGGCCCACACCGCTCCGGCGACGACCGCCACCGCCCAGGCCGCCATCGCCCAGGCCGGCGTGGCGCGCCCGCAGCCGGAGGTCTACGGGCGCGCCTCGTACCTGCTCGACGCCTCGACGGGCAAGGCCCTGCTCGACGACAACGCCGGCGACCGGCTGCCGATCGCGAGCCTGACCAAGGTGATGACCGCCTACGTCGTCCTGCGCGAGGCCAGGCTGACCGACACGGTCCAGATCACCCGCGCGGACGAGAGCTACGCCGACGACCACGGCGGCACGAGCGCCGACCTGCGCCCCGGTGACCGGGTCCCGGTCGGCGAGTTGCTCTACGGCCTGCTGCTGCCCTCGGGCGCCGACGCCGCCCACGCTCTGGCCCGCACCTACGGCCCTGGGGTCGACGGCTTCGTCGCCAAGATGAACGCCACCGCCAGGCGGCTCGGCCTGCGGGACACCCTGTACGTCAACGCCGACGGGCTGCCCATGCCCGGCGGAGACGGCTACTCCACCGCCCAGGACCAGGCCCGGCTGGCCGCGGCGGCGCTGCGCGACGCGACGTTCACGAAGGTCACCTCGACCGAGAGCCACTCGGTCGGCGAGACGGCCCAGCACCGGGCCTACACCTGGACCAACACCAACCATCTGCTCGGCGAGCCGGGCGTGCTGGGCGTGAAGACGGGGTTCACCAACGCCGCCGGATACTGCCTGACCTTCGCCGCCGACCGCGACGGGCGCCGCCTGGTCGGCGTGATCCTCGGCGAGGACGTCTCCAGCCGCCGCTTCTCCACCGCCGAGTCGCTGCTGGACTGGGGCTCCTCCGCCTCCTGATCCGGCCGCCCGGCGGTGCCCGCCCCAAACGGGGGCGGACGCTCACCGTCGGGCCGCTCGATCGAGGGCGTTCATCAACATATCGCCGCAGTCTCGCGGGACACCTTATGCGATGGCATAACCCCGGAAAAGGAACGCGACCGGTCGGCGACCAGGCCCCTTTTCGACGTCTTCGTGCCGTCCAGCGCCCTGTGACGCGCGGCGGGACGCCGCTATGGACGTCGAAGATCGCCGTCCGAAAGTTTCACTATGTTGGCGCTCACAATTGACTGTCATCGCTGGTCGTGAGGACAAGCGCGCCGGGCGGAACCTGCCCTATTGCCCGCGCATCCACGCACGGATAATTTCGCGGTTCCGTCGTCGCCCTGCTGTGGGCGGGCGGAGTCCGGCGGCCCCGCGCCGTCGAGCGCCCGGAACTCCCGTTCTCCCCACTCACGCGCGAGACCGAAAAAGGAGCGCGAGATGCGCACAAGACGACCATGGCTGGCAGTGCTCACCGGCACGACCACCGCCCTCCTGCTCCTGACGGGGCTCACGGCGATGCGCGCCTCCGCCGCCGCCGGCTGCCAGGTCTCCTACGCGGTGGCATCCCAGTGGGGCGGCGGGTTCGGCGCCAGCATCACGATCACCAACCTGGGCGACCCGCTGACCGCCTGGCAGCTGAAGTGGTCCTTCGACGCCGGGCAGACCGTGACGCAGGGCTGGAACGCCACCTACTCGCAGAGCGGGAGCACCGTCACCGCCGACAACGTCGACTACAACGGCGCCCTGGGCAGCGGCGCGTCCGCCTCGATCGGTTTCAACGGCAGCTGGACCGGCTCCAACCCCGTTCCCTCCTCCTTCACCCTCAACGGAGTGACCTGCAACGGCTCGGTCACCGGCTCGCCGACCCCGAACCCCACGCCGACCTCGACTCCGACGCGCACCCCGACGGCCACGCCGACTCCGACTCCGACGCCCACGCCGACCCCGACGCCCGGCAACCCCACCGGTCTGGTCGGATGGGCGACCCAGGGCGGCGGGACGACCGGCGGCGGCAACGCGGGCGCCACCACGGTGACCAGTTCCTCGGCACTGAGCAGCGCGGCGAGCGGAACCAACGCCGCGGTGATCCGGGTGTCGGGAACCATCTCCTGCTCCGGCATGATCAAGGTCGGCTCCAACAAGACCATCCTCGGCAACTCCGGCGCGACCATCGCCGGCTGCGGGCTGAACGTCGCCAACGCCTCCAATGTGATCATCCGTAACCTGACCTTCCGGAACTGGGACGACGACGCGATCAACGTCCAGTACTCGACCCGGGTGTGGCTGGACCACAACACCCTGTCCAACGGCTACGACGGCGCCATCGACATCAAGCGGGCCAGCGACTACGTGACCGTCTCCTGGAACCGCGTGTTCAGCCACGACAAGACCATGCTGCTCGGCCACAGCGACGACAACGGCGGCGAGGACCGCGGCCACCTGCGCGTCACCTACCACCACAACTACTTCGACGGCACCAACCAGCGCCACCCCCGCGTGCGCTTCGGCAACCCGGTGCACGTCTACAACAACTTCTACCGCAGCGTCGGCTCGTACGGCGTGGCCTCGACGGAGGGCGCGGGCGTGCTGGTCGAGGGCAACTACTTCGAGAACACCAAAGATCCGTTCCACCTCGGCGAGGGCGACTCCGGTCCCGGCACCCTGGTCGCGCGCGACAACTACTTCACCGGCTCCGGCAGCGGCCAGCAGGGCGGCTCCGTCGCGTCGATTCCCTACTCCTACAGCAAGGACCCGGCGGCCAACGTCAAGTCCATCGTGACCGCGGGCGCCGGCGCAGGAAAGATCACCGTCTGAACCGATCGGCGCGTCTCGCCGGACAGGGGCGAAGGGGCGCCCCCGCGCCGTCCATCGGTGCGGGGGCGTTTCTGTCATGCCGCACGGCACCGGCGTCGTGAAGCTTCGGCCCTATTCGATCCTTGTGTGCGGCCGGCGGCGGCGTTCACCTCTGGGACGCGCCGGCCGTCCCCTCACCGCCTCCGGTCGATGACCGGCATCTCACCCGGGGCTGAGGCGCCGCTCCGCGCGCGCCGGCGCCGCCGGTCCTGCCTCGCATCGGTGACCGGACGCCGCAAATCTCGATACACCTCCGGGGCGCCCGGCCGCTCCGGCCGACGGCAGGCCGCAATTTTCGAGGCGGAATCTCGATGAATTCGGGCCATCGGCGGCGACCACGCCCCATTCTCCATCCAGGGGCGAGAGCGAGGACGGCGTCCTTTCTGTACATGCGGGACCGCCGGGCCTTCGATCGTCTTCTCCTATCGAAGATCCGGCGAAATCGATTCGGCGTGATCCTTGAGTTTCGGCAACCAGCCGATACTTTCATCGTGTCTCCGCTTCGGAGGAGAGCGATCCTCGCCCCCTCTACCAGGCATCCTGCGCGCGGACACCGGGCCTCCACAGGGACCGGCCCGGTGCTCCGCGCCACGCGCATCGAGTCCGGGATACGGGGCCTGAAACATTTCTGCGTCCCGACGCGAGCCCGGATCGTGCGACGGCGGGCCGAACTCCCCTGCCGCCCGCAAAAATCGGCGGTTCGCCGTGATCGGTTGCATCTACATTCAGCGGGCGCCGACCGATGACCAGCGAGAAGAATCCGCCACACCGAAGCGGTGTTGACACTCAGCAAGATCATTCTTGACTCTGGGACGTACTCGACATCCGTGATCATCGATCGAGGATCGTCGCTTCCGTCATCCTCCCCGGAAGGAGAGCCCCAGTGGTCATCAACTCGGGCCGCTCTAGGATGCGCTCGGCGGTCGTCGCGCTGGCGGTGACGGCGTCGCTCGCGATCGCTGGAGCGGGGACGATGGTCGCCGCCGAGGCCGCCGTGCCCCCGGCGGCCGTACCCGCCGCGGCCGTGCCCGCGGCCGTCGCGGCGGCCGCGAACGGAGTCGAAGACGAGGGCGCCGACTGCCCGGTCCCCGCTCTTCCCGACACCGGATCGTTGCCCACCGTCTCCCGGCTCCCCGACCCCTTCACCAAACTGAACGGCACGCGCATCTCCACCAAGGGCGATTGGCGCTGCCGTCGCGAGGAGATCAAGAAGCTGTCGGAGAAGTTCGTCTACGGTGAGAAGCCCGGCAAGCCCGCCAGCGTCACCGGCACCGTCTCCGGCAGCACCATCACCGTCAACGTCTCGCACAACGGCAAGAGCTCCAGTTTCTCGGCCGGTGTCCAGCTGCCCAGCGGCACCGGCCCCTTCCCCGCCGTCGTCGTCCTTGGCGGATTCGGCGCCGACACCGCCTCCATCCGCGCGGCCGGCGCCGCCACCATCACCTACGACCCCTACGCCGTCGGCAAGGAAGGCACCCCCAGAAACAACAAACAGGGCGCCTTCTACAGCATCTACGGTTCCAACAGCAGCACCGGACTGCTCATGGCGTGGGCCTGGGGCGTCAGCCGCATCATCGACGTCATCGAACAGTCCGGCGGCACCATCCTGCGCGCCGACATCGGCGTCACCGGCTGCTCCCGATTCGGCAAAGGCGCCTTCGTCGTCGGCGTGTTCGACCAGCGCATCGGCCTGACCATGCCGATCGAGTCAGGCAGCGCCGGCGTGCCCATCTTCCGCGGCATCCCCGGCGAAGGCGCCCAGAGCCTCAGCAGCGCCTACGGCGAGCAGCCCTGGCTGGGCGACGCGTTCGGCTCCTTCACCAGCAGCCCCACACGCCTGCCGGTCGACACCCATGAAATGGTCGCCATGGTCGCCCCCCGTGGCCTGTTCATCATGGACAACCCGCACATCGTCAACCTCGGCCCCAAATCAGCCGGCGTCGCCGCCCTGGGCGGAGCCGAGGTCTACAAAGCCCTCGGCGCCGGGGCCAACATCACCTACTGGTCCGACGTCACCGACGGCAACCACTGCGCCAACCGGACCGAGTGGCGCACTCCCCTGCAGCAGAACATCCAGAAATACCTGCTGAAGACCGGCAGCGCCGCCGGCACCATCAGAATGCACTCCAAGGCCCAGGGCAACCTGGCCGAATGGCGCGACTGGACCACCCCCACCCTCACCGACACCAACCCCACTCCCACCCCGACGCCCACACCCACGCCGACCCCGACCCCGACCCCCACGCCGACCCCGACCCCCACACCCACACCCACACCCACGCCGACCCCGACCCCCACCCCGACGCCGACTCCCACGCCGACGCCGGTGCCGGGTGGTTGCGCGGCGACGATCACCACGGTGAACTCCTGGGGCGGCGGCTTCCAGTCGTCGGTCACGGTGCGGGCCGGCAGCAGCGCGATCAACGGGTGGACGGTGACCTGGAGCTGGCCGGGTTCCCAGTCGATCACCCAGGTGTGGGGCGGCGTGCGCTCGGGTTCCGGAGCCAATGTCTCGGTCAAGAACGAGAGCTGGAACGGCAAGCTCGCCGCCGGCGCCACGGCCGAGTTCGGCTTCATCGCCAACGGCACTGCCGCCACGCCGGCGCTGACCTGCGGCGCTTCTTGACCGGCGGCCTCGCGCCGGCACGCCGCTGATCGCGGCGGAAGGCGACAGGACCGGGCACTCTCGTCACGAACGGGAGTGCCCGATTTCCGTTGGTCACGGCCGGGCTCTCAGCGGCCGGTCCCTCAGCGTTCCGCCCACTGGGCGGCCAGCGCCACGAGGTCGGGCGCGGAGACGTGCGGGGCGGTCATCACCTTCGGGTAGGGCACACCGCGCCGGTCCAGCCAGGCCCCGGTCAGCCCGGCTCGCTGGGCGCCGTCGACGTCCCAGGGGTGCACGGCCACCAAGGCCGCCTGGTCCGGCCGCACCCCTGCCTTGCCGACCGCGTAGTGGTAAGCGCCGCGGGCCGGTTTCCACACCCGGGGACCGCTCACGTCGAGCGTCGCCTCCACCAGGTCGAGCAACCCCTCACGAGCCAGGATGCTCCCGGTCATCGCCGCGGCGCCGTTGGTCATGGTGAACAGCCGGATGCCGCTCTCGCGGAGCAGCCGCATCCCGCCGGGGATGTCGGGATGAACGCGCAGCTCGGCGAAGGCGCCCAGCACGTGGCCGACCGACGCGTCGGTGCCGGAATCACTGCCTGCCAGCAGGTCCCTCAGCACGTCGGCGGCGATGGAGGCGAAGTCGGCATAAGCGCCGGCCGCGGTGAGCGCGAACCCGTCACGCAGCACGCCGGCGAACCAGGTGCTCATCGCCTCACCGGGAAGGCCGATCTCCTCGAACCGGCCGCGCAACGGCTCCATGTCGATGAGCGTCTCGTTCACATCGAAGATCACGACGTGCGGTCGGGTGACGGAGGCCTCGGTCATGTTCTCTCCTCGGGTCGCAGGAGCCGCCTCCGATCGTAGAACACCCCTCGCGGCGCGGCGCCGGGCCGTTTCAGCGCCCGCCTCGCCGGCTCCAGGCGCGCACCGGCCGTCCGCCGTCCCGATCTTCGGCCCGCTCGGCCGCCCGGCTCCTGAGCCGGGCGGCCGCCATGGCCGCGGCGGCGGCGACCGCGATCACGGCCAGGACGAGCAGCAGGTTGCGCCCGTAGTCCAGCGGCAGCACAGAAAGGTCGTCGGCCCGCCGTCCGATGCCCAGCACCATGGGCGCCGCCACCAGCGAGAGCACGGCCGCCACGCCGAGCGCCGCGCGGACCCAGAACCGGTACGGCTCGCGCACCGCGCCCGCGAGCACGGCGGCCGTCATGACGAGCGGCACCACGACACCGTCGTGCGCGGCGATCAGCCCGCCGAACCACAGGGCCCAGCCGAGCGGATCGGTGCGCCGGGCGTCCACGGCCAGGCCGGCGAGCCCGACGGCGACCAGTGCGCCACCGGCCCCGTACCCCGCCCATCGCCACCGGCCCGGACCGGTGCGGGAGGCCCGTGCCGGCTCGCCGGCGACGTCACGGGAGGTTCCGTCCGGCGCGCTCGCCGCACCACGGGAGTTTCCGTCCGGCTCGTTCATGAGACCACCACCTTCGTGACCCATTTGGTCTGCAGCACTCCCGGCCGGTTGGGCGCTATGAGGCGGAGCGGGTAGCCGTGGTCGGGGGCGAGCGGTGCGCCGCCCAGCCGCAGGGCCAGCAGGGTGAGCGGGTCGCTCCAGTGCGGCGAGCGCACCTGGCTGGACCGGTAGGCGCCGCCCCGCTCCAGCGACTCGACCATGACCACGGCGTCCGGGGCCACGCCCGCCCGGGCGAGCAGGTCGCGCAGGCGTACGCCGGTCCAGTCGGCCTCGGCGCTCCAGCCCTCCACGCAGGAGATCGGCAGCCGCACGGTGTGCTGCGGTAGTCGCACCAGGTCGGCGTAGGTCAGCGACAGCTCGGCGCGGACCGCGCCGGTCACCGTGAGCCGGTACGCCGGATCGCCGATGACCTCGGTCACGCGCGCGGCGGCGGCCGACCTGTTCACCGGGATGCCCTGCGGGCCGATGTGCGGGGCGCGCGGGGCGAGCACGGCCAACGGGGCCAGCGGCGCGTAGGTCTCGCCCACCGTGACCAGGACGGTGACCCCGGACGCGGCGGCCACCGTGGCCAGGAACCGGCGCCTGCCCGGCGCGTCCGGTTCGACCCGTTCCCGCGTCCACAGCCGCGCGCGGACCTTCGCCCACTCGTTGACCACGTGGATGACCAGGGCGCCGTAGACGAGGTAGGCCGTCCAGTAGTGCGCCGCGGTGAAGGAGAACGGCCACAGATACGCGTAGGAGATGTTCAGCAGCCCGGTGACCAGCTGGAACAGCGAACCGCCGACCAGGACGAGCACGAGGACGCGTTCCACGGCGTGGGACGCCGACCGGAAGGGCGGCCACTGGAACAGCTTCGGGTAGACGGTCCACAGCTTGGCGAGCAGCAGCGGGATCGTCGCCAGCCCGCCGATGACGTGCAGGCCCTGCGTGACCCGGTACAGGTTGACCGGCCGGGACGGCCACAGCAGCCAGGCCGGCGGATGCTGCGTGAAATGGCTCATCAGCCCGGTGGCGAAGGCGACCGTGAAGGCGGCTCCGAGCCACACCCCCAGCTGGGCGGCCACTCGCTCGGAGTGCAGGCCGCTGGTGAAACGCCGGGAAACGCCCCGCACGACGTTTTCGGCCCGGCTGTTCAGACCGCTCAGATCAGGACGGGAAAGCATCGTCCCGCCTCGTTCCCGTGGCCGGCGGACGGGAAGCCGCGGCGCCGTGTCCGGCGCTCACCGGTTCCGGCGGCCGGAGAGCCGGCGCGGCCGAGGCTCTTCCGTTTCCCGTGCGCCCGTCCGCCAGGGAGGGAGAATTCCGCCGGGCGATCGTTCACGTCGGAGTTTTCGATCACTCCGCGACCCTACAGCGGCGCGCGTTCATTGATTCTTACGGATCTGTGACGTGACGCCCAGGCGCTCTGCCACGCTGACCTGGGATGTTACGCCGCCTTTGACCCGGCCGGCTCGGGATGACGCCGCGTTCGGGGAACGCGTCGGCGGGCCGGTCCCGAAGGACGGCCCGCCGAAAGCGGTTCGAAGGGGAGACCCCGGCGCCCGCGGGGGCGGGCGCCGGGGCGTGGGTCAGCCGACCTGAGTGAACTTCCACTGCTGGTTGGTGCCGGTGTTACAGGCCCACTGGACGAGCTGGACGTCGTTCGCCGTGGAGGCGTTGGGGACGTCCAGGCACTTGCCGCCGTTCGCCGAGATGACGCGGTAGACACCTGTCGTTCCGGTGGATTCGAAGCGCCACTTCTGGTTGGCGGCGCCCGAGCAGCCCCACTGCTGGATCAGGGCGCCGTCGGCGGTCGAGGCGTTCGCGACCTGCATGCACTTGTTGCTGTGCACGGCGGCCAGGGTGAACGTCCCGCTACCGGCGTCGGTCACCTTCCACTGCTGGTTGGCGCCACCGCCGGCCGTCCACTGGATGACGGCGCCGCCGTCGGCGGTCGACTGGCCTCTGACGTCGGCGACCTTGTTGCTGTGCCCGGCGGTCAGCGTGTAGGTGCGCCCGCTCTGCGGGCCGCCGGTGTTGCCGCCGCCCTGCCCGACGCCCGCGCCGTTGAAGGTGATCGAGTCGACGTCGAAGGCGTTCGCCGTCGGTGCCCGGAACACCATGTAGACGTTATGGGTGCCACCGGGGTTGGTGACCGCCACCGCCGGCAGGGACTGGTAGGTGTTCGAGCCGCCGGTGCTCGGCACCGAACTGGACGCGATGAGCGCCCCGGTCGGCGAGTCCGAGCGCAGCTCGATCGAGCCGCCGGTGGCGGACTGCGCCGCTACGCGGAAGGACACCGAGTCGATCCCGGTCAGGTTCATCGGAGTGAAGGAGACCCAGTCGCCGCCCGAGATCTGGCCGACGCGCCTGCCGCCCTCCGCTCCGCTCTGGTCGACGACCGAGACACCCGACGAGCCCGTGAAGAACTCGGCCTGCTTGTGCTTGGGCTGCAGCGTGATCCCGGTGCTGGTCTTCAGGCCGCTCGCGTCGGTGTACTCGGCGATCAGGACGTAGTAGACGTTGGACGCCTCGTCGTGACCGGACGCGGTGGTCGTGAGGGTCCCGGAACAGCCGTTGAACTGGCCGGTGTCATGGCTGTGCGAGTCATGGCCGAGCGCGGTGATCACGGTCACCCTCGAGCAGTCGACCGTGCCGTCCTCGGGATCGGTGACGTTCACCGTGTAGGCGACGGTGTCACCGAAGTTGATGAACCCGCCTTCCGCCGGGGCCCCGAAGGTGACCGTCGGACGGGTGTTGCCGACGACCACGGCCACCGTGATGGTGCCCGTCTTCCCGCCGGTGTCCCGTACGGTCAGCCTGGCGTTGTAGGTGCCGTTGGCGGTGTAGGTGTGGGACGGGCTGGCGCTGGTGGAGGTTCCTCCGTCGCCGAAGTCCCACGCGTAGGTGATCGCGTCGCCGTCCGGGTCGGACGAGCCGGTGGAGGAGAACGTGACGGTCAGCGGGGCGCTGCCCGAGTCCGGGTTGACGGTCGCCCTGGCGATGGGGGCGCGGTTGCCTCCGGTGCCTCCGAGGTAGTCGACCCGGTAAACGCCGTCGTCGGTGTTGCTGTGACCGAAGCCGTTGCCCCAATCGGCGTAGTACAGGGCGCCGTCCGGGCCGAACTTCATGTCGATGGGCGCGTGCGGGGCGAGCTGCGCCACGAAGGGGTTGATCTTCAGGAGGTTGCCCGAGGAGTCCAGGCGCAGCTCCTTGACGAAGTTGCGGCTCCAGTCGTAGAAGAACGGCGTCTTGTCGAAGTACTCCGGGAACTTGCGGTCGGAGGCGCTGTTGGCGTCGTAGTGGTAGAACGGGCCGCCCATCGGGGCCGCGCCGCCGCAGCAGTTGATCTCGGGGAACTCGGCGGAGGCGTGGTAGTTGTACCAGATGGTCGCGGACTTGGCCGCGGGCAGGTTGGTCAGCCCGGTGTTGTTGGGCGAGTTGTTGACCGGCGCCGAGCAGTTGAACTTCGAGCCGGAGGTGTTGGTGGAGAAGTTGAAGTCGTTGAACGGGATGTTGTTGCCGACGCAGTAGGGCCAGCCGAAGTTGCCCGGCTCCTTGATCAGGTTCCACTCGACGGTGCCCTCGGGCCCGCGGTTGGAGTTCGCCGAACCCGCGTCGGGACCGTAGTCACCCACCGAGATCCAGCCGGTGTCCCTGTCGACGGAGAAGCGGAACGGGTTGCGGAAGCCCATCGCGTAGATCTCGGGACGCGTCTTGGCGGTCCCGGGCGCGAACAGGTTGCCGGAGGGGACGGTGTAGGTGCCGTCGGACTCGGGGTGGATGCGCAGGATCTTGCCGCGCAGGTCGTTGGTGTTGGCGGCGGAACGCTGGGCGTCGTAGTGCTCGCGGCCGGACCGTTCGTCGATGGGCGCGTAACCGCTGGAGCCGTTGGGGTTGGTGTCGTCACCGGGGCCGATGTAGAGGTTGCCGTTCGGGCCGAACGCCAGGTAGCCGCCGGTGTGACCGGGCTCGTCGACGTTGCGATACGCCGGGACCTCGATGATCTTCTTCTCGCTCGACATGTCGAGTGACGTGCCGTTGAGCGTGAACCGGGACACCCGGTTGACCTCGCCGCCATTCGAGGGCGAGTAGTTGAGGTAGATCCAGCGGTTGGTGGCGAAGTTCGGATCGAGCGCGATGCCGATGCCGCCGTCCTCGCCGCCGTCGTACACCGACAGGGTGCCGATCGTGCGCGGCGACCCGCCGGAGGGAATCGCGTTCACCTTGCCCGAACGGGAGATGTAGTAGACGGTGCCGTCGGCGGCCACGTCGAGCTCCATGGGCTGGTCGGGGGCGCCGTCCAGGGTCACCTTCTGGAACCGGGACGCGATGGTGCCGCCGCAGTTGCCGGGCGCGACGCCCGCCGCCCACTGCACGCCGCCGAGCACGTGCTGCTTGAACAACGGCTCGGAGTAGGAGGAGGCGTTGTGGCCCATCGCGGTGGCCCACACCCGGGCGGTCTCAGGGTTGTGACACCAGGAGATCGGGTGGTCTGCGCCCATCTTGCTCGACCCGGCGTCGTAGGTCGTCTCGTCCGCGGTGACCAGGACGTGGACGCTGCCGCGCATGTTCTTGTCGAAGTTGTACCACTCCTCGGTGCGCGTCCACCGGTCCGGCAACCCCTTGGTCGAGGGGTGCGCCTTGTCGGCGACCTTGGCGGTGCCCTGCACGATCGAGGAGTGCGCGGTCATGTGGGCGCCGGCCAGCACCGTCTGGTCCCACCAGGGGAACGACGACTCGATGTTCATGTCGGTGGCGTTGTGGATCGCGACGATGCCGTGGCCCGAGCGCACGTACGCCTGCGCGGCCGCGCGCTGCGAGTCGTTGTCCCAGACCATGCCGGAGGTCTGGAGCATGATCACGGCGTCGTAGGTGTTCAGCGTCGCCGTATTGAAGACGCTGGAGTCCTCGCTGCGGTCAAGCTGGAAGTTGTTGTCGGCGGCCAGCTGCTGGAACATCGTGATGCCGGCGGAGATGGAGTCGTGCCGGTACGCGCCGGACGCCGTCTTGCTGAACAGCAGCACTTTGAACAGCGGGGCCGCGGCCTGCGCCGGCACCGCTGTGAACGAAAATAACAGCAGAAAAGCGGTGAGGATGTGGAGTAGTCGTCGTGGTCGTTGCATGAGGGGTCTCCAGACGGGGGCACCGGTTCCGGGCCGGTGCTACGGGGTGGGGAGCGGGGACATCGATGGCGGGTCGTCGGGGACAGCGGGGTCGGAGTCGTCCGGCCGTTTCCAGAAGGTGCGCAGGAAGGCCAGTCCGTCGGTGGCGAGGGCGTCCTGGGACGGGGCGAGCGGACGCCATATGGACGCGGCGGTGGCGATGGTCTTGTTGTCGGCGGTGAAGGACTCGATCACGAGCGGGCCGGTGTAGCCCACGTCGCGGACGGCCTCGGCGAAGCCGGGCCAGTCGAAGTGGTCGGCGCCCGGGGCGCCGCGGTCGGTCCCGCACACCTGGATGTGCGCGATCCGGTCGCCGGCCAGCCGGACTGCCCGCAGCGGGTCCTTCTCCTCGATGTTCAGGTGGTAGGTGTCCAGGGCGAGACCGCATTCGTCGGGGAGGGCTTCGAGTGCCTGTTCGACGGTGTTGATGACACTGGTCTCGTACCGGTTGAGCGGTTCGACGCCGATCCGGACCCCGCGCTCGGCCGCGTGCGCGAGGACCGGCTTCAGGTTCTCCCTCAGCTCGGAGTAGACGGCGCGGCGCTCGTCCGGGCCCATCCGCCAGGCCCGGCCCACCGAGGCGTAGGCGGGTCCGCTGATCGCGGGCGCGCCGACGGCCACCGCGACGTCCACGCAGTGCCGCAGGTAGTCCTGGGTCTCCTGGACGGTCTCGGGCGGAGCGTCGACCAGCTCACGCCCCGGCGGCATCGTGAGCACGACCGACGCGCCGAGCCCGAGTCCGGCCAGCAGGTCCGCCGCCCTGCGGGGGTCCCACTCGCCGGGCCGCTCCACCGGAAGCTCGACGACGTCGAACCCCCACGCCGCGATCCGCGGCGCGAGGGCGGCCAGGGAATCGTCGGTGAGCGGCGATACCCAGACCCAGGTGTTGACGCCGATCACCGCTTGCCGCCCCACTTCTCGGGGTAGCCGGGCAGGTCCTCGCAGCCGCACAGCGCGTAGTGCAGCGGCGGCATGCCGGGCTTGAGGTAGGTGGCGAGGGTCTCCTGGGTCACCGTCGGCTGCGGCAGGTTCCAGACCTTCGGCACCTGCTCGCCCTTGAGGATCTTGAGCGCCGCGATCACCGGGGTGCGCCACTGGTACGTCGGGTAGGTCGGGGCGATCGCGGTCAGCTTCGCGTCGCTCCACTTCTGCAGGAAGTCCTCCTGGTCCTCTCCGTTGATCGGCGGGACGGGCTGGCCGGCGTCCTCGAACGCCTCGACCGCCGCGACGGCGGTGGCGCCGGCGTCCATCCAGACACCGTCGATCTTGCCGTGGCGCTGGATGTAGTCGCCGACGATGCTCTTGGTCTTGGCGGCGTCGCCGTCGGTGAACTCCACGCCGACGACGTCGAGGCCGCTCTTGTCGAAGGCGATCTTCGCCGCCGACCAGCGGGTCTCCAGGACGTCCACGCCGGGCAGGATGCGCAGCGCGAGGATCTTCCCGCCGGCGGGCACCTTGGTGGTGAGGAACTCGGCGGCCTCGGCGCCGAAGGCGTAGCCGCCGATCGGCTTGATGAAGGTGACCGGGCAGTCGGTCTGCACTCCCCGGTCGAACACGATCACGGGAAGCTTCGGACACGCCCCGGCGATCGCGGGGGTCAGCGTCGCGGTGGTGTTGGGCGAGACGATCAGCGCGTCACAGCCCTTGCCCTGCAACTCGGCGATGTCGGAGATCTGCTTGTCGTCCTTGCCCTCGGCGTCGAGCATGGTGAACTTCGTGATCTCCTTGTGCAGGCCGACCTCCGCCTGCATGGTCTTCAACCCGACCTGCCGCCAGGGGTTGTTGACCGCGGCGTTGGAGAAGCACAGGTGGTAGGGCCCGCCCTTCTTGTACTTGGCCGTGTCGATGAGCTGCGGGTCGATGGTCTGCTCCCACGGCTTGCCGTCCGGGCCGGTCGGCTGGGTCGACCGCATCGCCATCTGGGCGTCGTAGTCGGTCTGTACGAAGAACTTCGACTGTGCTCCGGTGCCCGAGCCGGACGATTCCGCCGCCGCCGGGGCCGAGGCCGAGGTCGTCGCGGGCGCGGCGGAGGGGGCGGGGCTGTCGGTGGTGCACGCGGCCATCGGCGCCACCAGTCCGGCCAGTGCCACGCCGGCGAGCGTTCGCCGCGAGAAATATCGCAAGGTCGTTCCTTTCGTTTCGCGTAAAAAGGTCAGGTCGTCGCGGCTCTTCTGCGCGGGAAGCTCACGGCTCCCAGCGCCACCGCCGCGATGATGATGACCCCCTGCACGGCCGGCTCCAGGGCCCCCGAGATGCCGTACAGGTTGAGCAGGGTGAACAGGGCCTCCAGGGTGAAGGCGCCCGCCATCGCGGCGACCACGGATCCGCGGCCGCCCCCGAGGGCCACGCCGCCGAGCACGACCGCTGTGATGGCTTGGAACTCAAGGCCGACGCCGACCTGCGCGGACACGCCGGCGAAGCCGCCGAGCAGGATGGCCGCGACCGCCGCGGAGAGCCCGGAGATCATGAACGCCACCGTCCGGACCCGCGCGACCCGGACGCCGGACAGGGCAGCGGCCCGGTCGTTGTCGCCGACCGCGACGAGCGTGCGGCCGAAGTCGGCGCGCATCGCCCGCATCGCGGCGGCCCCGGCCACCACGAGGATCAGGACCGACCAGGGCACCGGGCCGAGGCCTCCGCGGCCGAACTCGCGGAACTGCGCGGACAGGGCGCCGCGGGGCGCGCCGCCGGTCCACAGGAAGACCGCCCCGGACAGGATCAGCAGCATGCCGAGCGTGGTGATGAACGACGGCACCCGCAGCGCCGTGGTGACGACCCCGTTGACCAGCCCGGCCAGCAGCCCGAGAGCGATCAGCAGGGCCAGCACGGGCCAGGTCGCCGACGCAGAGCCGTCGATGAGCCGGGCGGCGATCACCACCTCGGCGGTGATCAGCGAGCCGACCGACAGGTCGTACTCACCGGACACGATCACGAAGTACTGCCCGGCCGCGAGGATCACCAGCGGCGCGGCGCGCTTGACGAAGGCGAGGAAGGCCGGCGGTTCCAAAAAGTACGGGTTGACGACCGCGATCGCGACCAGCAGCCCGGCCAGCACGATGAAGATCGGCAGAGCTCGTCTCATGCCGCACGCCTCCTTCGGGCGTAGATCGCGAGGGCGGCCACCAGGACCACGCCGCGCACGACGTCCTTGGCGAAGGAGTTGATCTCCATCTGGTTGAAGACGCTGTCGAGGACGGCCAGGAGCAGGACTCCGCCGACGGTGCCGGCCACCCCGCCGCGGCCGCCGGCCAGAGCCGTACCGCCGAGCACGACCGCGGCGATCGACTCCAGGTCATAACCGCCGTCGGTCCCCACCGTCGGGGCCCCCGCCCCCAGCCGGGAGGCGAGCAACAGCCCGGCGATCCCCGCGCAGAGCGAGCACAGCACATGGGCGATGACCACGACCCGGCCGGTCCGCACGCCGGAAAGCCGCGCGACCTCGGCGTCCCCGCCCACGGCGTAGATCCGGTGGCCCAGGCGCGTCCTGCTCAGCAGGAACCACACCGCCGCCGCGACCGCGGCCCACAGCAGCGCCGACACCGGCAGCGGGCCGATGCGGTCGTACCCGAGATGCTGGAACGAGGCGGGCACGCTCCCGGCCGGCCCGTCGTACCGCCAGTCCAGCACTCCCCTGATCACCAGCGCCACCCCGAGCGTGGCGATGAAGGGGTGCACCTTGAGCCGGGTGACGACCAGCCCGTTCACCAGCCCCACCATCGCGCTCACGGCCAGCACCGCGGCGACCGCGGGCAGCACCCCGGCGTCCGCGCCCGCCATGGTCTCGGCCGCGACCAGGGAGGTCAGGCTGATCAGGTAGGCGACCGACAGGTCCAGGCTTCCGGCCAGGATCGCGACGGTCTGACCCACCGCGACGATTCCCAGCGCCGCCGACCGCTGCTGGATCCCGACGATGTTCGAAAGGCCGAGGAACCCGCCGCCGTCCAGTTCGAACAGCAGCCAGCCCAGCACGATCAGCAGGGCCAGCGCCACGTAGACGGCGCGCGCGGGCCGGTCGGCCGAGATCCGCCCGAGGTCCGCCACCCGTGCCGGGACGCGCCGCGGTTTCACGTGCTCGGTCATGACGCGGCCGCCAGGCGCATGACGTCCTCCTCGGACGGACCGGCCGGCAGTTCCCCGGCGACGCGGCCCTCGCGGAGCACCACGATGCGGTCGCTCATGCCGATGAGCTCGGGAAGCTCGGAGGAGATCATGAGGATCGCCATGCCGCCGCGCGCGAGCTCGCGCATCAGGTCGTGGATGGCGGCCTTGGCGCCGACGTCGACGCCGCGGGTCGGTTCGTCGAACAGCAGGACACGCGGCGCGACCGCCATCCACTTGGCCAGCACGACCTTCTGCTGGTTGCCTCCGGACAGGAGCCTGACCTCCTGCGCGGGGCGGGGCGGGCTGAGCCGTACGCGCTCCAGCAGCCGCTCGACCCCCTCCGGGCGCCGCCCGGTGGCCCGGGCGACCAGCAGGGCGTTGTCGCGCACTCGCTGGTCGAGGAGCAGTCCCTCGGACTTGCGGTCCTCGGTGACCAGCCCGATTCCGGCCGCGATGCCCTCCCGGGGCGTGCGGGGGCGGCGGGGGGTCATCTCGCCGCTGGTGAAGGGCTCGGCGCCGAACAGCGCTTTGGCGAGTTCGGTGCGGCCCGAGCCCTGCAGCCCGCCCAGCCCGACGATCTCGCCCGCCCTGAGGTCGAGGTCGATGCCGCGCAGCCTGGCGTTGCCGCCGCCGCGCACGCGCAGCACCACCTCGCCGGGCGGCTCCTCGGCCCGGGGCGGGAAGTAGGAGTCCAGCTCTCGCCCGACCATCAGGCGGACCAACTCGGCGGTGGTCAGGGTGGACGCGGCGGCGGTGGTGACCAGGGCGCCGTCCTTGAGCACCGTGATCCGGTCCGCGAGCTCGAAGACCTCGCGGAGCCGGTGCGAGATGTACAGGACGGCGATGCCGCGCTCGGTGAGCCGCCGCACCAGTGTGTAGAGCAACTCGACCTCGTGGCCGGCGAGGGCGGCGGTCGGCTCGTCCATCACCACGATCCGCGCGTTCAGCGACAGCGCTTTGGCGATCTCGACGACCTGCTGCCGCGCGACCGAGAGCCGGCGGACGAGATCGCGCGGGCCGAACGACTCCTCGCCGAGCGAGCGCAGCAGCTCACCGGTCGCCGACTCCATCGCCGCCCGGTCGACCAGCCCCCACCGGCCCGGTTCCCGGCCGAGGAACACGTTCTCGGCGACCGTCCGCTCCGGCAGCAGGGTGAACTCCTGGTGGATGATCGCCACCCCGGACCGCTGCGCCTCGACCGGATGCCCGAAGGCCACGTGCCGGCCGTCGATCTCGATCGTCCCCTCGTCCGGGGTGTGCACCCCGGCGAGGATCTTCATGAGCGTGGACTTGCCCGCGCCGTTCTCCCCCACCACGGCGTGCACCTCTCCGGCGGCCGCCTCCAGGTCCACGTCCCGCAGGACCCGGACGCCCAGGAAGCTCTTGCCGATGCCGGTCATCTTCAGCACGCGGCCCGCCCGGCGGGCCAGGCGCCGGCACCGGCGGGCGCGGGAACGGCGCATGGTGTCCTGGCCGGGAAACCGGCCACGACGGTTCTGCATACCGCGTATGACGCGGATTGGGGCATGTGCTCTCCTAGCCGTACAGGGGGTGCCGGCGGAGGACACCGTGGAAGGGTGCCCTCCGCCGTGGTACAACGGCCGGTCTCAGACCCGGGCCCACTTCTGGCCCGATGAGCCGTTGCAGGTCCAGATCTGCGCCCTGGTGCCGTTGGCGGTGCCGTTGCTCGCCAGGCTCAGGCACTTGTTCGCGCCGACGGCGGTGATGGTGCCGTCGCTGTTGAAGCGCCACTTCTGGTTGTTCTGGTTGTTGCAGTCCCAGATGAGGACGGCGGTGCCGTCGGCGGTGCCGGCGCCGTTGACGTCCAGGCACTTGTTGCCGTAGACCCGCAGCTCACTCGCGGCGGTCGACGTCCATCTCTGGTTGTTCTGGCCGTTGCAGTCCCAGATCTGGGCCAGTGCCCCGTTGGACTGGGAGGCGCCGCTGACGTCCAGGCACCGGTTCGAGGCCACTCCCCGGATCGTGGTGGTGGTGCTGGGGGTGGGCGTCGGGGTCGGGGTGGGCGTCGGGGTCGGGGTCGGCGTCGGCGTGGGGGTGGGGCCGCTCAGTTCCTTGACGCGGATGTTGCGGTAGGCGACCGTATTGCCGCTCCCGTGGTTCTGGATACCGATGTATCCCTGCTGCAGGGAACGCGCCGAGTTGGTGTTGGTGAAGTCGTTGATCTTGACTCCGTTGAGGAACACCTGCAGGCGCTCCCCTTCGACGAGGAGCTCGTAGGTGTTGAACTGGCCCGGCGGGTTCAGCGCCGCGTCGCGGGCGGCGATGTCGGCGGACTGGACCCCGTAGACGGCGCCGGTGGTCTTGTCCGCGGAGTCGGTGGCGTCGATCTGGACCTCGTAGCCGGTGTCCAGCGCGGTCTGGGGGTCGGTGGTGGGGGGGAATCCGACGATCACTCCGGAGTTGGAGTCACCGGTCAGCTTCCAGTCCAGCTTGAGGGAGAAGGAGCGGTACTCCTTGGCGCTGTACCAGAGCATCCCCATGCCGCCCTGGGAGGTCAGCGTGGCGTCGGAGTTGGTGAACGACCCGGGACCGGCCTGGGTCCAGCCGTTGGTGGAGCCGTTGTAGATCGCGGTGTAGCCGGTCTCCGGGCGGCAGTCGGCCTTGACGGCCCCGGCGGCGTAGCGGATGCCGCCGAGCAGCAGGGTGCGGAAGGCGGACTCGGAGTACGACGCCTGGCTGTGGCCGAGGCCGGTGTAGAACGATCGGCCGCCGGACTGCGGGTGGCACCAGGTGATGGGATGGTCGCCCATGTTGCCGCCGCTGTAGCTCGACTCGTCCAGAGTCTGCAGGACGTGCACGTTCGAGCGGGGGTTGGCGCGGTAGTTGTACCACTCGTCACTGCGCGACCACGTCGGACCCAGATGGGCGGTGGCCGCGTGCGCGCGGTCCTCGGTGCGCACGGTGGCCTGCTGGATCGCCGGGTGGTTGTTGAACCAGGCGCCGACGAGCTGGCCGTAGTAGGGCCAGTCGTACTCGGTGTCGGCGGCGGAGTGCACGCCCACGTACCCGCCCCCGCCGTCGACGTAGGACTGGAAGGCCGACTGCTGGGTGGAGTTCAGCACGTCTCCGGTGGTGCTGAGGAACACCACCGCCTTGTACTGCGCGAGATTGCTCGTGGTGAACGCGTTCGCGTCCTCGGTGGCGTCCACCCCGAAGTCGTTGGCGGAGCCCAGGTCGCGGATGGCCTGGATCCCGGTGGGGATGGAGTCGTGCCGGAACCCCGCGGTCTTGGAGAAGACCAGCACCTTGAAGGCCGCGGCTTGGGCGGGGAGCGCGGTGACCACCGCGCCGGCCGCGACGGCCGCGGCGGCGGTGGCCAGCGCCACCGCGGCGAGTGTCACGCGTCGCAGCGCGGAGGTCCCTCGGGCGGGCCTTGTGCTGGGCGCGGGTGCGGCGCTGGTCGGATGTCGCAGCATGGGATGTCCTTCCGTCGTGGCGCCCGGCCCGGCCCGCGGGCCGGGCCGGGCGCCACATCACGTGGTGATGAATCCGCCGATGGAACGGGTCCGTCAGGCGCGGGCCCACTTCTGGCCGGAGGCGCCGTTGCAGGTGGAGATCTGCGCCTTCGTCCCGTTGGCGGTGCCGTTGCTCGCCAGGCTCAGGCACTTGTTCGCGCCGACGGCGGTGATGGTGCCGTCGCTGTTGAAGCGCCACTTCTGGTTGTTCTGGCCGTTGCAGTCCCAGATGAGAACCGAGGTGCCGTCGGCGGTGCCGGCGCCGTTGACGTCCAGGCACTTGTTGCCGTAGACCCGCAGCTCACTCGCGGTGGTGGAGCTCCACGTCTGGTTGGCGCCGTTGTTGCAGTCCCAGATCTGGGCCAGCGCCCCGTTGGTCTGCGAGGCGCCGTTGACGTCCAGGCAGCGGCCGGAGGCCACTCCCTTGATCGCGCCCGTGGTGCCGGGCGTGGGCGTCGGGGTGGGGGTCGGGGTCGGGGTGGGCGTGGGCGTGCTGCCCGTGTCGAAGGTGAAGGCGTCCAGGTCGAACAGGCTGGTCGAGCCGCTTGTGCCACGGAAGACGAAGTACAGCGTCGTGGGCGTGGTCGGCGCGCCGCTCAGTGTGGCGGTGGCATCGACGAAGGTCTCCCAGTTTCCGGTGACCGGCGCGGTCACCGTGCCCAGCAGAGTGCCGGTCGCCGAGCCGGCCCGCACCTCGATCCGGCCGCCGGCCCCGGCCGACGAGACCCGTGCGGTGATCTTGGTGGCGTTGCCGAGGTTGTAGGGCGTGAAGGAGATCCAGTCGCCGTCTTCGATGTAGCCGACGGTCTTGCCGCCCTCGGCATTGGTGTGGTCGGTCACCGTGACGCCCTGCTGGGCGGCGAAGTGCTCGGCCTGACGGTGCCGCGGCTGCAGGGTGCGGGTGCTGGTGGTGGTCAGGCCGCCGTTGTCGGTGTAGGACGCCACGAAGAGGCCGTAGAGGTTGGCCGCGGCGTCGTGCTCACCGTCGGACGGCACGGTGAGGGTCCCGCTGCAGCCGGTCTTCTCGGTGATCTGGTGGCTGTGGCTGTCGTGGCCGAGGAAGTAGGTGACCGTGACCTTCGAGCAGTCCAGCGCGCCGTCCTCGGCGTCGCTTCCGGTCACCGTGAACGGCACGGAGTCACCGAAGGAGAACAGCTGTCCGTCGCCGGGCGGGGACAGGGTGATCGAGGGCGCGGTGTTGCCGACGCTCACGATGACGCTCGCGCTGCCGGTCAGCCCCTGGGGGTCCTTCACGGTGAGCGTGGCGGTGTAGGTGCCGTTGGTGGTGTAGGTCTTGCTCGGGTTCGCGGACGTGGAGGAGGTGCCGTCGCCGAAGTTCCACGAGTAGGTCAGCGCGCCGCCCTCGGGGTCGGAGCTGCCGGAGGAGGAGAAGTTCACCGTCAGCGGGCTCGCGCCGGAGGTCTTGTCCGCCGCCGCCTTGGCGATCGGGTTGCGGTTGGCCTTGCCGATGTACTCGACGCGGACCAGCGCCTGGTTGTTGCTCCCGGTGCCGTAGTCCAGCACGTACAACGCGCCGTCTGGGCCGAAGGCCATGTCCATCACCTGCGTGCCCGACCAGGGGAACGCCGAGATCTCACCGTAGCCGCCGTCGGACTTGACCTCGATCGCCTTGATCCAGCGGCGGCCGTACTCACCGGCGAAGAACCGCCCGTCCAGCACCTGGGGGAACTTGACCGCGGAGCTGCTGTTCGGGTCGAAGCGGTAGACCGGGCCGCCCATCGGCGACTCGGAGCCGCTGCCGAACTCCGACGGGGATCCGGAGTCGCCGGCGTACTTGATCCACGCCGGTCTGGCCGCCGGCAGCGTGGTCAGGCCGGTGTTACGGAAGGAGTTGTTGGTCGGGCCACCGGAGCAGTTGTACTTGGACTGGGAGGGGCCGCTGGGGAAGGTGTACTCGTTGTAGGTCTCGTTCGTGGTGTTGCTGCCGGTGCAGTACGGCCAGCCGTAGTTTCCGGCCGAGGTGATCCGGTTGAACTCCACCTGCCCGCTCGGGCCGCGGCTGGAGTTGGTCGAACCGGAGTCGGGGCCGTAGTCACCCAGATAGACGACGCCCGTCGCCTTGTCCACGCTCATCCGGAACGGGTTGCGGAACCCCATGCCGTAGATCTCGGGGCGGGTCTTGGCCGTCC
This sequence comes from Sphaerisporangium dianthi, assembly GCF_042654065.1. NCBI lineage: Bacteria > Bacillati > Actinomycetota > Actinomycetes > Streptosporangiales > Streptosporangiaceae > Sphaerisporangium > Sphaerisporangium dianthi. The sequence continues at coordinate 3,334 of NZ_JBHSFP010000046.1, read as the reverse complement.
CCGGCGGGAACAGGTTGCCCGACGGGATGGTGTAGGTGCCGTCGGCCTGCGGCTTGATGCGCAGCAGCTTGCCCCGCAGGTCATTGCTGTTGGCCGCAGTACGCTGCGCGTCGAACTGCGGGTTGCGGTCGGTGCGCTCGTCGAGCGGGGAGTAGCCGCTCGACTCGAACGGGTTGCTGTCGTCACCCGTGGTCAGGTACAGGTTCCCCTGCGCGTCGAAGTCGATGTCACCGCCGACGTGGCAGCACTGGCCCCGGTCGTTGGCGACCTCCAGCACGACCTTCTCACTGGACAGGTTGAGCGTCTCATCCGAGTTCAGCGTGAACCGGGACAGGTTCAGGTGTCCCTTCCACGAGTCGAACGTGCTCGACGAGCCGCTGGTGGGAGCGTCGCCGCTGGGAGTGGACAGCCGCGGCGAGTAGTACAGCCAGACGTACCGGTTCGACGCGAAGTTCGGGTCCACCGCCACACCCTGCAGGCCCTCCTCGTCATGGCTGTAGACGTTGAGCTTGGCCGCCACCTTGGTGTTTCCGCTTGCGTCGGTGACCCGCAGTGTGCCGTCACGCGCCGTGTGCAGGACCGACCGGTTCGGCAGCACCGCCAGCGACATCGCCTCACCCAGCTCGCCGCCACCGCTGGCCAGATTGATCGCCTGGTAATCGGACGCCGGAATGGTCAGAGCGTTGGCCGCCGGAGCGGTGACCACCAACGTTCCGGGGACGACCAGCGCGACCGTGGCCAGCATCGCGCGCCACGAATGTCGTGACATGAGCAGGTATTCCTTCCTGATGAAGAACTCGGGCCGGGGCAAAGGCGCGCGCCGTCGCGCTGTTGCCGGTGGCGTTGGGGCAGAGAGTGCCGTCTCTGCTCCCGGTGCCGGGACGGTCGGCCGCCCTGGCACCGGTGTGGAACGGGGGGTGGTCCCGGCCGCGGGTCCACCTTTGGCCGGTGTCGCCGCGCCGTGTCCGGATGCGCGGCCTCGCGGTGAGGTCGTGCCGATCGACCTCGTCCGCGGGTGGCGAGCACCGTTGACATGGAACCGCCGGGTGCCGGTTCCGGACGGGAGAGGGGTGAGGTCGCCTCGCGCCCTCTCCGGGACAGGTCGGGCCGTCGCATGGGGACATGCGGCGATGACCTGCCCACGGATCCGCGCCTGGGCGGGCCGTGATGCGGGGCGGCACGGTGACCGGAACGACCTGGCCGGGCGATCCCCTGCGCCGTCAGGGTGACGAACCCGCGGATGTGGTCGTGTGCTCCAGCTCCCTGGTGACGCACGGATCGGGAGCCGCCGATCCCCAGGGCGCGGGGTGATACCCGCCCCCGGTGGTGCGAGGCCCTACGTGGCCTTCAGGCGGCCGGACAGGCGCGCCTCTCCACCGGCTCCGGTGGAAGCCGGGAGACGAGGCGCTTCCTCTGCCTGGCCCGGCAGAGCGGCTCGGGTCAGGTATCCCGCGACCACGGTGGCGAGCACCGCGCCGTACCCGGCGTGGCCGGTCGGCCCCTTCGAGGATCGCCTCGTGCGCAAAGCTCGTTTCGATCGGTCACGTGCTTCTCCAAGTTGAGCGCGGCCCCGCGGGCATCACATGGGATGTCTCTGAAGCGAGGCAGTGGAAGCCGACGTGGCCGACCACGATGCGGAGGAGCCACGAAGCGCCTCCACACCCGCCGATGTGGTCCAGCCGTACAAGGCCCCGAAAGTAGTGTCACCCGAGGTCTTGGCTACCAATTACGTTCCGATCGACCTCGGCGCGTCAAGACCTTAGGTATGCCTATTTTCCGGACTCGGTGCGCCGGCCTCCGGCGCGGCCGGCGCCATCTCCCTGCTCACCAGCCCGAACAGCCGCGTGCCGCGCCCCGGAGACCTATCTCTCGATCTTGCTCGGTCGCGTATCTTTCATACTCATAGATGGGATGTATCGACCGCTCCCCCTGGTCTGTCACCTCATCGGGGTGATCGTCCTCACATCCGCAGAGGCGAGAGGTTGTGAATGTTTCATCCCTCGCACGCCCGCAGGCCGGGCGAGCGTCGCTGGCAAGGGACCGGTTGGCGCTCCCGGCGAATCGAGGGGGCGGACCGGACCCTTGACAGGTGCCATGAGGGTCGTGTGTGCTTCGCTGGCCTGGCGTCACCTCCAACCGCCGATGGTGGGAGCGCCGGGTCTGCCAGACAGTAGTTAGCGTTAACAATGTGGTCGTCCCCGTCTTCGGGTGTGCGGCGAGGCCGGGCACGGCCGCGCGCATATGCGAATCGGTTCGACGGCCACCGCTGAGGGCGTTTCGGGAGCGGCCGTTCGCGGCCCGGTCCCGCGGCGATCCTCGCGCGGGACCGGGCCGACACCCGTCGGCTTCTCCTGGCCGCGTTCCATGGGCGCGGCCGTCGCGTCGCCTCCACCTCGTCAAGGAGTACGGCAATGAGGTCGAAGAGACCGGCAGCGGGAGCACAACGCGAGGCTCGCCCGCCTGTACGTGGGTTTCATTCCTTCGCCGGTCCCCGCTCGGCGCATAAGACCAGGCCTGCGAGGCGCGCACTCCTTTCCGCCATGGCGGGATGAGCGTTTCGGCCCGGCGAAACCACGCCGGTGTTGACCAGGCTGGAGGGCTGTGGCCTTATTCGCTGTAAAGAGGAGTCGCAGCCGCAGGAGAGGGCGCCATGGTCACCAGGAGATCGGTCCGGCGAGCGCTGGCGCTCGGTTCGGCACTGGTCACGAGCAGCGCGCTGCTCGTGATGTCCGCACAGCAACCCGCCGCCGCCGCCACCATCACGGTGAGGGGCACGATCGACTGCCTCAACAACAACTACTACGGGGACACCAGGGACTGGTACGCCTACGAGGCGAGGGGGATCGCCTCGCCCTCGGGTACGTCGATGTCGCTGAACTCCATGACCGCGATTCCGGCCACGCACGCGTGGCAGTTCGAGCTGACGCTGCCGAGCAGTGACACCTCCGTGGGGGTCTCCGCTCTGTGCAGCAGCGGCCATCAGTACGGCGACTACGGCTGGTCGGGCGGGTGGACGAGCATCCCCGCGGGAACCACCGTCGTGACCGCCGCATGGGGCTGCTCCACCGCCCCGGTCTCCCCTGGCCCGTGGGTCACCACCTGCGCCCTGCAGTCCGTCACGTACAGCTGAGCGCCTCGACCACGGTGCGGGCCGGCACTATCGTCGTGTCCGCCCGGCGCGAGAGGCTGAACGCGTGACAGATCCCTTCATGAACGTCGCCGATCTGGTCGCGATCGACGTGCACACCCACGCCGAGGTCTCCGCGGACGGCCACGAGTCGCTGAGCCCCGAGTTGTCCGCCGCCTCGGCGAAGTACTTCAAGGCGCACCCGCG